>JAAUUT010000017.1 GCA_012031035.1 Candidatus Altimarinota bacterium | reverse complement strand
CACGTCGTTTATTGCTGGGATTTCATCAGCTTATTGAGAGCATGAATCAATTTCAACCCTTTTATTCTTCTGGGTAAACTAACTTATTTATTATGAATTGATTTCGGAGAGTGACAAAAGAGGGATAGGAATGTGGATTAAATAAGCTCCAGAATTATGCTCTCTGCGGTTTAGCAGTGTAATTCCATTGCGGCAAATAATCATCAAACACAATTTCCATCGTTTGCTTGAAATTTTCTGTAACTTGACGACCTGTTTTGTAGACTCGCTCTAAAACCGTTGTCAACACTCTAAGACCAGTATGGGTCTTCGCCTTCGCCATCAAGTCCTTCACCATTTCAACCGAATCGAAAATTACTCCCTGGCAAACACGAGTCAAATGGGGAAACAAACGATGCTCAATGGGATTGTATTTAGAGGTATAAGGAGGATAATGGGCAATCCGAATTTCAATTCCCAACTCATTGACCAAGGCTTGTAAATCTTGTTTGAATAAATATTGCCGAGAACTATTACTGCCACCACTATCACATAGTAGCAAGATTGAACTTGCCGCCCCATAATCTAGTAACCCATAATGTTGCCACCTTATTCGAATCGAATCACAGGCCAACTCGCCCGTATCATGGCTAGTCCCAATCTGGATGTAACCCACATTCAGACTCAGGTCATATAAGCCATGTGGAATCGCAACTCCTTTAGCCAAAGACTTCCAATCATGGTCGAAGACCTGAATTTCTTCGGTAGTATACATCCGTCCCTCTCGATACAACTGTCCAATTAGTTCTTTTTTTTAGTATCCATGCTCAAAACCGGATTACCTGCTTGTTGATAAGAAACTTTCAGTTTTTCAATGTTTTCAAACTGTTCGTTGCGTTGGGGATGTTCGCCTGTTGGCAATCGTTTCTGGGCTTTGCGTTTACGATAATTGTACTTCTCCAACAGTTGGTCTACTACTGTGACACTTACTGCTACCCCCTCACTTTTTAACAGTTGAGCAATCTCTTGTCGATTTAAATTCGTCCATTTGATCTGTTCATCCATTGGTGAACCTGCTGTATGTTGAGCAATAACTTTTAAAAATGTGGCATCCAATCTTTCTATTGTTTCAAAGGCTGACTTGCGTCCTCCTCCACTGCGACGAACCTTTCTCATGCTCATAGCTGATTCATCATCGAGTTCCTCTATCCCCAATCGAATTGTGTAGTAGTCACACCCAAACAGTTGACTAATATAAGTTATTCCTCCCCATTCCAGTTTCAGGGCTTCTATTGCGGCATACCGACGACGATCTTTTTCTGACAAAGATTGGTAAAACCTTTGCATTTGTTGCTCGACTTTTAAAGGATAGGGATTCATGCCTTCAGTTGCTGCTCACTGGATAAGTTCAGCCTATCATCACTCTGTCTATTTTTGGAGCTTATTTAATTCTCAATCCTTAGTAGACCCATACTCGCTAACTATAATCGGAATGCCTTGACTCTGCACGGTATCGAAGTATTGACCGATATTTCTACCATTCCACTGGTCGTAAACATGGATTGAGAAGAGGACATTATTGTTGCCATTCATGATTTGATTGGCAGCGGTAGGAATAGTTTGAGTCCGATAGTCTTGTCCCCAAGCTTCGCCATTACGCCGCCTTTTTATGTTTGAAACAAAAAAATTATAAATTTGCTTAACTTTTGATTTCTTCAGAACTTCTTTATCTTTATCCTCTAAAATATTTTTTCAAGATATAACCCTTATATTCAGATAAAAAATTTGAAGCTCTCTTTATAAAACCAATCAGTTTAATTTTACAAGTCATTAGCCTTCATCTGTCAAGGTTAAAATCTTTGTGCGATCGCTCGGTCAATTGAGTTGCAAATAGCTCCATTCTTATTTTTAAAGTTGGACAAAACTCATTCAATTTAGAAAATAAACAACTGTAATTTTTTGTAATAAAATTGGTCGAATTTAGGTCGATTTTTTAAAAAGTTTTTTTAGTTAAGTTGAGATTTATATGTCAATAACCATTAATTTTTTTGAAAAAACTAAGAGTTCTAATCAGCTTTTAGAAAGTCTTAATGACGCAAACTACTTTATTCTCGATGAATTTGAGAATAAAAAAGAATACTATGATGCTGTTAAACAAGTCTTGCTAGACGGAATCGAAAAACTCGAAGGAGCTAGGTGTCGCCAGTTAGTTGAAAAATATGGTCTGTGTAAACTGCACGAATATTTTCCGGCAGACAAACTTGCCGATCTAGATTTGTTTGTTAAGGGAAGTCACCAGATCAAAAAAATTATGCTTCAACTGACTTTTTCTGTTGGTACAAATAATTTGCAAATTTCCGATGAATTCTTCATGGAAGGAAATCCATTTGCCTTCAAAATAAGCTATCCCCACCAAGTAGCAATTCAATCGAAAGTAACTAATGCAGATTACCATCATAAATACAGCGAACTAAGGAAAAAAATATGTTTGGAAGAAAATCTCAAGTGGCAATTGAGGCAAACAGAAATTAAATTTAGAGGTTTAAATATCGATACCCTTGCACAAACAGTCAAGTCATTAACGAAAATTGTTGTTGGAAAAATTAAAACGTTTATTCAATCTCATCAGAAGAAAACTTTACATACCTATCCAGGATTTGAGAGGATTGCAAAACAACCCTATGCAGCCAAGGTTCATCAACCGCATATCGACAGTTGGTATGGAGCGCCTCTCGGTGGAACTACTCTTTGGTGGGCAATAGAAGGTGCTACAGAAGATAATGGGGTCGTTTTATATCCTGATTTTTTTGGACAAGCGATTGATTTTAGAGATATTGCAGCTAGTTCTAGCTACCTTCCTTTTGGAATCACCGTCACAAAGCCTCATAAAATTAGCGTTCCAGATGGGAGTATTTTGCTATTCAACTACGATATGTTGCATAGCAGTCACTTAAATATTTCGGATTACACGAGAATTGCTATCATTTCCCAAATTTATCTCAAACTTGAGTTTAATTCTGATGCCCTCCATGAAAGAGGATCTGGTTTTTACTCTTCTAAAGATATTGCCAAAGGAGACTTAGAAAATCTCATCAAAGTGTCAATGAGAGAGCATTTTGATGAGTTGCATAAAGGCAAACAAAAACCTCATGTGGAGAAGCGAATATCCGTTAAAGTAAATTCCGATCTGAGTGCTAAAACACCTATTGCCCTATGCAATTCTGACACGCTTGGCATAGGCGAAAAGATGCTAATTAATTTGCGAAATGAAAGTGTTATTGCGATTAGAAATGCCAATGGGTTGAGAGTGGTGAGTGCAATTTGTCCCCATATGGGAATCAATTTGATCGATGGATTTCATGACGAGCAACATATTTACTGTCCGGGTCATGGAGTTGCTTATTGCTTAATTGATGGCTCCTCAAAGTGTGACCTATTGAAGCTAGAGGTTTACCATGCCTACGATCGCAACGGTGTCATCTTTTTAGAAAAAGTTACTTCAGAGGTTTAATCAATGGATATAATCGAATTTTTTCAACTGAGTGCGGGTAAATGGCGATCGCACCGCATGACTCACCACCTTGTTTTTAAAGCCGCAGAAAGGGGAGATTCCGATATAGAGGTAGAGTTTTTTGCTGCCGCCCATCAGGATGTCATCAGGTTGTGCGAGATGCACGAAATTGATTCTAGCCTTGCTGTAGGCGGTTCTCACGTACATTGGAAAGGCACGATGCAGTGGGATTTTAAGAAGGATGATAACCACGAGGGAGAAACCGTATTTGCGATCGTGCCCGATGCTGGCACTCTCTGTCAAGGCAGACTGTTGCGCGAACGAGGCTATGCTGAAATTGTTCCGGTTGTAGGTCGCTACCAAATCGATGATGCTGGCGTACTGTTGTTGACTACAGAATATGAAACGATGAGTGTCATTGAGCGTTTTTGGTTTGTTAGCCCCGATATACGAATGCGACTCAGCGTTGTAAAATTGTATGGCGGGTTTAGCAACGCAGCGCTTTGTATTGAAACTCGCATTGAGGAAGCTTTAGAAGCCCAATGTCAAACTTCCAGTACGCCAAAAGTGACTTCTTTCCAACCGCAAAAAATGATTGCTGCCGGGTCGGTTTACTCGGTTCTGGGTTGGTGAGTCTTGCTGTAGCATTAATCTCCTCATCAGGGTCATATCCGCCTAAATGCAATTGAAATTGTTCTGGAGGAAGCAGTGCAAATGCTTTTAGTAATAACTTTAGTTGCTATTAAACTGCTCGAATTCTTGGCAACGATATTAAAGAGTTAGCTTTATATTTATTTAGTATCGAGTTCGCCAATCTACGTTCGCGCCTACGAAAGCTTTTAAACTGTCTAACTTTTTTGGGAGAAAAGAAACCCTCGGTTTTCTAAAAACCGAGGGTTTTTTAAAGTTCGACCTTCTAATCGATCGCTGTCATAATACAAAGTTGAAATGTAGTAGCTAAAGCAAATAAAAACTTTCTGCTAGAATCTGTCAGGATCTAGCAGCGATCGTCTTTACTAACTAGAAAGATCGATTGCTACGGATGGCATGACTGCATTACTACTTTCACTGCTGAAGATACCATTGTGTTGAAAATCAGATAGGGGTATGAGTTGAGTGTTACCGATACCTAAGTCGAATGAGTCGTCAACGGAAACATAATGACTATCACTATTGGTAAGAACTTCATACTTCAGGCTATCAGATAAGCGATCTGTACTGGTTTTGCTACTCAAAAGTGAATCGTTCGCGTTATTTTGAACTAGAGTTTCACTGCTATTACCCACTAGAAGATCGTCACTATTGTTTGTCAATGGTTGACTTTGTTGTGAGGAAGCGGTTGGAAGCGTTTCTAAACTCTCGATTCTCTGCAAATCATTTCGTACCATCCTTCCTAAATTGGTGAGAATTTCCGGGTTCGTTCCGTTAAAATACTCTGCGTGTCCTCCTGCACCAGTGGTAAGATCGTTGAGATCGTTAGCTTTAGCAACCCAGACGATTCTACCAATCTCGCGTTCTTGTGCTGCTGCCATCATTCGCTGACTCGCATCTAGGGTACTGCGTCCTACATTAGTAGACCCATACTCGCTAACTATAATCGGAATGCCTTGACTCTGCACGGTATCGAAGTATTGACCGATATTTCTACCATTCCACTGGTCGTAAACATGGATTGAGAAAAGGACATTATTGTTGCCATTCATGATTTGATTGGCAGCAGTGGGAATGGTTTGAGTTCGATAGTCTTGTCCCCAAGATTCGCCATCAACAACGACAATATTATTAGCGCCTTCGGAACGAATAATATCGATCAGTTCGCGATGATAATTAACCCATTTATTTGGATTGGCAATTCCATTGCCGGGTTCGTTGTGCAAATTAAACCAAACATAGGGATTGTTACCAAACTGCCGCGCCATGTCGCGCCAATAGTTTTTGAGAACTTCAAATTCTGTTCCATCATAATATCTACCGATGCGATCGTGTGCGTCAAAAATAACAACTGCACCCCTACTGGTAAAAGCATCGACAATTTGACGATTAGTAGCATAGCCATCTGCGTTGGGATGAGGCTGATTATAGCTACCTAATAAATAATTGGGAACTCTAATAGTATTAAACCCCCAAGTATTTACATAGGAATTGACATTAGATGTTCTTTCCCAAGCAAACATATTGGTGCCTTTGCTAATGAACTCTCGTCCGTTGGGATCGTATATTTTAGTGCCAATAATCTGAAATCCTTGGTTAGTCGATAGCGATGTAGCAGTATTAAGAGTTGAAAAGGATTGATTAACTTCTACAAATTGAACTCTTTGCTCGCTGGAGTTTGCATAGCTAAAAAGAGAATCGTTATAAAGAGATGACTCCCAATATTCAACAGTGTCTTGTTCCCAATTTTCAGATAATTTAATCTCTTCTGGCGCTGTAAAAATAGGAGCATTTTTTGGAGTCAAAGCACTTTTTTTATTGCTGTTGAGTAATCCTCGATCTACAGGGTTTGAAGCAACGCGATCGAAATCTTGCTCTAAATCCAAAGAATTTGTCTTTGAACTCGATTTTTTAGAAAGTGGTTTTGAATAATTAAGTGAGTCAGGAATCATATTTTTTACCAGATTAAAAATGATGATTTTCTCTAAGGCGATACAAAATTAAATTTGCATTGTCTTAGAAACAAATATATTTTTATTTTAACTAGTCTAGTTAAAATAAATAACCGAAAATATATTAGTTTTTAGGTTACTTTCGATTATAAAAATCAATTAATAAATCGAAAATATACTGAGATTTATATTATCAAGAAAATAGCTGAACAAACAAATAGTTAGAAAAAATACTTAAGTAAATAAATTATTGAAAATCCAATAAATTGCACCATTTAATCTTGGCAATTAACTTAAACTCGATCAAAAAAAAGGACAGGCAGTAAGCTTAAAAAAAACTAAAATTTAGATTGCCCATCCTCTATTTTATTCAACCCAAATTGGGGGTAAATAAATTTATTTTGTAAACATTACATTGCTAAAAGAGTTTTAACAAGCACCACTATCCTTGCTAAAAATCACATAGATTGTCTTAAAAATTAATTTAAGGTCGTAAAGAACGCTCCATTTTTGCTGATAATTTATGTCTAAACGTATTACTTCTTCAAAATCAAGAACTTTAGAACGTCCATTAACTTGCCATTCCCCCGTTAAACCTGGTTTAACATCGAGGCGCTGTCCGTAAGAAATTTCATATTTGTAAACTTCTTCGATAGTTGGGGGTCGCGTTCCCACCAGACTCATTTCTCCTTTAAGAACGTTCCAAAATTGAGGAAATTCATCTAAACTGGTTTTTCTTAAAAAGCGACCTACTTTAGTAATACGAGGATCGTTTTTGTTTTTGAAGAAAAACCCACTATTGGTTTGATTTTCAATTTTTGCTTGTAGGCGATCTGCATTAACGACCATCGACCGAAATTTCCAAATCCGAAATGGTTTTCCCATGTAACCGCAACGAATTTGACTGTAGAAAATTGGGCCAGGATTATCTAATTGAATCGCGATCGCAAGAGGAATAAAAATAATTGCCGTAATCGCTAAACCGATTAAAGCCCCTAAAATATCAAATAAACGCTTAATTCGAGAATTAATAGAAGGATGAATCGTCTGTTCTTGTTTATTTTCTTCTTTCCAAATAGCTTCGGTTTCTGTATTACTTATAAAGAGGCGATCGCATCCCGAACGAGAAAAAAGCGTTTTGATTTGGGGAGAAAAACTCCAACTTACTATATCAACTTCAAGGGTTGAAGCAACTCGAATAATTTTCTTCAGATAAAGCAACGCGCTAGTATCAATCCAGGTAGTTTTAGCAAAATCTAGAATAATTTTTTTTGGAGTAGACCGATCGCGAATAATTTCTTTAAATTTTTCGTCTAATGAATTGGCTTCAGGTATGGTGAAGTGTTCGGGAAGTTGAATTAAGCAAGTGCGATCGCAGTTAAGCAACAAACAATTATCATTTAAAGCTGAGTAAGTCATTTCTGGATTCCCTGAAATTTCAACAGTTTCAAATTTTTTTCTCTACACTATCTAGTATTTCAGTTGCCGATTTAAGATCGCGCCTACGAAAGAACATTAATTGTCTAACTTGTGCCTAATATCGTCCAATTTTCTTTAACTCAATAGACTCCTTGCTTTAGAAAGGGGAAAAGAAAGGTTAAAGGAAAAAATGTATTTTTCCCTTTAACCTCGATGCTTCACTCAAGAAGGAGAAGCAAGCTACCCGCTGCGCTAAGCGCGTCGGTTCCTATGAACCTTGAATGTGAATGATTATTTTTGAGTTTTGCAAAAGCTCTAATCTCAGCAAAACTTTTTAAATCACGGTATTGCTTGCTAAAGTAGATGCGTTAATATTGCTGACTGTCGCTAAACGCACCCAGTTAGAAGCAGTGCCATTGGCAGAGATAAGAACTTGCGTATCGACACCCACTTGTTGAAATTGTAGATAGCCATCTGCAACCGGAGTGGAACCTAAATAATTGAGAGAAGTAAATAGGCTGTCGAGATTGAGACGATCGCTCGTGCTAAAATCGCCTATGGTATCGCCAGCATCTTGCAAAGAATTGAACTTGAAAGTATCGTTACCAACACCGCCGAACAGGGTATCATTACCAACACCGCCAACAAGGATATCGTTACCTTCGCGACCGAGTAAATTATCGTTACCCTCGCGACCTGCTAGATAATCGTTACTCGTATTGCTCAGTAATGTATCATTGTTGCGAGTACCGTGCAGGTAAAGACCTGATTGTTCGCCAAATGCTTCTGGGGTGGTACTGTTTTTGTCCCGCGCGTTGACGTAATCAAACAGTTTTTCTCCCATGACTGTAGCACGCCAGTCTTTGCCAGAAGCCATAACGCGATCTAGAGGATCGGCAGCAACTTCTAATCCTTTAAAGCGAAGGATAATATCGTTGTAGTCGCGATCGCTGATTCCATCTAAGCGTTGGTCTTCGAGCGAAACAATTGTTGAGCCTCCTGCCATATCGACTTTGCCAATCTGGAAGCTGTAAGCAGGATTAGAATCGAGCATAGAGAATAGAGGACGTTTAGCACCATCGAGTTTGGGATTGTTAGCCACTTCTGCGATCGTACCATTAGGCACTTGCATGATACCGAAGCTATCGTTTGGATTTAGCGTCAGCACCTTAACACCGTTAAAACTACCTTGGTTAAAGTTACCTTCCCAGTCAAGTCCGCCAGTAAATTTAGCGCCTTCTAGGGAATCTTGTACGACAACGTAACCTTGTGCTGAATTGCTTCGTACTCGTCGGGTTGCTTCGCGGATGAAAGCTTCAGATCCGGGTTGGTAGCTATCCATTCCAGCAAGGCTAAAAATACCGACTTCACCTTTGTAATAACCGCCATCGTAGAGAAATTCGACTTCAACTCTACCCGTACCATCAGTAGTCAAAACACCTTTTTCAAATTCGGGACGGTTAGCATAGGTAGTAATATTGTTGCCTAATTGGGTATTGCGCCAATCGCGATTAGGATTGATGTGAGTATCTATCAGCGCAGTGTTGCTTGTAGCACCTTTAACTTGGATAATCAGGTCGTTATAATCCTTATCGGAAACGCTGCGATCCATCCGCACGTCCTCGAAACCATACAAGCCGCGATCGCCAATTTTAACCATTTCTATGGGTTTACTAGCGGCGTTAGCTTCAGGAATCGAGAAGATCGGCATATTGCCGTTTTGCCACATCGCACTAGGGTTATTCGCGATCGAAGCAACGGAGTTATTCTGCACCAGCATGAAGGCAAAATGACCTCTCGACTCCATTTGAAAGGTTTTAATTCCTTGATATGCGCCATTATTAAAAACATTTTCCCAGGCAACTTTATCAGAAAATTTTGCTCCTTCTAGCGAATCCTTGACAACGACATAACCTTGAGTAGAATTACTCAACGCTCTTCTCGCCGCTTCTTGCATAAATGCTTGCGAACCGACTTTAAATTGTTCCATTCCATCGAGGCTAAAGATTGCGAGTTCGCCTTTGTTAAACCAACCGCCATCATAAAGGAAATCGATGCGAACTTTACCATTTTCGCCAGTATCAAAGACACCACCGCTAAAGTTAGGACGAGTAATATGCTGAAGCATCTCTTTACCTACAGGAGACTGACTCCAGTCGCGTCCTGGATTAATCTCTTGACTCATCAAAGGTGCAATTCCCTTTGCACCCGTTACTTTAAAGATGATATCGTTGTAGTCTTTATCGGCTAGTTTGCCCCAACTCAGGCGCTCATCTTCCATCGCAAAGGTATCGCCCTTTCCTGTCACGTCTACCATCTGGCGATTGTTGGGAGAACCATTGGCAGCGGGAATGGAAAAGATGGGCAAGCGACCGTTACTCCACATATTATTAACATTGTTGTAGAGATTTTGTACGGTACTGTTTTGAACCATCATCACCGCAAAATCCTCGCCAGGATTCATGGCAAAAGTTCTCACGCCTCTATAAGTTCCGCTATTAAAATCATTTTCCCAAATGTACTTAGCGCTGAACTGAGCCTTATCGGTGCTGTCTTGAATGACGATGCGACCTAATGTGGAATTGCTTAAAGCTCTCCGTGCCGCTTCTTGAGCGAAAGCTGGAGAATCAAGTTTCAGGTTTTCCATTCCCTTGAGGCTAAAAATTGCCAATTCCCCTTGATAAGCTCCTCCATCGAAGAGATAGTCAATATTGACTTGTCCGCTAGCATCGACGCGAAAAACTCCCGTTTCGTAGGTAGGACGGCTAGCGTAGTCAAGAACTTGTTTGCCCACATCTGTCTTGCGCCAGTCTGAACCCGCAGGCATAAGCGTAGATACGCTGGTTGCTTCTCCCGCCGCACCGATAATTTGAAAGGTTACATCGTTAAAATCGCGATCCGAACCGTTGGGAATAGTTCTATCTTCAAACACAAAGGTATTGCCCATTCCCTTCGCGTCATTGAGTTGATAAAACTGAGTTGTATTGTTTGGGTTAGCAGTGTCGATCGAAAAAAGCGGACGGCGACTATCGGTGCGAGAAGGATTATTATAAAGTTCTCTAACTTTGCCGTGGGGAACTAACATGACGGCAAAGCGATCGCCCGCATCCATCGTAAAGTTTTTGATCCCTTTATAGGTGCCAGCATTATAGTCGTTTTCCCACGAAAGTTTGGCACTGAATTTTGCCCCTTCTGTCTCATCGGAGATAGCGACATAGCCTAACTTGGAATAGCTGAGGGCGCGGCGTGCAGCTTCTTGAATAAAATCTGTCGAACCGACTTCCAAATTTTCCATTCCTTTTAAGCTAAAGATGGCTAATTCTCCGCGATAGTCTCCACCATCATAAAGAAAATCTAAAGAAACTTTTCCAGCTTGTCCGACTGTAAAAATTCCTGGATTGGAGGTTAGTTGCTGTGACATGGTTGTTTTTTCTCTGGTTATAGAATCGTTTTTGGTTAGATTTAAAAATAGTTTTTAGGTTTCTAAAAACTTAAATTAGTTAGATAAAATAGGAAGCTTGACCGTTAGTTTTTGCCAAAATCCAAAGAGGTAGTTCTGCCACCCTAAAGGAGAAGGAGCGAGAATAGCTGGTTCTTCTGCAACTGGAGTGGAACCAAATCTTTTGTCGAGAAGCGACGAAGCATAGGCATAAGAATCAGCAGGAACTTTTGAAACTCGAATCGCTTCAGGTGCGACAACAAAACGAGCTAAATCTCCAGGACAGTAAGCAATGGGGATACCTTGTTCGGCTAAAACTTCTGCTAATTCAATTTGATGGTCGTCAACGTGTTCGTTAAAGCGATCGCTACGAGGAACTAAAATAAAAGGCACCGAATTTTTAGCCAACACATCAATAGTCCCTTCTCCGCAATGAGCGATAACTAGACGCGCTTGTTTGAGGAGATTTTGAAATTCATTAACAGGAAGTAAGGAATAGCCTTTAACTTTGTCAGAGACGACAGTGCAAGAACCATATTGAACGATAACTTCTTCTTCTGCTGAAATGAAACCTTCTTTTTGGAGGAGATCGACCCACTGCATGAGGCGATTGAAAGGAAACTTTTCTGTACCAACTGTGACTAAAATCATGACAACCTCAAAAAACTCGATTAAATTCTCTATATCTATCAGTATCGAGTTCGTCGATCTACGATCGCGCCTACGAAAGCTTTTCGGATGTCTAACTTTTGTCTAACTTTTGTCTGCAAATAGTATTTTCATTCCTTCTTCTCTGGGCAGACTATTTCGAGGACAGGCAAAAAAAAGGAAAATGCTTTCACAGAGCATTTTCCTTTGCCTTGACTTTCGATCGATAGATTTTGGAATTTGTTAAAGCGTATTAGAGATAATCAATTCGGCTTTTGAATAACGCTGCTTGAGTTGTTGCCAGTGAACGTAAACAACATCGAGAAACGGCATGACCAATCGAGCCGATAAACTTAACTGTTTAATCCGCGTAAAAGATTCCACAAAGGCTGTTTTAGCGCCCAATAATTTCCCTAAAATAATGAAAGGAACGGCAACGCCTGCCCCAGTAGTCAGAATTAATTGAGGGCGTTCTTGTAAAATAACTTGAAAAGCTAAAATAAAGTTTCTGACAAGATTTGGCAAATTACGATTGGTAGGACTATAAGCCCAGTAAACATTTTTATTTTTGAGTGCCTTCTCGGTAGCATCAGTGCGGAAAGTTACCCAACAACAATCGTGTTGTCCCCAGAAATCACTTAACTTTTGTAGAGCATTAAAATGACCGCCAGTAGAAGAAACTAATAAAACTTTCATTGTCATATCTCCTAAACAATCGTTGAATAATAGCGGGGAATTAATAAGCAGAATTGTTTAAAGTTGAGGAAAAACGCAATTGTTCGCGCATAATCTTGACTTTTTGGAGAAAACCTGCGGTTTTTAAAGCCAGCGATTCGAGACGGGAATAAAGCGACGATGGAAAATAGCAAAGTAAGTAAGCAGCACCTGCCGTTAAAATCGTGCGACGGGGTTCGGATAACAAAATTTGCCAATGAGTTAAGAGAGCGCGATTGACTAATTTAACTGCCATGCAACCATCCTTGAGACGAACGGCACGACGAGATAGGTAACGCAGTTGATAAGCTCTAGCGGGCTTTTCCCAGCGTCCGACGAGTTCTGGAAATTCCGTGCGGTGTTTTTCGATCAGTTTTTCCCAAGAATCTAATTGCTTTAGAACATTAGCAGAGAGTCCTTCTCCATTAACGCGGTAGAGAGTTAAAGAATCTGGAATTCCTTCAATTTGCCAAGACGTTTGCATGGCAATGCGAAACCAGCATTCGATATCCTCGGATTGTCGGAAGCTTTCATCAAAGTAGAAATCTTCAACCGTTCCATGCAAGTTTTGCTCAAAGCGGATGGCTTCCATTACTTCGCGACGGATTGTAGGAGCGGAACCATTACCAATCGGATTGCGACAGAGCAAATGGTCGGGTGTAATATCTTTAAGCCTGGGCATTTGATAGATGCCGAGAGAGTTGCCGTCGCTGTCAATAAATTGCGATCGACTAAAGCTAACGCCAACATGAGGAGAAGCTTCTAAATGTTGGACGTGCTTTTCAAGTTTTTCTGGCAACCAGAGATCGTCTCCATCAAGGAAAGCAAGATAGTCGCCTTTAGCTTGGCGGATTCCAGCGTTGCGAGCGCCAGCTAAACCACGATTTTTTTGGTGAATAATTTGAATGCGGGGATCTTGAAACTGCTGACAAATCTCGATGCTTTTATCTGGAGATTCATCGTCAACAACTATCAACTCAAAATTAGTATAAGTTTGATTGAGTACGGAGCGAATAGTCTGAGCGATGTATTTCTCGACATTATAGACTGGCACGATGACTGAGACGAGTTTCATATCCGTTTTCCTGCATTGCTTTAAGTCTCTACATTTCTTAGTATTTCAATCGCAAATCTACGATCGCGTCTAAGTAAGCATTTAAATTGCCTAACTTATGTCTAACTTCGTGTCTAAGTTAATTTTTTATGCAGTTAAGGGAAATATTAATTAGGACTTTAGAAGTTGAGGAGCGTAAAATCTAATTTAACTAATACGCGCCATCGAGTGCAAACATTGCATCATTGCCGAAACAGAGCGCCAATAGTGAATTTTTGTTGTTACTCTGTGTCTTCTCGAATAAATTCTCGATCTTCTTAGGATGCTGTTATGAAAGATCCCTTAGCCAATCAACTCGATCGACTCCGTACCACTTTAGGCACAATGGAAATTGCCTTGGGGACAATTAATGAGGCGATTGTTTGGACTGACAGCCAAGGAAAAGTGCAGTGGTGCAATACGACCTTCGATCGCTTGGTTGCAATGTCTCATAACTTAATTATCGGGAAGCAACTGTCAGAATTATTGTCTCTGCGGCGATCGGGACAAGATATATCAATAGCAGAGCATCCCGTCAATTTGGCATTGAAAAGTCAATCGAAAGGACAAGCCGATTATGAATTTAACGATCTAATTCTAGAGATCTCGTGGTCTTGTTTGAATCTACAACAGTCATCACATAAAGAACAAGCGGAATTAAGTATCGTGTTGGCGATCCGCGATATTACCGAGTCCAAACGCAGAGAACAAGCACTACAGCAAGTCAATGAAGAATTAGAAAGGCGAGTAGTGGAACGAACGCAAGCCTTAACCTTGGCCAATCAACAACTAAAAAAAGAACTGGCAGAACGTCGCCGCGTGGAAGCTAAACTATGGACGACAACATCGCGGTTGAGCGCTTTAATTCAAAATTTACAAGCAGGCGTTCTCGTCGAAGACCAACTAGGACAAATTGTCTTAGTCAACCAAAAATTTTGTCAACAATTTGGCATTCCGCTACTACCAGAACAATTAATTGGCGTAGATTGTCAACAACTGGCTCAAACCGTTCGAGAACCGTTTTTTGACTCCGAACAAGTTGCCCAACGAATCGAAGATATTCTTAACGATCGACCCGTCGCTACATCAGAAGAACTGATTCTCAGCGATGGCAGGACATTCGAGCGAGATGAAGTCCAAATTTGGGTTAACAATCGTTACTACGGCAACTTGTGGATGTATCGAGATATCAGCGATCGCAAACAACTCGAAGCGGAATTACAAGAGCGAGAAAAGCGCTTTCGCTTACTCGTTACTTACGCACCCGTAGGTATTTTTCAAACCGACTCGCAAGGTCATTGTTTGTTCGTCAATCCGCAATGGATGGAATTGACCGGACTTTCGATGGCAGAAGCACTCGGCACGGGTTGGGCCAATGCTATCCATCCGAGCGATCGCGAATTAGTGTTTACTGAATGGTCTAAAAATTCGACAACGGAGCGTCAGTTTTCGATGGAGTATCGTTTCAGGACACCTACAGGTAAAATTAATTGGGTTTTTAGCATGGCGATCGCCATCCGCGATGAAGCAGGCGCGATCGTTGGATATTTCGGCACTGTCACCGATATTACGGCTCGCAAGCAAGCAGAGCAACGATTGCGCGAGAGCGAAGAACGCCTACAGCTTGCTCTCGAATCGGTTGAAGAAGGATTGTGGGATTGGAATATAAGGACGGGGGAAGTTTACCGCAGTCCGCGTTGGGCAACAATTCTCAGTTATTCTCCTGACGAACTCGAAAATAACATCTATCTGCGAGACACACTCGTACATCCAGAAGATAAACGCCACATGATCGAGCTTCTAGAAGCGCATTTTCAAAATCAAACGCCCTATTTTGAGATGGAATTGCGAATGCTAACTAAATCGGGCGAGTGGAAATGGATTTTAGATAGAGGTCAAATTGTCGAACGCGACGAGCGAGGACAACCGCTGAGAATGGTGGGCACTCACAAAGATATTACCGATCGCAAATGCTCCGAAGAAACACTGCGAAAACGCTATCAACAAATCCTTTTACTTAAAGAAATCGTCGAAGCCATTCGCCAAAGTCTCGACCTGCAAAAAATTTTTCAGACAACCGCAGAGCGAGTCGGTCGGGCCTTAAGCGTCGATCGCGCGATTATTCACTCGTATATCGAGCATCCTACCCCACAACTTTTCTGCGTCGCCGAATATTTAACGCCCGATACTAATTCTCTATTCGCTCTAAGCGTGTCGAACGAAGGCGATATTTATACTCAACAAGTCCTCACTCAAGAGCGGGCAATAGTATTCGACGATATCTTTGCTGAAGCTTCCCTCGAACCGATCTGGGATACTTGTCGCCAACTAAATATCAAATCGATGTTAGCCATTCGGATTTGCGATCGAGATAAACCTTATGGTGTGTTAGTGCTTCACCAATGCGGCTCGGTGCGACACTGGGAACGAGATGAAGTAGAATGGCTCGAAGCGGTAGCAGCACAAGTGGGAATTGCCTTAGCGCAGGCACAGCTATTAGAACAGGAAAAAAGTAACCGAAAACAATTAGTCCGACAAAATCAAGAATTGAGCGCGGCGAAAAAAGCAGCAGACACAGCGAACCAGGCAAAAAGCGAATTTCTCGCTACGATGAGCCATGAAATTCGCACGCCAATGAATGCTGTTATCGGCATGGCAGGACTTTTATTGGATACAGATTTATGTCCCCAACAGCAACAATTTGCCGAAACGATTCGCAGTAGCGGCGAAGCGTTGCTAGCGATCTTGAACGATATTCTCGATTTCTCAAAAATTGAATCGGGCAAGCTGGAGTTAGAAGAATATCCCTTTGAAGTACAATCGTGCGTCGAAGAGGCACTGGATTTAATCGTGTCCAAAGCAGTTGCCAAAAATCTTGAAGTTGTTTACCAGATCGATGCTAAAGTTCCGCGAGCGCTTGTTGGAGATATTACCAGAGTTCGTCAAGTTTTAGTTAATCTTCTCGGTAATGCCGTTAAATTTACCGATGTTGGAGAAATTCGCCTTGCTGTCAATGCCTGCGTTATTGATGAAACCGAGAAAATCTATGAAGTTCAATTTATGGTCGAAGACACGGGAATCGGCATCACTCCTCAA
Organism: Candidatus Altimarinota bacterium; assembly: GCA_012031035.1. Taxonomy (GTDB): domain Bacteria; phylum Cyanobacteriota; class Cyanobacteriia; order Cyanobacteriales; family Microcystaceae; genus Hydrococcus. Next base: position 45,117 of record JAAUUT010000017.1, on the reverse strand, counting down.
CAACAACAATCTCTTTTTCAATCTTTTAGCCAAGCTAATACTTCAATTACTCGCAAATATGGCGGAACTGGCTTGGGATTAGCGATCTGCAAGCGACTGGCAAAGATGATGGGAGGGTGTATTTGGGTTGAGAGTCACGGGACGGTTGCGGGGGAACCTTCTCATCCCTGGGTACGTTCTCAAGAAAATCGAGATGCTATCTCAACGACCGGATCGTCTTTTTACTTTACGATCGCTGCTAAAGCTGCTTCTTTGTCTTCTACGTTGACGCTTAGCGATTGTCAGGCGCAATTGCAAGGAAAACGCATTTTAATTGTCGATGACAATCCGGTTAATCGGGAATTGTTGACTCAGCTAACTCAAACATGGGGGATGCTTCCTAGGGCGGCTGATTCGGGAGAGAAAGCCCTCTCTTGGTTGTGCCAAGGAGAATTGTTCGATTTGGCAATTCTCGATCTACGAATGCCGAAAATGAATGGAATAGAGCTTGCTGAAGCCATCCGCTCGTTACCCAAATATCAGGCATTGCCGTTGGTGATGCTTACAGCCGTCAATTTATCGCCAAAAGAATTACAAAAGAGAACTCAGGTTCAATTTATTGCTTGGCTTCAAAGTCCGATTAAAAAATCTCAACTTTACAATACTTTGCTCCAAGTTTTCTGGCAACAGTCGGCTTCAGAAACGTCCTCTTCACCCGAAGTGGCGATCGCTCGAACCTCTTACCGCAATCGAAAGATTGAAACTGCCTCACCTAAATCTTTTCCTTTGCGGATTCTCCTGGCAGAAGACAACCGAGTTAATCAACAAGTCGCTTTGCTAATTCTGCAAAAATTGGGGTATCGGGCTGATGTAGCGGGTAATGGATGGGAGACTATTCGCGCCCTACGTCAAGCTCCCTATGATGTAATATTGATGGATGTAGAAATGCCAGAGATGGACGGATTGACGGCAGCCCAGCGCATTGCTGAGGAATGGGAGCCAAGTCAGCGTCCTTGGATAATTGCCGTCACTGCCTATGCGATGAAAGGCGATCGCGAAAAATGCTTGGCGGCGGGAATGAACGATTATATTAGCAAGCCTATACGCGAAACCGAATTACTTCAGGCACTAGAAAAAGCCGCTCGACAGTTAAGAAAAGATAGCGAAAACAGCCTAGAAAACCAACCCCAGATACGCCAAGAGGAAGACCGGGTTTTAGACGCTAAAGTCTTAGAATCCATCCGCGAGATGGCAGATGACCAAGCTGATGAGATTATCGCTCATCTAATTGAGGAATATCTCAAAATAGCACCCCAACATATCAAACAGATTCAAGACGCGATCGCGTCTGCTAACTTAGATTCCCTGCGTCAGTCATCCCATACTTTAGGATCGAGCAGTGCAACTTTAGGCGCAATAAAATTTGCGAAACTCTGCAAGCAGCTAGAAAATTTAGCCCGTTCTGGTAATTTTGCGGAAGTCGCAGCACCCTCGCAGGATTTAGAAACTCAATACGAACAACTCAAAAACGCTCTCCAAAACTTCTTGTCAATATCAAATCACCATTCACCATAAGAAAAATCCTCGAACTTCTCCTACTCGTCCAAAATAGATATTTGCGTTGGTGCAAGTCTTTAGCCATCTTAAACCGATTAACCTATGACTGACAAAAAAGTGCCTCTAATTCTAATTGCCGATGACGATAGCTCTATCCGTTCTTTACTGAAGCTAGCAATCCAAAGTAAGGGTTATCAAGTTGAAGAAACAGCCAATGGCGAGGAATGTCTAGCTAAATATGCCCGTTGTCAGCCTGATATCGTTTTGTTAGACGCAGTTATGCCAGTAATGGATGGGTTTACCTGCTGTCAGCGCCTGCGTTCTCTAGCTAGCGGCACGCAGATTCCCATTCTCATGCTAACTTTTCTCGACGATCGCGAGTCAATCGACCAAGCCTTTCAAGCTGGAGCGACGGATTACCTGACTAAACCGATCCATTGGGCAGTTCTTTTTCAACGAGTACAGCGCCTGCTAAATGCTTCTGAGGCGTTAAATCAAGCAGGTGCGATCGCCTCACAACTCAAGCATCAGCAAGCCTGGGAACAGTTAGTCAGAGAATTTATCGAGCAGTTGTCTAATTGTGACAATATTTGGCAGATCTTACCAACTGTTATTGCTAAAATTCGAGAATTTTTTGAAGTCGAACGAGTAGTTTTCTATCAAAAGACAAATCAGCAAATAGTCGAATCCGCCGCGCCAGATTATCATTCTGTTCGAGATCTCCCCTTCGAGAAGCTAGATTTTCAATACCAGCCAGGACGAGTTATAAGTGTTAACAATCTCGATCTTGCAGAATTATCCTCAGATGTAATAACAATTTTGCGTCAATCAAACGATCGCTCTCTGTTAATCGCTCCCATATTCTCTCACAAACAGCTATGGGGATTGCTGTGCGCTTATAGATACAAAAGCGATCGCACTTGGGAAAAGTTGGAAATGGAACGATTTTCTGATTTAGCCAATCTACTCTCGTTAGCGATTTGACGTAAATTTCTAGCCCTCTCGATCTTTGAATCACTAATCCCTATATGGTTTAATGACTGTCAGCGATCGCGTGCTTAAACCTAGAAATTTTTATCTCAATGGAACCCATCATATTTTGTCGCTACAGTTTCAGAAAATACAGAGGTACAAGTTAAGAGGTATAGAGAAAACCAGAATGTTAGTCCAAAAAGCATTTAAAGTTACACTGAATCCGAGCAGCAATCAAGAAATCTTAATTAACAAGACTATTGGCTGCGCTCGATTTGTGTACAATCGCTTTTTAGCAAGACGCAAAGAATTATACGACTCTGAACAGAAAACTTTAAACTTCTTTGGATGCAGTCGAGAGTTAACACAACTCAAGCAAGAAATAGAATGGCTCAAAGAGGTCGATAAATTTGCTTTACAAAATGCACTCAGAAATTTAGAGACTGCTTATAAAAACTTCTTTACCGACCTGAAAAAACCTAAGAGTAAGAGACGATTTGGTTTTCCTCAATTCAAAAGAAAGCACGGTTTTAAGCAGTCCTATAAAACCAATTTTACTAACGGGAACATTCAAGTTAAAGAGAACTATCTCAAGCTGCCCAAGCTAGGCTGGGTCAGATTTCACAAATCTCAAGCAATTAATGGGGCTATTGTTAACGTCACAGTCACATCTACAAAAACTGGTAAATATGTTGCTAGTATTTTGTGCGAGACAGAAATAGAAAAACACCCAGATGTAGATAAAAATATTGGATTAGATTTGGGAATTAAATCCTATCTAGTTACTACCCATGAGGAGGAAGTACAAAACCCTAAATATTATCGACAAGTTTTCAGGAGACTACGTAAGGCTAACAAACAAGTTTCTCGTAGTATTAAAGGTAGCAACAATCGAGCTAAAGCGAAAACCAAACTAGCTCGAATTTACGAACGTGTAACCAATCTCAGAGATGACTTTCTGCACAAACTATCTACTCGTTTAATCCGAGAGAACAGTGTTATCTGTATCGAAGATTTGCGAGTAGCGAACATGGTAAAAAATCCTAAGCTTGCACTCAGTATTGCTGATGCCAGTTGGTCTAAATTCATTGCCATGTTGGAGTATAAAGCCAATTGGCACGACCGGATTGTCCAGAAAGTCTCTCCCTTCTTTCCCTCATCTCAAACCTGTAGCTGCTGCGGTTTCATTAACCCAGAAGTAAAGGATTTGAGTATTAGAGAATGGGATTGCCCTGTATGTAATACTTATCACCATCGAGATTTTACCGCAGCAAAAAACATTCTTCGTGAGGGATTGAGATTATTAACCGCCGTCGGTGCGCCGGAGGTTATAAAAAACGCCTGCCGAGAACTTGTAAGACCTGAAAATATCCAGGCTGAGATCGTTGAAACAGGAATCTCGTGAATAGAATTCACGAGAGGTTCAAAGATGAGCTTACACAAGTTTAAATTGCTAAATTTAAACTGGTGAGCATTGCCTACAACAATAATAAGGTGACTGGGTGCATGGCGTGCGCCCCTATGAGGAATCATGACTGCTTACGACTGGATTGTTATCGGTGCGGGAATTACGGGATCTGTATTAAGTTATGAACTTGCAAAAAAGGGTTTCCGCGTTTTACTTTTGGAAAAAGACGATCGCCCCCGCAATGCAACCTATTATAGTTATGGTGGGCTTGCTTATTGGTCTGGCACCACAGAATTAACTCGTCAACTCGCTCAAGAAGGGATTGATATTCATCGCCATTTGTCAGAAGAGTTAGAAGCAGATACCGAGTTTCGCGATATCGATCTTGTTTTGACGATTGATGTAAACGACGATCCTAAAACGGTAGCTGCTAATTATTCCCAATTTGCGATTCTTCCCGAACTTCTTAGCGTGTCAGAAGCAGTTGAATTGGAACCCTTACTCAATCCTTATGCTATTTCAGGGGTTTTAAAGTTGCCTCACGCTCATATTCATGCTCACAAAACCAGTCAAGCTTATCAACAAGCATTTTGTCGTCTCGGCGGAAAGATCGAGATTGAGCCAGTCTTGAAGTTATTGCATCAAGGAAATCGCCTAGAAGGAGTCGCTACGCCTCAACAAAACTACTTCGCTGCCAATACTGTTGTTTGTGCGGGGGGATTGAGTCGAGCATTGCTCAAAGAAGCGGGGATTAACGTTCAACTCTATTTTACCCACGCCCATTTAATTAAAACTCCACCTGTAGATTTTTGCTTGCGATCGCTCGTTATGCCAGCGATACAAAAACGGTCTTTTTTAGAGTCACAAGCGACTCAATCTGTAATGGAGTCGCAATGGGAAGAAGCCAGTCAAAATCTAGCCGGAAGTATTCTCGATCCAGGTGCGATCCAATTTCGCGATCGCAGTTTATATTTTGGTCAAATTAGCGAAATTCATACTAGTCCTCAGTCAAAAATCGCTCCTGAAACGAGTGAAGCGCAAATTCGTCAGGAAGTGGGTAATTTACTTCCTCTACTACAAAATTTATCAGGAACTTGGCATAGTTGTCTAGTTACTTTTGCTAAAAATTCCCTTCCTTTGGTTGGCGAAATCAATTCTTTTAGTGGCGTTCATCTATTTTCTGGATTCACTAGCACCTTAGTTTTTGCGCCACCTTTAGCTAAACATTTTGCCAGTTGGGTAGCAGGAGAACCAGATAAGATAATTCCACAAGTAAACAACATTGGGTAATTAGGAGTTGACTAAATGATTATTAATTCGTAATTCGTAATTGAAAAACGAGTACAAGCCCCCACTGATTATAATTACGAATTACGTTGGCTTAGCCCGCCCTTAGACGTATTAAGCTGTTAAACATTTAGGCTGCCATAAAAGTTGGACGGGGGGACGGGGAGAGAGTTTTAAGAAGTCTTTCTTCACTCATTAATTGGAAATCTAGATGTGGAACAGCTTATCAATCCGACGCGCACGTAGCGGTAGCAAAGAAGCATCGACGAATTTCCGCCTTGCGGCTTGACCCATAAAATCCCTGAACTAAAATAGAAAAGGTACTATCGCGATAACAAGTCAGGTTTTCTACATCGTGGCTCAAATGATTAATTGGATCGCCCATTCTTGGCAAGTTTTAAGCTATAGCCAAGATTTCATGATTTGGAACTCATTTCTTGCCTTTATTCCCTTAGTTTTAAGTGTTTGGTTATTTCGGATCTCTCAAACGCGATCGCAAATTTGGTGGATTATTTTTTTCATTTTTATTCTTTTCTTACCCAATGCTCCTTATGTATTAACCGATATCATTCATTTAATTGCTTTAATTCGCCAAGAATACTCGGTCTGGACGATTACTTTAGTATTAATTCCTCAATATCTTATTTTTATTCTGGCTGGCTTTGAAGCTTATGTTATTTCTTTGATTAATTTGGGTTACTATTGCCATCAATTAGGAAAAACAAAATCTCTTATTGTGATTGAGTTAATTACTCATGCTCTCTGTTCGTTAGGAATATATTTGGGTCGCTTTCAACGTTTTAATAGTTGGGATATCATTACTAAACCCGATAGTTTGGTTGATAGTATTGTAGATAATTTAACGGGAAAGTGGTCGGTCATGATGATAAGCATCACCTTTATTATCTTAGTTGTCTTATACTGGTTGATGAAAGAAATTACACTCGGTCTTATCGAGCGATTTCGCTATCAAAAAACTTCTGAAATGAAATAGGGCAAACCTCATAGATTCACCCCATTTGATACCTAAATTTTATTCACACAATAGAAAACTAATTGCTTAAAAAGCATCTAAATCGATCGCTTTTGAGCCGCCTATTTGTAACTGTTGCAACAATTTACCCAATTGTACCCAAACTAAAGCTGCAATAAAAATCGTTACGGGAAGTGCGATCGCATAAGATATCCAGCGATCGAGCAAAAACACCTCCAAACCAGAAGCTAAAAACAAACAAATTCCCGCCGTCATGGTAAAGAAAGGCAATTGTAATTTTAATCCTTGCACTTGTGCCAATTGTTCGGGAGTCGAGTTATTCGACCATTCTTTTACGGATTGTTTTAAAGTTGCTTCAAAAGCTAATCCAGAAGTGATTCCTACAAATAATCCAGCCAAGATTAAGAAATAGGGTGGTTCTGCTAAGTAATAGTACATATTTTGTTATCGATCGCGAATGATTAAAAAATGTAAACCATCAACAATTTATCTTAAAATGTTGGCTATGGGAATCAAGGAAGCCACTCTATTCCCAGAAAGTTCTCGAATCGTATTAAAGGCAACGTCCCATAATTGTTGTGGTTTAAAATCATCCTTAATTAATGCCCACAAACTCTGTACTTCTTCGGTATGCAGTCGGTCGTCTTCTGTGAGTGCTAGTAGCAACTGGCGGCGCAAATAACGACCTTCTTCGGATAAAAGAAACTGTAAACCTAACTGGGCAGTAGGAAGCAGATCGAACTTTCGGTCAGATCTCGCGATCGCAATCATATTTTCTAAACGCTGCCATTGGAACTTACCATCCTTAAACAAGACTTCCAGCAAGCGTTTCCGCAACTGCGGGGATTCTCCAGTCAGCAATCGTCGCGCCACGTAAGGATAAGCAACTTCTACAATCTTGAAATTGGGGTCGAGACTGAGGGCAAGACCTTCTTGAGTCACTAGAGATCGAATGATTAGCGCAAATTTCGCTGGAACTCGGAAAGGATATTCATACATCAACTCCGAAAAATCATCGGTGATGGTTTTGAAGTTGAAATCTCCTACACTTTTTCCAATAGCGTTTCCCCATACCTTTTCTAAGGCAGGAACAATCGGTTGAATATCTGTATTGGGTGTTAGAAAACCTAATTTAACAAAATCCTCTGCTAGCGCCTCATAATCTTTATTAATTAATTGAACGACTGCGCTGGCGATCGTTTCTTTTGCTGTTTCCTCCAACTGATCCATCATGCCAAAATCGATATATGCCATGCGTCCGTCAGTCGTAGCAAATAAGTTGCCTGGATGGGGGTCGGCGTGGAAGAAACCAAATTCTAGCAACTGGCGCAGTCCAGAGGTAACGCCAATTTTGACGATCGCGTTGGGATCGATTCCCAGTGCTTTAATATTTTCTGTATCGGTTAATTTAAAGCCATTAATCCACTCTAATGTTAGAACGAGATAACTGCTATATTGCCAGTAAATAACTGGAACTTTAACTTCCGGGTCGTTGCGAAAATTAGTAGCAAATCTTTCGGCGTTATATCCTTCGTTTACGTAGTCGATTTCTTCAAATAACTTCGTGCCAAACTCATCGACGATTAAAGTCAAATCGTGACCTAAGTTAAGAGGCAACCAAGGCCCTAATCTCTCGGCAGCACATCGCATTAAAAACAAGTCGAGAGTTAGAAGCGGTCGCAAATTGGGACGCTGAACCTTAACGGCAACTTCTTCTCCTGTATGTAGGACGGCGCGATAAACTTGTCCTAAACTAGCTGCTGCGACTGGGTGAGGTGAAATTTCTCGATAAGCGCGATCGATGGAAAGTCCCAGTTGTGATTCTATGATGTCAAAAGCAATTTGATTGTCAAAAGGTGGCAACTGGTCTTGAAGTTTAATTAATTCTTCTAAAAAGTCTTTGCGAATGAGGTCGGGTCGTGTAGAAAGGGCCTGTCCGACTTTGATAAAAGTGGGACCGAGGTAAGTTAAGACTTTACGAAGTTGACTGGCGCGTTTCTGCTTGTTTTTTTCCGTTTGACCCGTCCATTTATCCCACGCTAGATTAAAGATAAAAGTTCCAAAACACCAAACAACGACTAAAGTTCGCCAGATGTACAACCAAGGTCGAAGGCGATAGTATTTTGCGATCGCTACTGAATCATAGCGTTGAAATTGGATTTCGTTGGAACTGCGATCGCGAAGCGCGGGCTTTCCCTTTGGGCAATCGGGCGATTCGTCGTTTTGCAGCGATGCTTCCTGAAAACGACCTGCATTGCGCGGGTCTGAGAAGACTTCTTGATGCTGACTCACAAGCTTATTCTTTTGCCTCTTGGATTTTAAAAAGTTTTCTTATCTTTTTATTAATTATAGTATATAAAAATACAAATTACTTAACCTTCTATTGTTACCGATTTAGCCAATAAAAGCAAGGAATCTAAGACCCAGACTGGGAAAAAGAAAATGGTTAAGAAAAGCTAAAATTTTAAAGTAGCGTTTCGATTATATGTTTTGTAACAGACGTTGGTATTCTTCTTCAGTCAATAAATCGCGATCGCTTTCGACGCGATCTAGAAAGACAATGCCATTAAGATGATCTAATTCGTGTTGAAAAATTCTGGCTACGAAATCGGTAAATTCCTGACGCTGTAAATTGCCATAGCGATCGTAATATTCTACGGCGATCGCGCGAGATCGGGGAACTAATCCGCGAATTCCGGGAACGCTGAGACATCCTTCCCACCCTTTAATAACTTCATCCGAATGAACGACGATTTTTGGGTTTATAATTGCTGTAGCCTCCATCAAAGGTGCATTTGGGTAGCGGGAGTTAGGACGCGAAGCAAGGATAAACAAGCGATAGGATTGAGATACTTGAGGTGCAGCAATTCCCACGCCATTAGCTGAGGTAGCAGTTGCTATCAACGAATTAATTAACGCTTGAACGGTTGCGTCTGTAACGTTCGATACAGGTTGAGCGATTTGTCTCAAAATTGAATTGCCTAACTTAGCAATTTCTAAGAGTTCAGCCATAGTTAAATATTTTTAATCGATCCCGTTTAAAAATAGATAATACTATTCTTTACTAAATGCCATTAAACTATAAATTTTTAGTCGTCAATCGCAAATAAAATTCGTGGAAATTTCCCCACAACAACTCTGGAATCAAGTTCTCGAAAGACTCCAGCGTCAATTAACTCGTCCTGCCTTTGAAACTTGGATTAAAACGGCAACCGTTCAAGAATTAACAGACAAATGTTTGGTGATTTGTGCTGCCAATCCTTTTGTTCTCAATCATCTTAAGAAAAATTACCTCAAAATCATTGCTGAAGCAGTACGGGACGTTCTCGGCTATTCTGTAGAGATTCACCTAAATGCAGATCGAGGAGAAAGTATTGCCATTATCGGCGATTCTGGGTCAATATTTTCGGAAGTAGAAAATTTAGCTGGCGATCGCCTCAACCCAGCCAAACTTAATTCTAAATATACCTTTTCTCGCTACGTAGTCGGCCCGACGAACCGCATGGCACACGCTGCCTCTTTAGCAGTAGCAGAAGCGCCAGGACGAGAATTCAACCCTTTATTTCTCTGTGGGGGGGTAGGGTTGGGAAAAACCCATCTGATGCAAGCGATCGCCCATTATCGGTTAGAAATGTACCCAGAAACTAAAATTTTTTATGTTTCTACCGAACAATTTACCAACGACTTAATTACTGCCATTCGCCAGGACAGTATGCAAAGTTTCAGAGAACATTATCGAACGGCCGACGTTCTCTTAGTCGATGACATTCAGTTTATCGAAGGAAAAGAATATACTCAAGAAGAATTTTTCCACACTTTTAACACTTTACACGAAGCTGGCAAGCAAGTGATCTTAGCCAGCGATCGCCCGCCAAAACGCATTCCTAGCTTGCAGGATCGCCTAATTTCGCGCTTTTCGATGGGATTGATCGCCGATATTCAAGCGCCCGATTTAGAAACGCGCATGGCGATTTTACAGAAAAAAGCCGAATATGAAAATATGCGTCTTCCACGAGAGGCGATCGAATATATCGCCGTTAACTATACTTCTAACATTCGAGAATTAGAAGGGGCTTTAATTCGTGCCGTTGCCTATATTTCTATTGCAGGTTTGCCAATGACGGTGGAAAATCTTGCCCCAGTTTTAAATCCACCCGTGGAGAGGATAGCAGTCACGCCAGAAAGGATTTTAAATGCTGTCGCCGATACGTTTAAGGTATCGGTTGAAGATCTTAAAGGCAATTCTCGAAGGCGAGAGATTAGCGTCGCCAGACAAATTGGGATGTACCTGATGCGCCAACATACCGATCTCAGCTTGCCAAGAATAGGCGAAGAATTTGGCGGGAAGGATCACACGACAGTGATGTACAGTTGTGAGAAAATCGGTAAACTCCAACAACAAGATCCTCAATTGAGTCAAACTTTGCTAAATTTGAGCGATCGCATTATCAGTTATCAGTAAATGTTTGTCCTTTGTCCTTTGTCACTTGTCCTTTGTAACCAATGACCAATGACCAATGACCAATAACCAATAACTAATGACAAACAATCGGCGATCGGGCTGTGGAAAACTCGCCGAGTTTTCCACAGGTTTTCCACAGGACTTGAAAAAATCAAAAAATAATGTTGCGATCGTCCTCTTTGTAACTCCTCAACAGTACAATTGTTCCTAGCTAATCTGCAATTTTAACCACCTATGAAATTTATTTGTAGTCAAAGCGATTTAAATACTAATCTATCCTTAGTAAGTCGTGCCGTTCCCTCTCGTCCCACTCATGCAGTATTGGGTAACGTATTATTCGTAGCAGATGCAAAAAGCGGACGAGTTAGCTTGACAGCTTTCGATCTCAATCTCGGCATTCATACTAGTTTCAGCGCCGAAGTAACAGAAAGTGGGAGGCTTACCTTACCAGCTAAACGAATTAATGATATTGTATCTCGCCTGCCCGAAGGAGAAATTACCCTAACGGCGGAAGATGATGAAAACGAAGAAAATCTCTCGGCCGTTTTAACCTATAGTGCGGGACGCTATCAAATCAACGGGATGAGTGCCGCAGCGTTTCCCGATTTACCCCAGGTAGAAGATAAAGAAAAGATTGCCTTACCCGTCTGTGCGTTATCAGAGGGATTAAAGGGGGCGTTATTTGCTGCGAGTACCGAGGAAGCTAAACAGATTTTAACAGGAGTACACGTTGTTGGATCGGAGGATAGCTTAGAATTTGCTGCCACTGACGGACATCGCCTAGCAGTAGTGAAAACTCCCTTAGAAAATGAAACAAATAGCGAGTTAGAAGATTTTGCGGCGACGATTCCTGCTAAAGCATTTCGAGAATTAGAGAGAATGCTGGCAATGTGCCAAGCAACGGATTTTGTCTCGTTGCACGTCGATGAGAATCAAGCTATTTTTGAATTAGGCGATCGCCGTTTAACGAGTCGCAAACTAGATGGGGCCTATCCACCCTACGAACAATTAATTCCCCGTCAATTTTCTCGAACAGTTGCGATCGAAAGAAAACGATTAATCTCTAGTCTAGAGAGAGTTTCTGTCTTGGCGGATCAAACCAATAATCTGGTTAAATTTACCGTTGATAACTCTCAAGAACAGTTAACTTTATCGGTAGAATCAAAAGAGTTGGGCAGTGCCAAAGAATCTATGCCCGCTCAAATCGCAGGAGACGATTTAGAAATTGCCTTTAATATTAAATATTTAATGGATGGGTTAAAAGCTATTCCATCTACAGAGATTCAAATGCAATTAAATGAGGGAAATCAGCCAGTTATTTTTACCCCGTTAGGAGGTTTGAAAATGACTTATTTAGTCATGCCCGTACAAATCATACGATAACCGCGATCGGGTAGATCTTTATGAATTCTCAATTTTTAGACAACCCAACTCAATAAATCTTGTTTTCTTAAGTGCATTTGATGATTTTCATTTGAATAAAAAGAGATAAATAATTTTATGGTTAAAATCATTAATCGCCAATCGGTAGGAATTCAACCCGTTTACGATATTGGAGTACAAAAAGACCATAACTTTGTTCTGGCTAATGGATTAATTGCTTCTAATTGTTTCAATAAATCTCACTCAACTGCTTATGCTTATGTTACTTATCAAACTGCCTATTTGAAAGCTAATTATCCCGTCGAATATATGGCTGCATTGCTAACAGCAAGTAGTGACAAACAAGATAAAATAGAAAAATATCGGGAAAATTGTCAAAGAATGAATATAGAGGTCTTGCCTCCCGATATCAATCGTTGTTATTTAGAATTCACTCCCATTAAAAAACAAATTTTATTTGGACTTGCAGCCATTAATGGATTAGGACAAAAAGCCATAGAAAGCATTGTTAAAACCAGAGAAGAAACAGGAGAAAATTTTACATCCTTAGCAGACTTTTGTTCTCGTATCGATCTAGATGAAGTTCAGAAAAAATCTATCGAAAATCTAATTTTAGTTGGCGCTTTTGACTCTATTAATTGCAATCGCCACCAATTAACTAATGATTTAGAAGTAGCCATAAACTGGGCAAAAAAACGAGCAAAAGACAAAGAAAGTGGTCAAATGAATCTCTTTGACTTATTAGGAGAAAAGAAATTAGATAAAACTTCTCAAGAGAATAATTTTGACCAAGCTCCCAGTACAACACCTGTAGAAGATTTTTCTTTGGCAGAAAAATTAAAGAAAGAAAAAGAATTATTAGGCTTTTATATTTCCGAACACCCACTTACCTCTATTCAAAACTCTACCCAAATTTTATCGCCGATTAACTTGAGTGATTTAGAGCAAAAAATTAATAAAAGAGTAAGTACTGTTGTAATTTTAATTAGTGTCAAAAAACATCCAAGTAAACCGATGGCATTTTTGACATTAGAAGATATTTCAGGCACAACAGAAGCTGTTGTATTTCCTAATACTTATGAAAAAATCAAGGAATTATTAATTGAAGATGCTCATCTGATTGTTTGGGGAAAAGTTAATCGTAGAGATGACAAAATTCAAATTGTTGTTGACGATGCAGAACCAATAGAAAAAGTTAATATGGTAATGATTCGTTTGAATCTTCAAGAAGCAACTGACTCTCTCAAACAACAAAATCTTAAAGTAATTTTACAAGAACAATCTGGAGATAAAAATAAAGCCAAAGTACCTGTTATTGGTATTGTGGGAAGCGGACAACAAAGTCAACTCGTGCGTTTCGGACAAAATTATTGGGTACAAAACGAACATACAACAGTGGAAGCTTTATTTCATGCAGGATTTTCTGCTTATGCAGTGCCTTTAATCGTTAATTCCTAGCGATCGCGAAAAAATTATACCTATTTACCGATCGCCAGAATACAACTTTTGTCAGAGGAATAGTTTTTTTAACCAAGCTAATCTGAATAAGTACTTAAAATCAACAATTTTTACCAATTCAGAAGCAACGGAGTTATTGAAATGAACAACTTAATTGTTAATACTATTTCTTTTGTTAAGAGTATTCGGATTAAACCTTTAATAATCGCTATTGTCGCTAGTTGGTTCCTATTTGCTAATAATATTGCCTTAGCAAGCAACTCTCAAGATGCAAAAGAAAGAATTAACGATCGCCTCGAAGAAATGGATAAAAATACTGAAAGACCCAAAACCGTGGGGGAATTTCGCCAAGAAGCAGAGCAAGATATTCCACTAGGCGAGCGGATTAACAATATTGTAAGAGATTCGGGAGAAGCCTTTAAGCAATTTGGAGCGCAATATTCAATAGGCGCACAAGAAAATGCCCGCGAGTTTGGCGATAATGTCAAAGAAACAGGCAAAGATGCTAAACGTACAATCGAACGCGCTGTAGATTAATCGAATCAAGCAAGAACTTTTTCTAAAATAGAGCTTTAAACGCTATGTATGATGTAGGGTGAGCCAATTGGCTCGCCCTATATTGTTATTAGCTAAATTATTGATGAATAAAATTTATCTGGATTTTACGATCCGAGATTGGCAGAAACGCGATCGCACAGCAGCAGCAAACGTTATTCAACAAGTTTTACAAGAATATAGCTTGTCTTGGGAACCAACGGGTGCAGATCGAGATGTAATAGACGTAGAAACTGCCTATCTGAGTGTTGGCGGCGAATTTTGGGTAATAGAACGACAGAGGGAAGTGGTAGGAACCGCCGCTTACTATCCGATCGCTAGAGGAAACCAAGCCGTAGAAATTCGTAAAATGTATTTATTGCCCGAAGTTAGGGGAAAGGGACTGGGAAAGTATTTGCTCAAACAATTAGAGGATGCGATCGCGTTGAAAGGATTTCAGGAAATTTGGATAGAAACTGCCAGCGTCCTCAAAGAAGCCGTGATTTTATACGAAAACTCCGGCTATCTTAGGACGACAGGCACAGAAACTCAACGATGCGATCGCGTCTATCTTAAATCACTTATCTAACCTTGGCTCGGAAGCGAATAAACCCGTAGGAATCAGGAGGCGTTCCCGCACTAGTTGATGGAGGTAGCTGGTTTGTTCCTTCAACGATATTGACGACGACTGCACCATTGGTATTCGCCGCCGCTCCCGACGCGATAAGATTGCCTAGTGCGTCAAACTTCTGACAACTGGCAGGCGTGAGAGGATCGCCCGGCGGATAGTAGCGCCCGCGATCGCTATCATTAGTATTGGTTAAATAAACCGTAGGTTCGGCTGGTAATGACGTACTGCTAAATCCTAATGCAATTCCCGTATCGCTCGACGGGGCGGCTCCCAATTCAATTGGGCGGGGAACCGCAGTATTATATCCAGTAGGAATAAAAATTTGACGTTCGGGCACGAGATCGCAAATACGACTATTGGTGCTAGGTCTTCGGTTGCCAAGGAAATAAACGGTATACTCAACTTCATCAGTTGGCTTAACCAGACCGCCATCAATTCTGCCCCGCAAGTAAGTCGCCAGAGGTTGAGGCCAGTTTATATCCTCAACCGTATTACCGTTGTCATTAGGATCGCTCGAAATTCCTTCAAACCCACTTAAAGCAATATTATTGATAGCAGTAATTCTTTTTACTAAGGAAACAGCAGCAGTTCTGACTTGAACCGGGACGGCAGGGCTATCAGATCCTAAACTAACTCCTTCTCCCAAGGTCGCGCCAGTATAGCTATGCTCGGCTTGATTTGTAATGACTACCCCGCTTGGAGTCCCCGGATTAATCGTGACTCGAAATTGAATGGTACTGCTAGACCCTGCTGCGGGTGAAACCTGTAGATTACCGCCAACAGAGGCGTTAGCCCCTGCACCCAAACGAAAAACCGTTTGGTTACTACCCGCTACAAATTCAGCTTGGTCGTCTCCGACAGCATCGGTTTTAGCAACGCCATCGATCTTTAAGCTATTGGGAACATAAGTTGTATTGGCAGGAATAGGATCGATAAGAACGTTATTATTCGCTGGATCGCCATTTCCATTAGCATCTCTATTATTTCTAACCACAACTGTATATTCCAGAATATCTCCGATTTCGGCGGGGTCGCCGTTTAAATCGTTCAACGTCTTGTTAACATTAACAACCGGAGTGTAAAGGTTAATTGCACTGGTAATCACCCCAGGCAAGATAACTTCCCCCCCCGTTGTTACGGTCAGTGTAGCACTGGTACTGCCATTCGCTAAAATGCCATTAGCACTAAAAATATCGGCATCGTAGCCCAGTTGGTTTATATAATTAGGGTTTTTCGTGGTGACATGAGCGCCCAAAGAGCTAATAGTGCTATTAAATACATCATTGCTAGGGTTGATGGCGTTGGAGATATTGGTTCCATTCAGCCGAAACTGGTCGCCTGTATACGAATCGTTAGGCGCGCCCGAACCTCGATCCCCATCATAAACAATTGCTCCCAGTTTGACGTTGACGGCTCCAACGGGCGGGGTGATAAAGCCACTCACCAGAATGTTCACTTGCCCCGAACCACTGACAACTTCTAATCCGTCATATACTGACAGGTTGCGCGCTTGCTCGTTAAGATTTCGATAAACAACGACGATAGACCAACCGGCCCAACGGTTAGCGGAGTTAGGGGTTGAAAGTACATTAGCCACTGTATAAGTGCCATTACCGCCTGCTTGTAATAAACTCGTAACATTAGCGAATCCCTCATAAGCGTTTTGATAGCCCGTTCCGCTGTATAAGCTGCTAGCTGTTATGTTGGTATAACCGCCAGAAGTCGGAGTCGCAAGACGTACTTGGCTGCGCGTAGCATTGCTTGAGTCCCCACTCCAATAAAGACCCGCCCATAAAACAGTCGAGCCAGCCGGAAGGTTAAGATTCGCACGACTGGAGTTAAATGTAGAAGCATCGCTATCGACATCGACATAGACCATACTGAAAGCGTTGTTCTGATTGCTCGTTCCTGCCGTTCCTGCTTGAGCAGAAGCACAGTTAGGTCTACTGCTCGGACAGGTCATGACAGTGTTGCTGACAAAAACAATATCGCCCTTGTCGTTGGTCTGAAAACGTCTCGTGAATGGAACGCTGTGAGCGGGTGGTGCAAAGTAGGAAATACTTAATAAGCTCAGAAGGAAAATTCCTACCCAGGACAGTAATTTGACCTGCCACGGTCGATAATTTTGACGTTTGAGTCGGGATTTTCTGGTTAAATATCTTAGCAATAATCTCATTTTGAATGTGGTTAGAAAAGGCTGCGATCGCGTTATAGAGGAAAGGCGATCGCCCTTGTCAGAGAATTCATTTAGTCTCTAACTTGTTGCTAATCTTTTGAGCATAAGTTGAATAAAACAGAGATTATTTTTGGCTGCACTACAAAATATAGTTTTTCAAAATTTTTAATTAAGCTTTTATATCTTTCTAATTCAAGATTTGCTTCTTTACTATTACCCATTTAGCTTTGATTGAGACCAATCCTGGCTTTTCCTAATATGTTAAAATACCAGAAAATTTGCTATTTTACGCAAGTTTTGTTCGACAAAACTAAATACTTACATTTTATTTTGGCAAAAAAAATGTTGGTTGTCATTGTGTAGTTTACAAACCAAAAAGTTTCTATTAAATTTTTTACATGCTTGAGGAACTAAATTGCATATATAGGTTTAGGATTGAGATCCACCCACTCTCTCGGCTTTGAGCTTATCCCCCAGTCCGTCTCATTCAGTTCATCTCATCCTCAGTGACTGATTTTGTTTCTTAGGAGAGGGATAAAGTCGTCTTCATATGACGCTTATAAGCATTTTGGTTAAGAGATTTAGTTAACAATGGCTGTAAAGCGGACAAATCCATAGGAAGTTGGAGGAGCGCCTGGACTCGTAGCTTGAGGAAGATTGCCCAAGTCTACGACAATCGCTCCAGTAGTATTGGCTTCAGCACCACAAACTGCTGGGAGAGTTTCGCCTGGGGCGTAGAACTGAGCAATATCGCCATCGCTGACATTAGTGTAAGAGAGAAGACTATTATTGTAGAAGATGGCAATTCCTCGATCTACAGTCGTTAATCCTCCAATTGACTGAGGCTCGCCGTTATATGCAGTGGGTACAAAGGTTTGATTTTGAGGGATGCGATCGCACAATTGCACATTTTGTGCAGCATTATTCCCCGCAGACAAAAAGTAGATAGTATACTCAATTTCCTTTTTCGGTTGGAGTTGACCGCCATTAGTACCACCAATCAGGAAAGTGTTAAGATTGGGCCAATTGGTTGTATCGTCTTGATTTGGGTCGGGTACGCCAGTAAATGGTGGCGTTTGGTCAACATTATCATCATAGGGACTACTGGTATTGTTATAAATTGCCAGATCGTCGCCGCCAATAGTTGTTGTACTACCATCAACTTTGGTAATACGTTTAACCAATAATAAATTAGGATTGCTAGCAGGGACATCGAAGCCAAAGTTTTGTCCAGTCACTGGCAATCCTGCTACTGTAGCTACTAAATTATTTGGCGTTCCCAAAACATATCCATTAGGAATTTGAGGATCTGTTGGATCGACTTGAATTTTGTAAGTTCCGTTGGGAATATCCAAAAATGTATAATTTCCATTCGAGTCAGTATTAACAGTAGCAATTTGCTCGCCCGAATCAATTATGTTGTTATTGTTGCTGTCTTGATATAATGTCACGCCAATCCCAGCAGGTAAGCGCGTTTCTCCACTATCAAAATCATCTCCACCATCGCTGTCTTCATACAACGTACCGCTAATTGAAGGGTTTTGTGTCTCAATTATCACGGTGGGGGTAGCAGCATCTAGGGTACTTCCTTGACCTAATGTTTGTCCGGTGAAAGTTTCTTCTGCTTGGTTCACGATTAACGTTCCATCGGGAACACTAGGATTGACTCGAACGCGAAACTTGACCGTACTACTAGAACCTGCTGTAGGAGGATTGGGGGCACTATTAGTATTTACCTGAAGCGTCCCTCCTTGAGTTACTGTAGCGCTTGCTCCCAAGCGGAAAATGGCGCGGTTATTGCTACTATCATACTCTGCTTGGTCGTCGCTCGCCGCATCCGTCTTGGCAACCCCATCTATTACCAGACTACCAGGAACATAAGTGCTATTGGCAGGAATTGGGTCGGTTAGCACATTATTATTGGCTGGGTCGCCATTGCCGTTAGCATCGCGATTGTTAGTAACTGTAACAGTATATTCCAAAATATCGCCCGGTTCGACGTTTCCACCATTAACATCTATAAAGGTTTTATCAAGCACCAAGACTGGGATAAAGAGGTCGATCGCAGTTGTAACAACGCCTGGAAAGTAGGTTTCTCCTGCACTTGTGCTAGTCGTCAAGTTGAGTCTCAGACTGGTATCTCCATTTTGTAAAACAGTGTTGTTATCAAAAATGTCAATATCCACTCCTCCCAGTTGATTGAGATAATTAGGATTCTTATCGGTCAAGTGGCTGCCCAAGCGAGTAATGGTACTATTGAAAAAATCATTGGATGGGTTCAAAGAATTCGTGAGAGTAGTCGTGTTTAATGGAGAAACCGTTCTCTGAAGGCTGAGGCTATCTCCCGTACCAGTGGCATCACCATCGTAAGCAACTACCCCAACACGAGCATTGACAGCCCCAAAGGGTGGCGTAGTGAAACCCGTAATATCGATACTGACCTGGGAATTAGCTTGTTGAACCCGTGCCAGACCCCCAAAAACACTCAGATCGCGAGGTTTTTCGTTAGGCGCTTCATAGACGATAACCAACGACCAACCACCGTAGGGAGCAGCAGTAGTTCCTGAAGGGCCGCCTTGAATTGCTTGTACGTTTGCAATTCCATAAGTCCCTGTGCCCCCAGCCTGCACTAAGCTTGTAACATCAGCAAAGGCTTGATAGTTTTCAGAGATAATACTACCGCTACCAAAGTTTGCATTAGTAGCACCAACAAGAGAGCCGTTAATCGTGTTATAGCCTGCTGTGGCAGGGGTTCTAAAGCGAACTTGGGTGCGAGTAGCATTGTTAGAAACCGCTCCCCAAAACAGATATGCCCTCAACACCGTTGCTCCTGCTGGTAGGGTAAAATTGGCGGTACTGGAGTTAAAAGTAGTGCTATCGCCATCTACGTCCACATAAATCATGTTATAGGTATCGTTTCTAGGAGTAGGCGTACCCGTAAAACTATTGCGGGCAGTGCTGCAAGAAGCTCCATTTGTACCACTGGGATTACACGTCAATAAAGTGTTCCCAACGATCTGAATATCTCCCCTGACTTTGGTATTAAAAAGCGGCGGTGTAAAACTATCAATAACCTGCGCAGAAGCAGGCAAGCTGTAGAAAACTGCGTAAGGAGCAACCAACACTCCGAGAAGAGAAAGGAGGTGGCGATAATAATGCCGAGTGTTTGACTGATGCGAGGGTTGCGCGATCGCACTCAAATGTTTAAATAAATTATTCATTAGCTTTTATCGTTTCTCAATATTTCTGTAGAGACAATGCACTACAGAGTCTTTTGAATAGTTTTATTTGTCAGTCCTATCGATCGCCCTTATTAAAAGATTCTCAGCAGGTTCGGACGTACCATATTCGGGATGAGTTGCGATCGCGCTTACTCGATCTCCCGTTTTTAAAACCTCGACAATCAGAGAAAAATTCCCTTTATCGTCTGTTTTTACCGTTTTAAACCGTTGATTGAGCGGGCCGTGAGTTCCTCCTTCTTCGGTAACGCGATAAATATCTACTTGAGAATTAGGTTCTGCTACGCCTGCTAGTTCTACCGTTCCATCCACTGGACTGATAATGAGTTCGGGACTCAGCCAGCGAGGGGCTTCGATACTAAAATTTCCAGTTTTGCGGCGACGCTGATAGCTATCGTGAGGGGGATTAACGCCATCGCCTTTTTGATAAGCTTGAGGACTGACATCGATTTGTCCTACTAAGTCGATACTCAACCCGTCTAAGCGAGAAAACTGATTGTCTTGAATCCGATTGCCTCGACTTTGCGGATAAGCTGCAACCACTACGCCAGGGCCGGGTTGCTCCTGAATTTTATTATTCTTCAGTTCGTGACCGTTCCCCATCAAAAAGATAGCGGCTCTCTCAAAACGTTTGCCGTTTCTGGCGATCCGATTGTCTCGGATTTGCGTCGCACCTTCTGGCTTAAATAAATAAATAGCGCTGCCTGCATTGTCGTGAATTTCATTACCGATAACTTGTGTTTTATCGATGATTCCTTCTAGGCGAATGGCATCTGGCATACCTTCAAACCCATTATTTTCTAATAAATTTTCTTCTATAATCAAATTTTGCGATCGCACGGAAGTAATAATTCCGCTACCGTCATGATGGGCGATCCAATTGTGCCGAATCGTCGTCCCTCGGCTGTTAAAAACCGATACGCCAAAAGCAGAAGCCATAACGGGTGCGCTTCCATCGGGTAAGATCCCAAGCCAGTTAGCTTCGATAGCCACTCCTTGGGGAGGAATATCCCGTTCTCGAAAGGAAAAGTTCCAATCGGGCGGTTGTTGTTGGCTGGTATCGGGCGGCGGCAGGCGATGGGCAATAAAAATATCGGCGGGTGGCGTTGTTGCGGTTCTGCCGTGTCGAGAAGCAAATCCGTAGATGCTCAACCCCTTAACTGTTACGTTATCGGCAACAATGGTTAACCCCCGCAAAATTTCTTTGTCATTCGCAGGCGCGATCGCCACAATTGGCATAGGAATGGGAAGATTGCTAGGCGCTAGGGGAGTCGGGTCGTAGCCCGGTTGCGTCGTTCCATCCACAATCAGTCCCTCGCGCGCTAAAGGCGGTAATTCTTCCAGCACAGAGATGGTCGTTTGTCCCGGCAGTAAATCAAATTCGATGCGCGAAACGTTCTGGGATTCCTCGACCAGCGCTCGTTCTGCCTCGCTCAACCGTTCTGGGGAGAGCGTTCCATTGGCTAGCAAGATTGCTTCTCGCAAGGTTAGCGCGCTGTCGGGTTGAATAGAACCATCGCGATCGCTATTGACGATTATCTTTAATTGTGGTATGGATTTTTCCTGTGCTTGTCCGACACCATCGAGACAAAGCGTTAATCCCAAAGCAATGAGGTAAGTTAAGGAGGAAAAGAATTTTTTAGGGAAAAGGGGAAAGGAAAGATGAACGTTGTTTCTGTTCCCCTCGAAAATCCTTACGGCTTGAGGAGCGCGCGCGTCGGTTTCCCTTTCCCTGTTCCCCCGACGAATCCCTTCCCCTGAGAGCTTTACAAAAGGTTTATTGGACGGTTTTAGCATGGTATTTCACCTTCTGGACAGATAATTAAAGTGCGATTGCGCCCTTGCACGGGCTGCGCGAACGGCTTTGCTGCTAGCCTTATGTTCAATCGCTTTTTGTCGAGTCTGTCACCTGACCTCCTTCTTCATCAATAGATTGTGCGAGTTGTAAAATCGCCTTTTCCCACTCCTGAGAATCGATTAATTGAGTTTGTCGAAGGTTATCTGATTCCATCTGCCAATTTTCATCGCTTGGCTCGACAAATTGCATTGCTTCCGAATCTTGCCAGGAAAGATTCTCTGGTGAGGGATTAAATTCCGAATTCGATAATTTTGAAACTCTTGAGTCTCGTTTTTCGGGTTGCGAGTCGATCCCGAGTTGAGGAGAGAAATACCAGTTGAGTAGTTGACTGTCCGTTACAGAAATAAACGTAAAAGACGGCGCAAAAGACGATTTTTCGGCAATACTAACGTTATTTAGATCGAGTAACGCAATACTTGCCATTGCCTCTAGGTTAAGTCGAGAAACATCGACTGGAACGACAACAACCATTGGCGATAAGTGTTGACTTAGAATTGCATCAATCTCGTCTTCATTAAAAACTAGAACCTTTTTAGCAGGAACAATAGAAATTTCTTTGGTATCCTCTTCAAACTCGCTTTCCTTGGGATCGAACGCTTCAACTTGAGATTCTTGGTGCTGTGGGGGCGCAAGTTCTTGCAAGCCAAAACCAGGAAAGATCTCGTTGATTTTGACCGTAACGCCCAAATAAGGGCCGCCAGCCGAACGATTGCCACTAAAATCGCGATCGCTATTTACCTCGCCAAAGCTATACCCCACTGCCAAGCGTAAATCTGGCGTTACATAGTAACCGACTTCTGCGACCCAGCCGATTTCGCAGAAGTCTACTGCCGATTGGGTAATGCCTCGAATTTCGCCAGCAATATCCCATCGTTGAGCAAAGCGATAGGTCGCGCGTAACTGTCCCAGATAAATCGTACTGCTACCCGAAAAATCGTCTGCTAGTTGGGAATTACTCTTACGCAAAGCAAACTTGCTATAAAATTCCCACTGCCAATCGGGAGCATAAATACTTTCGAGGGCAAAAGTATGATCGGTATATCCCGTCCCACTGCCAAAGAGAATGGTATCGGGAATGGTGGAAGGATTTTGCCTAAAATCGTAGCGCAGCAAGGCATTAAAGCGATCGTTATCGGGATCTCGATAAGCTAAACCTACTCTGAGGTTGATAGTATCGCCGAGTTCCTCTAACAATTGATTGCTGGAAGACGCTTGTTCGTAACGAGCCAAGGCGGTGAGTGCCGAAGTCACTTTACCTGCCACGCCAGCGGTAATAATACTGCTGTCTCCGCCGGAAGACGTGCGATATTCGTAACGAGCGTTGGCTTTGAAATCGGGATTATCGGTATATTCAACGCCGACGGCAAAGCTGTGTCCGCCTGAAACTCCGACCGAAGAAGCCCCACTTCCAACGGCGTAGGGTTGGGCAAATTGTACGCCCGCCCCCGTCAGACCGAAATAATCGCCGCCCGAAACGTATTCGTAAGCCAAATCAACGGCTAATCCTGGCGCGATAACCCATTTGTGATTTAAGCCGACGGCTCCCTGTCCCATCATCCCGTTATCTCCTCCCAAGACCGAGAAGCGACCAGTAATGCTCGTGTTTTCGCCGATATCGTAATCGCCGATTAGATCGAGACTAGTAACAGCGCGACCGTCCAATTGACCGCCAGAGAAAAATTGCTGGCTCAGTCGCATAGTGATGCCATCCATAACTTTCCAGTCGAGTCCGACTAAGGTACGACCTGGATAGAGAGAATCGCTGCTGCCGAGATTGAGGTCGTTGAGGGCTTGAAAGCTAAGTTTGTTAGTGATGGGAACCGTCACGCGCGATCGCAATTGACTCGAAGTATTTTCGAGGGGTTGCGTGGCGAGGCTATCGCTGCGATCGCGCCAGATCCAATCTAATTCTAAGGTGGCCGGGCCGACTTTTTGCTGAACGCCTGCGGCAATAGTGGTGAGGCTGTTATTGACTGCCGTCCCAGGCAACGGATCGAAACCGGGATTAATGAGATCGCCAAAATTAGTCAGGGGACGAGGAGCATCGCCAAAATTATTTTCGCGATCGACTTGAAAGCGCAAAGTCGTTGTCGGGGAAACCCTACCGATTACCTGCGCGCCGTAACGGGTTTGACCTGGGACAAAACTAGTCGTGGCATTGTTGCTAAATCCAGAATCGGTAGAACGGAAATAAGCCCTACCGATCAGATCCTCAAAAATTTCGCCTTCGATTTCTAAGCGATAGGCCGACCCGCTGACGGCATCTAAAAACTCGGAACTATTGAAGGAGTGAGCGTATTCAGCAATCAGCCTTGCGTTTGAGCCGAGAGCAATCCTGGCATCGAAGCCATATAACTCAAAGTCGCGCACGTCCTGGTCTTCCAACCAGTAAGTTGCCCCAATCCAGCTTTCTCGATCCATTTCTCGCGAGAAATGATAGCGTACTCGTCCGCCGTAGACGCTGGTATTGTCTTCTCCTTCAAATTGGTAAGTAGCGACGATGCGACGTACCAAAGGAGTCCCATTATTATTAAGCGCCGTGCGCAGAATGGGAGATCTAAACAATAACGTACCGCGATCGTAGTCGATATCGTAGTCGGTTCCGCGAGAGAGCGATTCGCGAGCAATGACCGTACCGGGACGATTTAATTCTTCTAGCTCGATAAAAACATTTTCGCTGCCAGGGACGACCAAACGGCGAGAAAGGAAATAGAATCCGCTCGTCCCGTCTGGGGCGATGGTATCGCGTTGAAACCCTTCTACATCGTTGCTATAGAGTGCTGTGATTTGGAAGTTACCTAAATTAAAATTTCCTTTAAATCCGCTTAATTGACGGGTTAGGGCGCTAAATTGCTGGGATTCGAGGGCAAATTCTTCCGTATCGTAGTCGCCCCACATGAAAAAGTCCGTTCCTGCGTTGTCTACAGGCGAAGTCCGCTCGAAACGCAAAAACAAACTATCTTCCGATTCAGCTAGGCGCTCGCTGGTCGAATTATCTCCATAAACGGGATAATCTTGCTCGGAAAACTGAATATCGCCAGATAATCTCTGCCTCCCTTCGCCATCGTCGTTAAGACCTCGCGCTGTGTTGACGGCTCCGGTAAATAACCAGTCTCCAATTCTTCCGGTTGCAAACGCGGCTCCTCGAACGTCGAATTCAAAGCCATTATCTTCATCGGCCGGCAAAAATTCTTCAAAAGAGCGATAAAAGTCGGTTCCTCTCGCTCCCAATCGGAAAGAAACCACCCCCGTCGCGATGGGAGGACGCAAATCGGTTTCAAACGAAAGTTGCGTGAAGGCTTCTAATTTTCCAGTTGAAGCTCGAAGGCGGACTTTTTTTGCTGTCAAACTGGATCTGAGAGTGGCTTGATATTTGCCGTTAATTGCCTGTACTTGAAATCCAGGGCGATCGCGATCGTAATCCGCCCCGACAAACTTACCCTCACTGGTATTAAGGGTAACGATTACATTTCGATTAGAAAGATTGCCTTGCTTGTCGAACAGTTGACCCATCACTGTCGCAGTGGAGCGTCCGTCGGCAGGAATGCGAGTTTCTTTGGTTTCGAGCGTTATTTTAGTTGGCTTTCCACGAACCTCAAATTTAATGGTAACTGGATTGCCTGCTACTCCGTTCGTCGTTGCCTTGGCAGTCAGGGTATTTTCGCCTTCTTGAAGCGAAACCCCGTACCAAGTCTGCGTAACGGTCTTGGTTTTGGTGTTCGTTTCGGTACGACCGACTAACCCTGGATCGACAGCTTCCCCGTTGACCGATAGCTCTACTTGGGAACCACTGGTAAATTGAATCACGACAGCCGTTGCCAAGCCATCGGCGATCGCGCCATTAGCGGGAGTCAGAATTCTTATTTCTCCTGGCGCTAGCGGCGTTTGGGGAATATTGGTGGGGAGTTGAGGCGTTGGGGAAACGGCGGGAGTCGTAGGAGCATCTAGATCGTTAGTTGACGGATCGTCGGAAACTGACTCGCTAGCTGAAGGATTATCGGGAATTGGCTCAATTGTATCGGGAGGAATAGTGTTGGGGACTGTTTCGGGTGTTGGACTGCTGGCAGGATCTCCAAACTCATCAAAACTTCCGAATTCCGTAGGAGCCAACATCTGTTCGCCCGTATTGTCAACTTCTTGAGCAGAAACGCTAGTAACGGCTAATGCGAACGCGAATAAGAAATGAAGCCCTCCTTGCAGAAAGAAGTGCAATCGATTTAAGGAACGACGATTGCTTTTCATTTTTTCTCCTCCTCCCGAAAAGCTGGCGTAACGGCAAAGTTCATGCGAGCCATCCCGCCTGGCGGTATACGTACCAGTCGCGATTGGCTGTTGCGTTCTTTGAAATAGAGATTAGGAGCGAGGGTATATCCTGGAAGGCTGCTAAGATCGAGAACTCCCGTTCGATAGCCCGGCAAAACATTAGCGACTGAAAACAGTCCATCTTCATCGGTGACGATGCGGGTTCCATCGTCTAAAAAGACGACTGCATTGGGAATGCCTGGTTCTCCCGATTGCTGTTCTCCGTCAAAGTTTCTGTCTTCAAAAACGCGCCCGATAATCGTGCCGCTATTGGTAAGCAGTCCGGGACGAATTCGCATTCTAAATAGTGCCGGTCCGTCTCGGATAACATTTAGGGGTGGCTGGGTACGCTGTCCTTGAACGATCGCGGCGTTTTCGCCGCTACCTCTGAGCGCATCGGGAGTTAAGACGACGGCATAAGCAATAACTAAATCTTCTCTGGGAGGAATGCTTACGCCAGAGGCGCTAAACGTAACTTCAGACCCTCCAGAAACCGCGATCGCAACTCGTTGGTCGTTGATTTCTCCCCTGACCGAATCCTCTCTTAGCCGGAATCCCAAGGGAAGATTATCAGTAACAACAATATTATTGACGGGAGAAGTTGATAGGTTGCGGATAACGAGACGATAAATAACCGTATCGCCCGGTTCTGCCGCCGCGCGATCGGCTGTTTTCGTAATTTGTATTTCTTGCGCCTGACAAACGCTGGTGTTGAGGTTTAAGACAGCTAAAACTAAACCGATACGATTGGCATCAGTAATTTGGATGGTTTGCTGTAGGGTCGTTTCATCGTTAGTCGCGCTAATCGGTCGCCCATCGAGAGAAGTTGCTCTGTAAGTGACGAGATTGCCAGTTCGAGACTGGATTTCAAGACGAATGCGACGTTCGCTGAAGAGAGAATCTTCAGGCGGATTAACGATTAAGATATAAGTTTCTCCCGTGTCGAGTTGCCCTCTGGCAACATCGAGTAAGAAATTATATTGTCCCTGTTCTCCCGTTGTCAGGAAGAAAGGATTGCTGTTTTCTATATTGGGTTCGATTCCTTCAAAGTTGGTTCCAGGGCCGGTTGGCGTTAGCTCTGTTACCCCTCTAATTCCGCCAGTAAGGTCGCTGGGATTGGGTTCGTACAATCCTACGCTGAAGCCTTCATAACTGGGTAAAATCTCTCCAGCACATCCAGTAATTCGTCCGAGTGGATCGACCAAAGGCGGTCGTTCGGGCGTAGGAGGAACGATAACCACAATTTGTTCGATTGAGGGCGGGCCTGGAATCGGACACTGGGCGATGGGATTGGGTTGGGCTGTGGTTACTGAGGCGATCGCGCCTAAACCCGCAAGTTCGACCTGTAGGTTTTGTTCGCCTTTGTTGAGTCGCACTCCTACCGAAGCACCTGTATCGGGAATGTTTTCTACCCTTACAGCAACGGTTAATCTAACCTGTCGTTGGGGCGGGATAACGACGTTAGTTAAGACGTTGTTGGGCGTATCTCGATTGACAACGGGTAAAGATAGGGGTGTGGTTCCTAAATTCGTCAGGAGAAAATCAAAGTTGAGTACGTCTCCAGCTTTTACGTCCGATTCGAGCGTTTGGCTGTCGAGTAAGAAAGTATCGAGGGTTTGCCGAATATTAGAAGATTTAGCGGGAATGGAGGCGGCTGCCGCTTGAACGGAAGATTCTAAAGTTGTTTGATTTATCTGCCTTCCATCGGAAGCTAGCAACACGGATAAAGCAGATCGAGTGGCGTAATCAACTTCCTCTTTTGTTAGACCTGCTGGCGTTAAAAGGCTCCTAAACAGTTCGGTTGCTAAGCTTAGGGCAAATTGGTTACCTCGTTGGGAGTTAAACAAATTTTCAAGAACGCTAGCTTTAGCAGGGACGGCTTCGATTAAGTCTTCTCTTGCTTGAGCGACCAAACGAGGGAGCGTTGCATTTTCTGGTAAGTTATTAATGGTAGCTGCTAGCGCGATCGCGGCTGTTTTTGCTTCGGCTTGGGTTAACCCAACGGCAACAAATTCATCGGCTACCGAGCCAAAAGCCGAGCCTGCCACTACATTGTCTTGACCATCCCTAACACCAGCCGCCGCTATTTGCAAAAACCGATCTCCAACGTTTTCACTCACATTGACTTGGTTGGAAGCGATTCGCGTTTGGGGAGAGTTTGTTGCGTTAATGTTTGCACTGGCTGCTGCTAGGTTGTTTCCCGTACCAGAAGAGATGCGGTAGCTAGAATCCGCTCGATTGCTAATTGTCCTAGTTGGAATTGGACACTGTTGCGGAACTTGCGTTTGAGCCTGGACGGGTACGGGTTTTAGTCCTCCTAAAATACTATTGGCTGCAATAGCGGTGGCTACCAGTTGTTGACCTAGATGTCTCAAACTAATAGGTTTCCGCCTAATCGAATGCAGCTTTGACTTATTACTCCTCACAAACCTTTCCGATCCTTAAAATAATCAGTTATTTTTCTTCAGTTAACCTGCAATAAATCGCCAATAACTTTGGGTTATCTCATCCCCGCTTTACAAAGACGGAGATTCGTGTCATTAAGTCATGGGTCGTTAGTCATTAGTACATTTGACAAAAGACAGGGCAACTGAATAACTGGGAGAGCGCGCGCCATACAGAGGGACTGGGTAGCGTTACATAAGGTACAAAATACCTACGTGCCATACCACTTGCCCCGATCCCTACTGATGGCCGATAACTGATAAAGAGCTAGCGAACCTTAACCTGATAGCTACTATTGAGAGCAACGGTCGGGTTGAGCGCTTCGGGGAACTTCCAGCGAACGTGGGTATAGGTTTCGACTGGAGCCGGACGAGTTTCAACTGTTCCGTCTGGTTGCTTTACTTGAATAGTCGGTTGCGCGACAAAAGCTTTGCCGCCATCGATGCTATAAGTCACTTCGACATTGCCAGCGATGCCGAGAGTAGCTGAGTTAGGAACGTACATCGTTCTTGGGGGAATGGGTTGCGTGACGACTAGATTGCTGACAGCGCGATCGCTAATGTTTTTACTCGTCACCATATAGCGGATTACATCGCCTGGTTGAACGACGGTATTGTTCTGAGCCAAAGGCTGCCAGTTTATTTGCCTTTCCCCTTTCTCATTGCGAGCGACGACTTGCTTTTGAGCGGCTAACTCCAACTCAACCAAGGATTTTTGCTGCTCGGCCGCAGGTAATGGGTTAGCGGGTTTTTGCTCTTGGATATTTTGTACTAGTTGAGTTCCTGTCTCTCGCAAGTTTTTGACGACGGGAACTTCGCTAGCGACTGCGACTGATGCAGTGAGTGCGACGATACCTAAACTGAGAATCTGCCAACGTTTCATTTTGGTTACCTTCACGTTTTCCTTGACAACATACTTGCTTTACGGCGTTACTGCTTGATTGACTTTGCGTCGGAAGGTAAATGCTCCCGTGTCTCCGCCGCTCAAGGCTCCAACATTATTTACATAACGAGAAACGGCTTGTCCCGATGTTGGTTCTGCCGTGCCTAAATTACTACCACCGTTGAAGTAATTGACGGTGGTTCCTGGCTCTGCTACAGTTCCGCTTTCGTGGGTAGTAGAACCGACCCAGGTATTACCAGATGCTGTACCATCTTCATTAATCACCACGCTGTTAGCATTGAGCAAGGTGCTACCACTAACGGCAGTTGAAGGTGGCGTAGAGATATTCGTGTAGGTAATGCGATATTCGATGATATTGCCAGGTGCTGGGAACTTCGGATCGATACTAAAGATTCCCTGACCCGATGGAACGGCAGGGCCGGTTCCTTGTAAAATTCGGGATTGTTTGAGTAGATTGAGGTAGCCAGTGTAAGCGCGATCGATCTTCAGGTTAAAGATTGGCTCGACGTTGGGACTTGCGGCAGTGCGATCGAACTCATTGTTATTATTTTGATCGACAAAGGCAACGATCGGAATCGGGAATGCTTGCGTCGAAGCCGTTGCACCGGGCAAATTAACGGTTACGGTGTAGGGGCGATTGGCTCCAGCCGCAAAGTTAGAGAATCGGATTGGAGTATCAGTAGTCGTAAATGCCGTACCATTCCAATTATAGGTAGCTGCCTGACTCGTAGCCGTATCGGTAATGGTTACGGTCGTACCACTCGGTAGCGCTGCGTTAGTTCCGTAACCCGTGTTGCGATCGGTTTGGTTGCCCGCAACATTATCGGCGACAAAATCGGCTTGTGAAGGAGGAATCGGTTTGATAACTACGTTATCCAAGCGACCCGTACCTGGGTTGTTCGCAGTATTTTGGAAAGTAATGGGAGCGGGATCGAATGGGCCTGGAACGGCGGGAAAATTAGTAACGGTTCGATTGACAAAATCTGTTTGTTGGGTTCCATCGGGGCCAGTTGCTCCGGGCTGACCGCCGGGCCCGTTGAGGATACCGCCTGTTGGGGTAACGCCGATGGGAGTTTGGTTGAGTTCCCCAAGCGGGCCTTGACCCGTATTGTTGTTGTTGGTATCGATTCCTTGGGTGGCGGGGTCGGAGACACCATCATCAGGCGTTCCGCCCAGACCATCGGGATCGACAGGCGTATTGTTGTCATTAAAGTTGTTGGGATTTTGGTCGCCGGATTCGTCGTAGACAACTCCGTTCGTTGTGTCGCCTACGGTTTCCCCAAAGGCTTGAGCATAGTTATAAACTGTTCCCGCACTTGTCAGATTGGTGGTTACTTGGAACTGGAATCCGCTGGGGGTAGCTGCTGTCGTCGTACCAGGCGTAATAGAAGCCGCGCCCGTATAAACCCAGCCTATTCGGTTAACTGTACCAGGACGAGTGGTAGTCCAAGCAGCAGCATTGGGAAGCGTTGCTAAAGGAGAAGCACTGTATACAACCGTCCAGTCAGCAGGGGCAGTGGGCACAAATTGAGCAGCCGGCGAGAGATCGGAACCGGTTGGAATTGTATCGGCAACCAAGATAAATTTGCCGCCTGTGGGAGCCGTTGCCCCAGTGACTTGCGCTTGTGGCAGCGTACCTTCTAGGGCAGTAGGGGTAAATTGTGCATTAGGCGAAGTGTTTTGAACTTCTAGGTCTAAGCGATAGGTGATTCTGTCGTCATTAAAAGCAGCAGTATTTGGCTCGTACTGGGTGCGAGTTTTAAGAACTTTGGCTAACGCTCTTGGGGTTACGGCTGTCCCTAAAGAAACCGTCTGCGTGTTAGCCGCTTCTCGTTCGCCATTAATGGGTAGACCTGGGTTTGGCGTAGCACCTGAACCTGGATCGTCATCTACTGTACGAACATCGGTTAATAGAGGCCCACCATCGCTGCTATCTGGAATGTTTTGAGCATTTTGAGGCCCAGGTGGAACGGTATTTCCTAAACGAACGGTTAGCGGTGCGTTTGGGGTAGTGGACGTGACCTGAACAGTTACTTTGACTAGAATCGTTCCGTTAGCAGCAATGGGCGTTGTTTCATCGCCTGCATTCGGGATAGTTATCTCAAAGGTGTTATCTCCAGGATTCAGGTTTGCCGTTACTCCCGTGATATTTACCCCTTCAGCAAAAAGGTTGCTTAGACCTGGAATAAAAATGTTGCTGGTGGCGTTACCAACGTTTGTAACCTCGAAGATGTACTCTAACGTATCGCCAGTGGAGAAACTTCCTCCGTTCAGGTCAACAACGTCTACTCCCTGAACGGTAATACCTGCAACCTCTGCGACTGTGACGGTTACGGTATTGGAAGTCGTTGTTAAGTCTGTTCCGTTCGGATCTTCATAAGTTGCAGTGGCTCGGTTAGTAATTGACTGTCCTGCGGCAGTAGAGGTTGTGGTTTGCGCTAGCAAAGGGGTTACAAGCTGTAGGGTTCCACTACTGGCAAGAATTGACGCGATCGCAAACGCCTTCCTTGCCTTACCAGGGGAAGGCATGAATCTTCTATACATACACTAATTTTGACTCCTCACAAACTAGTCAATAAAGTTTGAATAATTTTTTTTCCGAATGTTTCAGGTTTACGCTTACGCAAAATATTATATGCACATACACATCTATCTGCGGATCGGTATTTTTACGTAAATTTTTATAGTTTTATCGATCTATTACTAAGCATTTATACTCATTTTTTGTCTTCTGTAAATTTTTAGATGTTTAAATTTCTTTAAATTTATTCAAAAAAATAGCTGTAATCATTAGTAAATCGAGATTGTGTTACGTGGATTACACCCATTTCATTTCGTTAAGATTTTATAAAGTTTTGTGAATATAAAGTTTGAATCGTTAGTCAAATTAGATAACCAAAATTGTTCGAGCCTTGCTGAAAAATAAAATCTTAATGATGAAGCTCTCCTTTTTTTCGGTAAACTGACTTAGTAAACGAGAGAGAGTGTCAGCAGCCGTTAACGCAATGACTACCGCCCCTACCGTAGCGCCAGAAAAGTCGAGTCAAACCGTTCAAAAACCTTATCCTAACTATAAGGTGATCGTTCTTAACGACGATTTCAACACTTTTGAGCATGTTGCTAAGTGTTTGATGAAATATATTCCAGGAATGACAAGCGATCGCGCCTGGGATTTAACCAACCAAGTTCATTTTGAAGGACTGGCGATCGTTTGGATAGGGCCCCAAGAACAAGCAGAACTTTACCACCAACAGCTAAAACGCGAAGGTTTAACGATGGCTCCCCTAGAAACTGCATAATTGGTGACTGGGATATTGGGATATTGGGATATTGTTTATTGCGATATCGGGATATTAAGATATTGGGATATTGGGAAATCAAGAAAACCTTAAGTTACAATCCCTATTCACCAATCGCTAATGATAAATAAATGGCTCAAGCTAACGATTATTTCTTGGGTCTTCGCGTTGATATTACTGTTTACTTTTTCGGCTTTAGCTGTTTCTGAAAAAATTCCTTTAACTATTTCTATTTTACAAGAGCGCCTTAACACTCCAATTCTAAGCGAAGGCGTTTCTACTATCGATTTACGAAGCTTTGTTATCGATTTAACTAGTGAAAATACTGTTTTTCGCGAGCAATTTTATCAACTATTACAAGAACGTATTAACCGTTCTAAACAACCGTTAGGCTTAGATTTAACTGAATCTTTAATTCAAGGAGATTTTATTGCTAGTAAGTTAGGAATATTAACCCCTTTGTCCCAGGCTGCTTTACCACAATTATTTACTTCAGGAGAACAAGAAGAACTCAAACAAGATAAACGTTTTTTATCAGAACCTGGAGAACAAATTACTTCGGTGAGAGTGGTTCGAGGCCCATTAATTTTAAATCGGGCTGTTTTACCGGAAAAACTGATTTTGCTAAAACCATTTTTCTACAACGAGTAGAAGCAATTGAGACAACTTTTTTTCAACAAACAAATTGGTTTGAGAGTCGTTTTGGTAGAACCGCAGATTTTAGCAAGGCTTTATTCGAGCAAGAAGCGAACTTTAGTAGTAGTATTGTTTTTGGAGGAGCAAAGTTTCGCCAAATACGGTTTTTAGGAATTGCTAATTTTACGGGAAGTTATTTTCAATCCGAAACGAGTTTTAGTCGTTCTGAATTTTCTCATTTTGCTAATTTTACTCTATCTCAATTTTTTAAAAATGTAGATTTTAATCAAGTTAGTTGGCGCGATCGCGTTCTTTTTTCTAAAAGTCATTTTTATCAATCTCTTTCGTTGGTTAATTCTACCTTTGAAAAATCGGTTGCTTTTCGGACAACTCGCTTTGCGGGAATTATTAATTTACAAGAAACAAAAATTCTCGGACAAATGGATTTTAGTAATGCTTTGTTTTCTCCTGATACTTATTTGAATGTGGCTAGTATTGCTTTAGATTCCGAACAAGCAAAAATTTTAGGAGATACAGGCGCGATCGGACGAGTAATTTCCTTGCCAAAATTAGAAGGAAACGAAACTGTTATCCGCAATTTGATTAGGAATTTTCGGAATTTAGAACAAATTCCTGATGCCAATCAAATTGAATATACTAAGGAAAGATTGAGAATTCAACAAATTAGCGATCGCATCTTAGATATCTCATCTGAAAAGATTATTAAGCTTGTTTTGTTTGAAAATATTATTCAATGGCTCTTTTTAAGTTTATTAATTCTTTTAAGCGATTATGGAACTAATTTTAGTTTAGTTTTTGGAGTGGGAATTATCGCGATCGCCTATTTTGGTTTTTTATTTTGGTTTATAGATCGCTGGCGGCGACAAATTCCCAACCAAATTCTTCCGAATCGTTATGATACAATTTATATGATTAGTAGCGTTATTTCACTAATTATTATCGGAATAACCAATATTTTTAAATCTTCAGAACAAGCTTGGATAACCATTGCTTATTTAGGACTACTTTTGTTTCCTATTCCCCTCGGATTAGTTATTCGTCTGTATCGAAGAGGTCGCTATCACGATTTGATGGATTCTTCTTATTTGGTTGAGGATTCAAGTATGCGACAATTGCGTTTATTAATCGTTCGCTTACCCGTAATTCCTGAATTTCCTTTTTTTCGCGATCGCTACATACCGATTAAATGGGAACGACGCTGGAATTGGTTAAATTATTATGATTTTAGTTTAAATAATTTTATTAAATTAGGTTTTAACGATATTCGTCTGCGCGATATTCATCTTCCTGGTACAATTACGGCTTTGGTCTGGTATCAATGGAGTTTAGGAATTCTCTACATTGCTTTACTTTTGTGGACGCTTTCTCGGACGATTCCAGGATTGAATTTATTGATTTATTTAAAATAGCGATAAAAAATGCTGTGTCAATTACAAATTACGAATATTATCAATCGCCTATTGACAATCGACCGTTTGTAATATCTAAAAGTGCGCCTGTGACAAAATTGCTATCTGGCGAAGCGAGGAATACATAAGCAGGTGCAAAGTCTTCTAGCGGAATGGATTGATGCAAAGAAAGCTCTAATTTTGAAATTGTAGCCGATGTAAATGCTGGACGAGCGACAACGGTATTGACGCGAATTTGGCGATCGCTTAGATTAAGTGCTAGTGCTTTGGTAAAAGAATGAACGGCTTCTTTACTAACTGTATAATCGAGCGATAAGGGCTGGATTTCATTAACGGCGATCGCACCCGTGTTAACGATCGCATCTCCTGGGTTAAGATAAGGAATCGCTGCTTTTACCATATTGAAGTAACTGACAATATTTGTCTCTAGAGCGCGACGAAATTGTTCTTTGCTGATGTCCTCTAAACGTTGCTGAGGGATTTGAGAGGTCGCATTATTGACTACAATATTCAGCTTACCTAACTTGACGATTGTCTGTTCTATAGCTCTGCAACAAGATTTAAAGTTACTAAAATTTCCTGCGATCGTCAAATAGTTGCAGCCAATTTTTTCTAATTGAGCGCGGATTTCTTTTTTATTCTCATATCGTTCGTCGTATAAAATAGCGATATCTGCACCTTCGAGAGCAAACGCGATCGCTACTGCTTGACTAATTTCTGAATCGCCGCCTGTTATCAGCGCTACTTTTCCTTGTAATTTATTAGCAGGAGAATATTCAAATCGTCCTATATTGCGTTGTGACGCGATGGTTTGTTCTGGAATAAAAACCTTAAGTTGTAGTCGTGAAATTTTTTCGGGGTTGGAATGAGAGTTTTGAGCGTCCATAGAAATAGATTTTCATTCTACAATTATTAGCGCAGGAAGGGCATAGCTGTGCCATGCCCTCTATATTTCAGCGATTTTTACAATTTAGTTCTCTACAAACCCGTTGCTTCGTCGTGGGGAGCCTCGTTAGGATCGACACCCATCGGAGCAACAATATCTCGAAAGAGCGTAATCTGTTGAGAGAATTCTAAATTTTTGATTTGTTCTAATAAATCTTCTGATTCGGAAGAAATTTGATAATCTTCGGGGAAAGGTACGATAACAGCTTCATCCATTCCTTGAGCAAGAAGATACCAAAATAATAGTTTAGTAGTATCACTCAGCGCACCATACTCGCGACAGATGAGAGAATTTTGACGACCTATCAAGTCGCGCATAATTTGTAATTGTTCGTCGTGAGACATAGATTTTACGCGCTCGAATAATGCTTGCGCAATTTCCGATGAAACTGTGCTAGCGCCAGGAGCCGCAGGAGTGATAGAATCACCCATTTCTGTGTAAATTACCCAAAAAAGGGCTAATTGCTCGTCAACTTCTAAATTTTGAAAAGCTTCTACTTGTGCGGTAAATAAACCAGATGTAATGTTGGACACAAATCTTTCCTCAATTCACTTTTTGCAACTTAACAAGAATGAAAAAAGAAACCACCTGGCTAAGGAAAGAAGTCTAAAACTCAACTCAAGTTAGAAATTAAAAATTTTACCTATTTCGATCGCAATTTATTTTTAGGTCTTAAATATCCCTTAAGAATGATGTAAAGGCTGGTGTATTCAAACTATAAAATTATAATATTAAAATCAATTTTTATATTATGTCAAACAATTTTGAATCAAAAAACCTTAGTTTTTATTTTAGCGATCGCGAAATAAAAGAGATTTACAAGGCAACAATTTCACTTTATTTTACTTCATTAAACGCTCAAAATTTTGAAGCAACAGCGTCACTTTTTGCTAAAGATGGCGTTCTTTATCCTCCCTTGAGGAAGCGATAATCGGAAAAGATGCGATCGCTACTTACTTGCAAAACGAAGCTAAGGGAATGAAATTTTTTCCCAATGACAAGATCGAGCAAGTAGACACCTCAGAAAATGTCAAATATCAGGTGACAGGAAAAGTAGAAACCCCGTTATTTGGTGTAAATGTTGGTTGGACTTTTGAACTGAATTCCCATTCAGAAATTCTGGCAGTTGAAATTAAACTTTTGGCAAAACTCGAAGAATTGCTCAAATTAGAGCCGGTCGCAGCTAAAAAACGTTGATTTGTTGATTTATTTGGACTCAATTTCTAAATTAGGCAGTCCTTCTAACTTTTCAGCCGGTTGTTCTTCCTCGCCATTCGGGATAAAAATAGTCAAAGCGCCAGGAATACATTCGACTGCAATTGGTGTTGTTCCAATGATTTCACCATCAAGAGCGACTTTTTGAGGCGGATCGGTTGTAATTTTAACCTTGCGGGCGCGCATATATCCAATATCGTCGCGTTGGGTAGCTTCTCCCGCGCGCGCAGTATTGAGAAGGTCGTAGGAAGCTGCGATCGCAGACATTAAATTAGCGGAAGCAACAATTGTCAAATCTAATAAACCATCATTGTAAATTAAACCTGCTGGTCCTTGCGCCAAGATTGATGTAGGAGGTGCAGTATTGGCGACCGTAACAGCAACAGCAGAAGTTTTAATAATGCGATCTTCGGTTTCAATTTCTACATCAAATTGTTCGAGATTGCGTAGTTGATTAACACCTGCCAGAATATAAGCTAGCATTCCCAAACGATTTTTAGCCTCGCGATCGGCATTTTCCACGGTTTCTGCCTCGAAACCAATACCTGCTAGCAAGACCATCGGTTTATCGTTACAAGTAGCCGCATCGACAACCTCCGTCCAACCCCCCAAAATTGTCTGACAAGCTGGTTCGATTTGTGTCGGAATGCCTAACGCATTGGCAAAAGCATTAGCAGTTCCCCTGGCGATAATACCCAGGGGAATGTTGCTCCCTATCATCGCTTCAGCAACCGCCGAAACCGTGCCATCGCCGCCGGAAACAATAATGGCTTCCACGCCTCTCGCGATCGCCTCTCTGGCTAGTTGCGCGGCATCTACTTCTGGGGTGGTATATATGATATCGAGGGCGATCGCGCTTTCTAAGAGAAATTTAATCTGTTCGATATCTTGGTCTGGGTTTCTTTGACCTGCAACGGGATTAAAAATTAAACAAGCGGAAGTAATCATTTTTGGTGAATGGTGATTTGGTGAATGGTGATTGGTGATTGGTGATTGGGAATTTGTATTAATGATTTAATTTCCGCTTTTTCTTGATATCCTGATATTCCGATATCTCCGATCGCTGATATCCCAATCGCCAATCACCTAACTAAAATATTTCCTTAGTTTTATTTTGCAACGATTTCCAAGTTTGTGTTAAAGCTTTAAACATTGGCTTTTGGGAATTAATAAAAACGTGAGCGCAGTTGCGACCGGGCATTCCAGAAACAGACCCGCCTGGATGGGTTCCTGCTCCCGTTAGATAGAGTCCGTCTATGGGGGTTTGATAATTGGCGATTTCTGGTAAAGGACGGAAGAAAACCATCTGTTCTAACGTCATATCGACATGATAGTAATTACCATTGTAGGCTCCCAAACGTTCGCCTAGTTCGGCGGGACTTTCTACTTGACGGGCAATTAAAGCTTGTTTGAGATTGGGTGCATATTCGGCTAATTTATCAAGAACGCGATCGGCTACTTTATTCTTTATCTCATCTGTCCAACCCGTTCCATTTTGACCCGTTCCCTCTAAACCTGCAATGCGGTAAGGTGCAAAAAACTCTATCCAAAGCGTATGTTTGCCATCAGGGGCCATTGATGGATCGAGCATGGTTGGCATAACGACGTACATTGAAGGATCTGAGTCGGGAATTTTGCCGATGCTGGGGTCGTGGTGGGAGATTTCGACCTGTTGCACCGAGTCAGCAATTAAAACCGAACCGATTAAATATTCGTCGCGATGGTTGTATTTCTCGAAGCGCAAGGGTTCTGAAAGGGCACAATCGATCTTGAGAATGGTTTCGTTGTTGTTGACGATGCGTTTGTCCAATCGTTCTCTGAGATCGGGATCTGCTGCATCGACATCGGATTCATCCATCATTTGCAAGAAAAGACGCTTGGCATCGATATTGGAAATGACTCCGTTGTTAGCGCGGTATTCTTTGCCACCTGCAACTCTTACGCCAACAGCAACTCCATCATCGACTAAAACTTGCTTGACCTGTTGGTCGGTGAGAATGACTCCACCGCGATCGCGCACGACATTGACTAATGCTTGCGTTAGCGCTCCCGTACCGCCTCTAGGTCTTGCCATACCTGGATTGTGGCGCATTGCCATCATCATCGCCCCAAGTGCTAGGTTTTTTTGAGATGGCGGCGCGCCTAATTCTGATGCTAATCTCGCTAGCGGCGCTTTGACTATCTCTGTCTCAAACCACTCGTTGAGCAAGTCTTCTGCACTCGTTAGCATGGTACGAGCAAAGTCTAGCGCTTTATTGGGGCCGCCCAAGACTGAAAACAAGTCTTTGATTTTGTTGAAATCGTAGTTAGTTAGAATATCAGTAACCGACTGAGGCGGCGCATTGAAGACGGGAATCGTAAAATTAATAAATTTTGCCAAAAATCGATAAATTCCTGGTATTTACGAGCATCTCTGGTACTGTAACGAGCAATCTCGGCACAGGTTTGAGGAACCGAACGACGACCTAAAAAGTATTTGCCATCGGGGTGCGGGCAAAATACTACTGGATCGCAAAAAAGATATTCCAGTCCGTATCTGTGTAGCTGTAGTTCTTCAACAACAGGGCCTAGATGTATGAATTCGTGGTCGATCGCGCAGAGGTTAAACCGAAAGCCAGGAGCCTCTTGAGGCATAATTTCTTCGGTTGTTGCCGCACCGCCTGGAATCGATCGCTTTTCTAATAATAAAACGCTGTATCCTGCTCCTAAAAGGTATGCAGCACAGGTTAGTCCATTGTGTCCGGCACCGATAATAATTACGTCGTAGCTTTCCATGAAAGTTATTATTGCAAATTGCGTCAAATCATCAATCGATCTTCAACTTTGTCAGATCTTAGTTTTGAGAATTAAGAAAATAATTTTTATATTTTTAGGTAGAGTCTTTACTTTAGACGAGAACAATTTTGACTCGTCTTATAACAGCGAGTTTAGACTCAATACATTTGATATTATTAGCTTTTTTCTCAAATTAGCCAAGATTTGACGTAAAGCGCGACTACTATTAATTTCGCATAGCTCAGTTCGAGATTCGTCAGCCTTTTGAAGGAATTTTTTAATTGTTTTTCTAGAAAAAATCTAAAAAAAATTATAGCTATATTAAATAATTGACTTTTGCATCTATCTTTAGAAAGATACCTTGTCTTTTTAAGGAAACTGAGCGATCGCTTGCCAATATTAAGTACAACTACAGATAGAAATCAAAAACTTATTCAATCGATAGGATGAGGGCACTAACAAAAATGGTAGTGGCTTCTTGCTAAGAAAAAGAAAGTTGTTTTTAGTTTGATTCTGCTAGCTTCTATCGTTTTTATCTAGTTTTTTGATTCTTATGCAGTCCACAAATAACCTTGTTTTACCCGCACACGATTTCAAGGCAGACTTTGAAAACGGCTCAATTTTTTTCGTCGGTACGGCAACTGTATTGCTGCGCTATGCGGGGTTCACTATTTTAACCGACCCTAACTTTCTTCATAAGGGAGACCACGTACATCTTGGTTATGGTTTACGTTCAACTCGCTTAACCAATCCAGCTTTGGAAATCGAGCAGTTACCTCCGTTGGATTTTCTTTTACTATCGCATATGCACGAAGACCACTTCGATCGCGTGGCTGAAGAAAAACTCGATCGCAACTTACCGATAGTAACTACGTCTCACGCGACTGCCAAATTGAAAAAGAAAGGCTTTAATGCGCTACACGCCCTAAATACATGGGAAACGATCTCACTTACCAAAGGGGACGCGCGCCTCAATATTACTGCTATGCCTGGAATCCACGGGCCTAGTATTTTAGGCGCTTTACTTCCGCCTGTAATGGGCAGTATGCTTGAGTTTCAAACTCCCAATCGAGAAACAAAATTTCGCATTTATATTTCTGGGGATACGCTCGTTCACGAACAACTCAAGGAAATTCCCCAACGATACCCGAATATCGATTTAGCTTTGCTGCATTTAGGAGGAACTAAAGCTTTTGGTATTCTGCTGACGATGGATGCCAAACAAGGCATTAAAGCAATACAAATTATCAATCCACGCACGGCGATTCCCATCCATTATAACGATTATACAGTGTTTAAATCGTCACTTGAAGAATTTATGGATGCGATCGCGCAAGCAGGACTAGAACATAAGGTTAAATATCTCGATCCCGGTGACACTTACCAGTTTCACATTTCCTCATAGATACTATTTTAATTTAAGCTGTAATTAAAGATACAAAAGTTTGAGCTTAGATAATTGGATAAAATCATCTAATTAAAGATGAAAAAGCTTTTAACTGTCTTGGCATTATTAATAAACAATCAGTCTAATAATTCGCGCATAAATAAATATTTAGGACGATTGATAACTAGCCCTACAGATAGAAAGAAAATCATGGTTAAATCGATAAGATAAGAAACATAAACAAAGCGAGCGATCGAACAATTTTTATTTTCAAAAAGATTAGTAGATCGGTTTCATGTTTTGAAATATAACAGCTTAAATTTAAAAAAAGCTGCCGTAATTTCTGCTTTGATTAAAGTTTGTTAAACAAGGAGAATTGGTTTGGAAACCCGCGATCGGATTGACCGATGCCCCTTGGGCGATCGCTTGCTTGTGTTAGCTGTTGAAAGCGAGTCAACTATCATTGAAAATAAGACAAGTTATGGTCTAGTAATCGCATCGATTCTTATTATTCTTTGGACAGGAAGCCTATTTACATTTCTTGGTTTGAATCTTGCTAAAGTTCCAATAGGATTTATCCCACTAGCAGTTATTTGGCAAACGTTTCTTTATACAGGATTATTTATAACGGCTCACGATGCCATGCACGGAACTGTTTTTCGTCAAAACAAGAAAATTAATCATGGGATAGGTACGTTAGCTGTATGGCTTTATGGTTTCTTATCTTATAAAGAACTTCTGAAAAAACATTGGTTTCACCACCATCATCCTGCCAGCGAACTCGACCCCGATTATCACGATGGTACTAAAAACAACGGGATTAGCTGGTATTTGCATTTCATGAAAAAATACTGGAGTTGGGGACAATTTAATGGCAGAACTGTAGCATTTATTCTTGCTATTTATGTTTTGCACATTTCAATGACAAATCTTTTTCTATTTTGGATAATTCCTCCCTTTCTTAGTTCTATTCAACT
Organism: Candidatus Altimarinota bacterium; assembly: GCA_012031035.1. Lineage (GTDB taxonomy): Bacteria > Cyanobacteriota > Cyanobacteriia > Cyanobacteriales > Microcystaceae > Hydrococcus. Next base: position 2,864 of record JAAUUT010000017.1, on the reverse strand, counting down.
GTTTTATTTTGGGACATTTTTACCTCATCGAGAACCCAAAGATGGTTACGTTCGTCCTCATTGTGCCCAAACAATTTCTTTACCTACTTTTTGGTCGTTCGTCACTTGCTATCATTTTGGCTATCACGAAGAACACCACGAATATCCCAACGTCCCCTGGTGGAAGCTTCCAAGTGTTTATCAAAGTCGAAAGTCTTTTTGAAGGCAGAGGGCAGAAGGAAATCTTAATTTTGGATCTCGGTTGAACTCCTGAATTCCTAATTTTCATAATTCATCATTCATAATTTAAATGGCTCATTTTGGTATTATTTGTCCACCCTACGCAGGACATATCAACCCTCAAGCTGCGCTAGGAAGAGAATTACGATCGCGCGGTCATAACGTTACCTTTTTGCAAATTTCGGACTTAGAATCAAAGGTGCGATCGCAAGGCGTTAATTTCTATCCTATCGGCGAAGCGATTTATCAACCCGGTTCGATGGCACAAACCTTCGCACAATTGGGCAAGCTAAGCGCTATAGAAGCATTAAAATATTCGATTGATTTCTGCGTGCAAATGGTAGAAATTGTTTGTCAAGACGTACCAAACGCGATCGCACAGACAGGAATTGAAGCTTTAATTGTCGATCAACTCGAAATTGTTGGCGAAACGGTAGCAGAACATCTTAATCTCCCCTTTGTCTGCGTTTCCTGCGGTCAAGCAATTCATCGTAGAATCGATGTCCCGCCTTTTTTTACTTCCTGGAGTTACCAAAATGCGTCGTGGGCAAAGATACGCAACCAAGTGGCATACTACTTTTTAGATCGCAGTTGTGAGCCTATTTTAGGCGCGATTAACCGCTATCGCCAAGCGTGGAAGTTACCAAACTATAACCATATCTATGCTACCAATACGCGCTTGGCTCATATTAGCCAACAGCCTCCCGCGTTTGAATTTCCTATCAATAATCTGCCATCGCACCTGCATTATGTCGGGCCGTTGCGCAATGCTGCGCCAAATTCGGTAGATTTCCCTTACGAAAAGTTAACCGGACAACCGATGGTATATGCTTCTCTCGGAAGCGTACAGAATACTAAGGAAGATGTATTTCGTTGCATCGCTGCCGCTTGTGAAGGATTGGACGTACAATTAGTTATCGCGCATGGTGGCGGTATGAGTGCAGATACAGCGCGATCGCTTCGAGGATCTCCGTTAGTCGTTGAATATGCGCCGCAACCCGATATATTAGCGCACGCTAGTTTGACGATTACCCATGCAGGGATGAATACTATTTTAGATTCCTTGAGCTATGGCGTGCCGTTAATAGCAATTCCGATTACCTTCGAGCAACCTGGAAACGGTGCGAGAATTTGCTCTACTGGAGTGGGAAAAGTGCTTTCATTGTGGAAATTGAATGTCGATCTTTTGAGAGATGCGATCGCGCAAGTATTAGCAGAAAATTCCTATAAAATTAATGCACGTAAAATCCAGCAATCTATTCAACAAACAGGCGGCGCGAGACAAGCGGCGGATATTATCGAACGAGTTACGGGATTCTCCGGTTCTCAAACGAGCGATCGCTTATCTGTTATAACTTAGATTACTGCATTTAGAGTGGGTAGCCAGGGAATATCTGTAATGCCTGGTTCGTAGTCAAGTTGTTTAATCAATGTTGTAACTTGTCCTCGATGGTGGGTTTGATGGTTAAACATATGCGTAACTAAAACTGAGGCGGGTAATACGCGGCACTTACCATCTACATTACTTGTATACTCAAACGGTTGACTTAGCCACTTGGGATCGAGAGTCATAGACCATTCTAAAATTTGCCGATCCATTTTTTCTCGTTCTGTTCTTAAAATATCAAAATCAGCATATAATTCTTGTGCGATCGCGCCTACTGAAAATGGATTATTGGTAAAACGTCCCATCCAAGCTTTGTCGCCATATAGCAAGTGATTCAAAGTTCCGTGAATGGATTTAAAAAAAGCACCTAGATCTTGTTTGCGTTTCTCATCAGGAATTTTCGAGCAAACTGAATATATATTCTGGTTCATCCAGCAATTGTATTCAGCCATTAACTGATAATAGTTTCCGTCGTACATACTCGCCAAAATTTACGCAGTATATCAAGTCTATACTCCCGATCTCTTAATTTTAATAATTCATCATTTATATTTTCACTGATAACTGATAACTGTAAACGCGATCGCTTCATTGCAATTGATATTTTTCTTGAGCCAATCTATATAACCTACGCCAAACTAAACGATTAGTTAAAACGACTAAAAAAGACATTACCAAAGTTGCTGCTAATAATAAAGAAAAATTCCTGCTAGCAGTAGCTTGAGAAATAGTTTCTCCCAATCCTGGTGCAGTTAGCGTTTTTCCCTGAAAATTAACATATTCGCTAACAATACTAGCATTCCAAGCCCCTCCAATCGCCGTAATAATTCCTGTAATTAAGTAGGGAAAAATACCGGGTAAAATGACTGTTTTCCAGCGTAAAACGAGCGAGAGTTTATAAATTTTTGCCGCTTCAAATAATTCTGAAGGTATCGATCGCGCCCCAGCAATAACGTTAAAAAGAATGTACCACATCGTCCCTAACATCATCAGAACGATGGAACCTATTTGCAAACCGCCTCCCACTCTAGCTAAAAATAGCAACAAAACCGGAAATAAAGCGGTTGCAGGCACAGAAGCGGCAATCTGGACGAGAGGCTGTAACATTTGAGCGAGATGAGGATTGCACCCGATCGCGACTCCTACGGGAACCGTCCATAATAGCGATAAAATTAAAGCAACAATGACTCGCAACGCCGTAAAAATGGCCCCCTCATAACTTGTTGCCAATCTGATAAACTCAAAGTTCGCAGCAGTA
>JAAUUT010000099.1 GCA_012031035.1 Candidatus Altimarinota bacterium | reverse complement strand
GTTGTGCTTCTCTTGCCAAATGTTTGAGGATCTGTAATTCTACATCCATTATGCTCTCCGTCTTGTAGAGATTTATTGTCTTGGTTTCTTCATTTTAATTCTCGGAGAGTGACAAAAGAGGGTTAGGACGCACCGAAGTCGCCACAGAAACAGTCGATGTGGGCAAATTAATCCACGAGGTTCTTGATTCTTTAATGCCTCCACCGGGCTTTACCATTTCCGTACAGCCCCAGATGCCAACCATAAATACCAAGCGATTGCTTCTGTCTCAAGTATTTTCCAATCTCATTAGTAACGCGATTAAACATTGCGATCTCCCCAACGGGAGAATCCAAATTTTTGTGCGCCATGGCGCACAAAATTATGAATTTTCTGTCGTCGATAACGGCCCTGGCATTGCACCCGAAAACCACGAGCGAGTTTTGGCATCTTCCAAACGCTTAAAGGGCGCGATACCAAAGAAAGCACCGGAATCGGTTTATCTATTGTCAAGAAAATTGTTGAAACTGAAGGCGGCTCGATTGTCTTGGAGTCAGATTTAGGTAAAGGAGCGACTTTTCGCTTTACTTGGCATTCAGGGTAAACGCATCTATACTCATAAATTTATCGATAGAATAAAAATAGTATAGCAAGTCTAAATCGAACGCGAACATTTTACGTAGTGCGAGCTTCTAGCTCTCACTAAAAAAAAATCTACGTTCATCTATCAAATAGACTTGCTATAAAAAGATTTTTTTAGATGAGTGTGAGGAGAACATATTTAAATAACGCTGAGTTATTATGCTTCTCTCAAAAATGGCTTTTTCCATAACATCTGTAACGTTAATTTTCGCGATCGCACCCGATGTTAACGCACAAAGAATACTGTCTCCTTCTCAAACCCAACAAGTCATCAATGGATTGAGTTATCCAACCAGTTCGCAACGATTTTTTGAAGCAGGACAGCGCAATTTTGAAAGTGAAATTAATCGTTTGAGCGAAGAAGATTTTCTTCTTCCTAAATCGATTCTTCAGATTGATGAAAACTTGCTTAAACAAGGAGAAATATCTCCTCGCGATCGCTTGCAGGGATTTCCTAATCAAATAGATACTAGGGCATAGATTTAAGATTAAAAGCCGCGATCGCAATGGCTCCCCATCCAATCAAAAATGCCACGCCGCCAAGTGGAGTAATCGCACCCAACCATTTTATCCCGCTTAAACTCAGCGCGTATAAACTGCCAGAAAAAAGTGCAATTCCGAGAATAAATGAATACCCTGCCACAGAAAGCGAAATTGAGGTATTTTCAGTGCGAGATAATAAAAGAGCAACTAAGATGAGAGCAAGGGCATGATACATTTGATATTTAGCTCCCGTCTCAAAAATTTCTATAGCGCGATCGCTTAATTTTGCTTTTAGTGCGTGGGAAGCAAATGCTCCAGCCCCAACGGATAAACCAGCTAGAATAGCAGCAATACTTAGAAAAATTTTAGTCATAAGATTTGCTAGAGATTGACATTCCCGCCGCCAAGCTTACGCTGTGGCGGGGGATTCTTGGTTCGCCGAGGAAACTTGCTCATGCCTGGATTGCTCCAGCCAAAGTAGAGGTTTCCTCGTCATATAAAGCGCCGTCCTCGTCGGCAAGCTATCGCTGTGCCGAGAGTCTTCTGCCGACATTAAGATAAAAATAAAGATACGCTGCTCCAGGGTCGCTTAAATATCAGTAATGGTGTTTAAGCATTTCATGGCTTCTAGCCGTCAAGACTCGTCAAATATTGAATCGTCATCAAAGAATTGCTCGCTTATCAAATAGCTACCATACGAGATTGCCTACATGGGTCGCCTGGGATTCGAACCCAAGACCATTCGGTTAAAAGCCGAGTGCTCTACCGCTGAGCTAGCGACCCGTTATGCTTTCCGCACACGATTTACAATATTAACATGAGTTTTGTGCTAGCACAAGAAAATTTTAGAAATAACTAACGGCTATTTCAACTACCGTTTCGCAAGTATCTCCAGGTTCGAGATAAGTTAGGCTTTCACCGGTATTTAAGGCGTTGCGCGGGGCACTCCACGGTTCGAGACAGAAATATTCTTTCCCCTTAACTGTCCAGAATACCAGAGTTGAATAGATATTTGAGTAACTAATGGCAATTTTTAAGCGACGGCGAGCGTCAGTTGCGAGGTAGAATGGCGAGAGAGGGATCTAAAAGCAACATCAATTTCTTCGCGGTTAAAATCAAAATCTCCTGCAAAAGGAAAAAATTCTTTAGTTTGTTGGTCTTGGTACTCAGAAGCAGGAATCTCAAAGGCGAGTTGCGTTTTATCAGCCACTGAAAAATAAGGATGCAATCCCGTGGAAAAAGGCATTATCTCAGAGGAATTGTTGGTATAACGCTGTAGAATTTTTAGACGATTTCCCTGTAGTTCGTAAGTAAAAGCAAGTTGAAAGTCAAAGGGATAAACGGTGCGAGTTTGTTCGTTACTGTTTAGGATTAAAGTTAGAGTGGCTGCATTATCCGTTTTCTGTTCGGCGACTTCCCAAGGTAGATCGCGAGCAAAACCGTGTTGTTTGAGGCTATATTGCTTTCCCTGGTAGGTATAAGTATTATCGGGAAGGTTGCCACAGATGGGGAACAAAATCGGAATGCCGCCTCGAACGCTTAAGTTAGGATCGGCAAAGCGTTCTGCATCTAAATAGAGAATATTTTGACCTTGAATTTGCCAGCGAGTTACGATACCGCCGCGTTCGGGGACGACTTCTAGACGAGACAAAGCTTTTCCATCGGAGAGAATATAGGTGAGATATTGTTCTTGTTTGAAGGCGATCGCAAACACGAGGTTTTTTCCTAAATATATCAATAACGTTACGACAAAATTTGACTCAAAGTAAAGGCGATCGCCGCGCTTCCTACTGGAACGGTGAGATTATCGATACCCAGTTTAGAAATCGCTTCCAACGCGCTTGCTGCTATGGCCACCACTAGAGAAACTAACCAAGTTTGCCAAATATTGCCATCAACTGTCACAAGAATGAGGCAGGTGACCAGAAAACTGATGCCAGCCATTGCTAACGTCCCTTCCCAGCTTTTCGTCATGCCCAGGACGTTATAAAGGTGTTTGCCAAAATTTTGACCGATAAGACCTGCCATTCCATCGCCCCATGCCATTACTAAAATTCCAATTGCGGCATATTGAGGTTTGTTAAGCGTCCAGAACCAGGCTACCAATATTCCGATACTAATCGCATAAAAAAAAGTTCCCAAACTTTTTCGCCCGACGCTGTTAATGCTGGGAAGAAAGGGAATAACGTAAGAGAGTAAAGCAATACAACTGGCGATCGCAGAAGCTCCTATACCTATCCAAGCAGGAATCTTTAGCCACCAAGCCAATAAGATAACATGACCCACACTAATATGAACGATCTTTCGGGTCACTTCTCCATCGGCGGAGGTTAAACGATTGATTCCTTCAGCCAAGACAATGACAATCCCTAGATAAAGGGCAACGATACCCAGGGGCAACCACAATAAGGGAAGCGTTTCAAATTGGGGAATCAGATCGGACAAAGACCTAAGTTATAGATGTTAAAGGCCCACACTATACCGCTTGCGGTTAGTGTGGGAGAAGTCATGAAACAATCGGTCAAGCTCAGAAAATTAATAATTTATATTAACTTTCTTTTGCCAAAAACTGTTGAACTTGTCTGAGGGCAACGCTGAGGATATTGAATCCTGCCCATCCTGCTGCAACGAACAACGGAAGTAAAACGATCAAAACTCTCCAGTCCATAATTTATAATTCCTCTCAGAATAGATAAAAAAATTTACAAGAATTTAATTTCTTTATTTATATTTATATCTTATTCAGTGGGGAGTTGTGAATCCTAGATCGGTTCCTTTTCCTGCATGGACTAAAGCAAGTTTCTCGTAGCGGCGTGCGTGTTCGAGCAACTCTTCAGCTTCTGAGTCCGAAATTTCTCGCGCGATCTTGGCAGGAATGCCTACTACTAGCGATCGCGATGGCACATTTTTAGTTACGATCGAACCCGCACCGACAATACTTCCAGCACCGACTCGTACCCCATCGAGAATAACTGCACCAATCCCAATCAGACAACCCCGTTCGATATGAGCCGAATGAATAACAGCACGATGTCCGACAGTTACGTAATCTTCCAAGATAGTCGGCTTGCCCGGATCTCCGTGTAGTATAGCTCCGTCTTGAATATTAGTATATGCGCCGATTTCAATACGTTCGACATCGCCTCGGACGACAGCACTATACCAAATACTAGCCCCCGTTGCGACGGATACACAACCGATTACAGAAGCATTAGATGCGACAAAAGCTGCCTTAGATAGATTGGGAGGCGACCAATATGAAGGTAAAATTGAGAAATTATCGTGCATCATTACCCTTCTAAAATCTAAAATCTACACTTAAAATAAAAATCCGAAGAGAGTTGAACAGATATAATATATCCACGATTGCTGTTGGATACCAAAGATGCAAAATATTTCATCAATGATGAGTCCAGGTTTACAATATCCTATTTTTGGCCCAGAAATTCCGTGTCCGCACTGTCGTCAAATGATTCCTGCTTTGACGCTGACAGATACTTATCTATGTCCTCGTCATGGCGCGTTTGAAGCCAATCCGCAAACAGGCGAATTAGTTCACCTACAGTCAGGACGACACTGGCGACGCTGGAATGCAGAATGGTATCGACAGCACACTCACCCAGACGGAATTCGGTTTGAAATTCACGAAGCACTCGATCGCCTCTATACCCAAGGCTATCGCGCTACGAAGGTGATTATTGCTAGTCGCTACCGAGAGTTAGTCAGCGCGTATTTAGAACGCAATACCCCTTGGAGAGGGAATTCCGATTCTCAAACGCCTCGATTGTACGGTCTTCCGGTTGAATTTAGTCCTGAAGTTAAAGACGATTCCTGCTGGGATGTCATTAACTTCGATTTGGAAAAAGAACCAGGAGTCCCCAAACGCTACCCTTACTTTCGCCTGTTCGAGTAAGTTTAGTTGGTAACTGTTTTATGCACCATGCTTCTATTCGCACGGCGAATATTCATCGGGCGATCGCGTTTTACGAACGGCTGGGGTTTACTGTAATCGAACGCTTTACTACGGGGTATACCCTAGCTTGTTGGATGCAAGGGTTGGGCGGTAGGATTGAATTGATTCAGATTCCCGAACCCAAACCTGCCCCCGATGCGTTTAACGACGAACATTATGTCGGTTATTACCATCTGTCTTTCGATCTGACAGAAAGTATTCGAGATTTACCAACTTGGTTGAACGATTTAAAAATTACTTTTAGTAAAGCAGCGCAGCAAGATCCCGAACAATTTAATCCTTTAAAAATTTTACTCGAACCTACGCAACAACAAATCGGCGATCGCGTTTATGAGGTTACTTTCATCGCCGATACCGACGGGCTGCCATTAGAATTTATTCGAGTGATGAATTGACACTCCGCACGGTGAGCTACGCTGCACCGTGGGATTCTTGGTTCACAGAGGAAACTTGCTCTGACAGGCTTTCACCAATCAGAGTAGAGGTTCCCTCTCCCCAAGCTTGACATCCGACGTGCCCCGTCGTAGTGAGTCCTAGTCTCAAAATATTGATGGCTGCATTAACATCTCTATCTTCCACATATCCACACTCTTGACAAATATGCGTTCTCGTTGATAAAGATTTTTGGACTTTCTCGCCACAATTAGAACAATTTTGGCTTGTATTATGAGGAGGTACAGCAACAGTGACCTTCCCATATTTATAGCCAAAATACTCTAACCAACATCGGAAAGTTGACCATGCGACATCAGATATTGACTTAGCTAGTTTTCGGTTTCTTATCATGCCTAAAACATTCAAGTCTTCATAGGCGACCAAATCGTTAGATTGGATGACGTAGTACGCTAGTCTCTTAGCGTACTCTATACGTTGCCTACTTACTCTTAAATGTTTTAGGGCATATCTATTTCTAGCTTTGTGGTAGTTATTTGATTGTTTTTGTTTAGCCTTTTTCCTTTCTTTACTATATTTTTTAGACTTTTTTCTATTGGCTCGATTTAATGAATTTTCGGCTTTTCTGTAGAATTTAGGATTGGGTTCAGTATGCCCATTACTATCGGCATAGAATTCTTTTATCCCTACATCTAATCCAATTGAATTAGCTGTAGGAGTAGTTTCTAATCGTACATCAACATTAATACTAAACTGACAGTAATATCCATCGGCTCTTTTCACTAATCGGACTCGTTTAATATCGTCTTCGTTGTAAAAATAGATATCTCTACTACCCATTAGCTTTAATCTACCTATTCCTAACTTATCGGTAAAGGTAATATGTTTTTTGGTATTAGAGTCTAATTTCCATCCTGAAGTTCGATACTCTATAGAACGACTATGTTTTTTATACTTTGGATATCCCTTTTTTCCTGAAATCTTTCGCTTGCAGTTGTCGTAAAATCGAGCTATGGCACTCCATGCTCTTTCTGCACTAACTTGTCGAGCTTCTGAGTTTAGTTTAGATGCAAAAGGAAATTGTTTAGCCAACTTTGCACAATATTTATTTAAATCGTATTTGCCTATTTTGTCTTCATCTTCCCAGAGACGTAACGCCTTGTTCCTGATGAACTGAGCAGTACGAATTCCTTCATCTATTGCGAAGAATTGACTCTCCTTTCCTTTAACTTTGTACTCTAAAACTATCATTTCTCTCTCGACCTATTAGATGTTTCTATGCTACGTTAAACAGTACAGAATCTCAAGAGAGAGGAATTGTTGAATTTTTCTGGTCGCAATTCATCCCTACGCTAACCTACGGTGTAGCGTGGGTCTTTTTGCTCCATTAAAATAAATTCTTGCTTTTACTCGACTCTCCCATAACGAGCCGTTAAAAAAGTATTAACATTTTCTTGATTGTTTTGCCACGCCCACATTTGATCGCCGAGGGAAAAATGCCACCATTCCCCAGGATGGCGACAAAATCCGGCTTGTTGCATGATTTTGTAAAGTAGTTGTCGTCTGGCATGATAAATCTGTTCTTTTTCTGCTGTACTATTGGCATAGTAATCGGGATGCGATCGCGCAGAAAGTTCGTCAATTTCTCCACCCATATCTAACGTCTGTCCGCTAGCATCGACTAAGGTAATATCAACTACTGCACCCGTACTATGAGGTGGAGGGGTAGCAGGATTATCGCTCGGTACTGCCCAAATTTGATAAACTTCATTTAATACTTGCTGGCGCTGTTCGTTAGATAAATTTTCTGCGATTAATTCCTTCTTTTTCAGCAGTTCGGAAAATGTATAATCGACCATAAATTGTTGCACTTCGACGGATCGATAAGCATCAAAAATTTTAATCCGCCAACCCGAATAGTCTTGCTGTAAGCTATTTTGGGCTTTTACTAAAGCAGCGAGTACGCCTTGACGAAGACAGTAAGGCGATCGCGATCGATAATTGGCTCCTAATTTAATATAAGGATGGGGAGATTCTACCGCAAAGCGATCGAGTGGGATGGAGATGAGGGGTTCGCCACATTCTTGGATGGGAATCTGTTGATAGGGTTTGACAATATACATATAATTTTTAGAAATTCTTGCTAAAAATGACGCTAGCGACGGCGTGGATTAACGGAAAGATCGTATTCCCAAGCGGATCCAAGACCAAGAAAAATAGCGCTAAATGTCCAGAACATATCTAAAATACTATTGGTCGTATAATCGCCGTGTGCTACTACATAAGCAAAATAGATATCTGCAATGTAGAGCAATAAAGCCGCCAATGCAATTAAAGTCCACGTTTGAGAAAAGCGACCGCCCCAATAATTCATTAAAAGCATAGCTGCTATAACTAGCAACAGAGCATCGTTGATTAGATAAATCAAACTCAAAATCCCTAATAACGGTTCGAGAGACTTTTCGACCGCGACAACCCAGGTGGGAGGTTTTGCTACAGCTAAAAAAGCAGTCCCAACAGAGGCAATCTCGTAAGATTTTGTGTTAGCCTTCATTAAGCCTACAAAAGATAGTGTTGGCGACGGAGGATGAGTAACCAGCCAAGCTAAAGCGATCGCGATTCCCGTGACGATAGCAATCACTACCCATTGCCAAGCTTTTAGATAAAGCCCCCTAGAACTGACAGCAAATAACATTCCTGTCAGTAATAATGGATAGGCTACGACATAAAAAGGATCGCCTAAAGTCACTTCAGGAGAGCGTTCTAGAACGACTTCCCAGTAGAAAAAACAAAAATTGCCAATACAATAAAGCGAGGCTCCTAAGCCCAAAAATAGCCAAATTCTGCGATCGCTTACTAATTGAGGATAGCGCCAGTTGCGCAGACACAGCCAAGCCGCCCCCAAAAAAGCGCCTTGCTCAAGGATACACGCAACAATTAGATACCATTTGGGAACGGTTTGTTCTGCTAAGGGCGACCCAAAGGCTAATGTCAAGTAAAAGGCTAACATTCCCCAAAAAAGGGCGATCGCAACAATGACTCCAAAACCAAGAGAAAATTTAGGGGGAGATTGTCTCATCGTTTTTATCCCTTACACATCAAGACAAATTGCATACAACAATACATAAATCGAGCATTGTTAGAAAATGGCAACTCTTTCAAAGCATCAATGGCACGTTCTACAAAAGTCGTACTGCCAAAATATTTTTTACCGATGCGCCCCACTTTTGGGAATAATGCAGAAAGCTCTTTTTGTTCCCAATTTGGTAAATTGGTCGTTGTTAATGGATTGATGGTAAGTAAAGGATTGATAGCAGCGGAAGACTCAGCACCAGGAAGCAAAGATTGTTTGAAAATTTTAGTCATTTCTTCTAGAAAAGCTATTTTTTGTCCCTCTCCCATAAGATCTGCAATATCCTCGGCGATCGTCTGTATAATTAGCAAACTTGCTTGAGTTATGGTAATTTCAGAGTTGGGTTGAAGGGAGATAACTGTCTCGGTTGGCTGTCGGCTAGCATTTTCTATCCAGACGCTACATAATGAGTCTTGTTTGAGTAAAACGCAACACTGTCCGCGACTTTCAACCAAATTCTCACACAACGAGCGAGCGTCATCTTGTCGATCTTTACTAAACTGACTCATGAGGCGAAAGGTTCGTCCCTGATAGCGCATAATTAATATTATCCTGCCAGTTTCGGGATCGCGAACTCTGGAAAGTTCGACATCCGAACGGGTTAGAACGATGATGTTCTCATTCATGAGTGCTATTAGCCTCAATAGCTTTGTTTAAATCGTGCTACGCTCGCGTCACAGATAGTTGAAGTTGCTAATTGCTTCTGGCTCTGAATAGCGATGTGTCAAAAGTATATTCAATTTTTTCTTAATTGTTAACCTTAAGATCTTTATTGATAAAAAAGACAAAAAGGAGCGCTTTTTGCAAAAACCGCTCGCTTATCCTATTATGGGCAAACTAACCAAGCTATTCGACTAATTCCCCTGTTTCTTGTAGGGAATGCAAACGATGATAAATTCCAGCACGATTTAACAACTCATCGTGACTGCCAACTTCGACAATTTGACCGGAATCGAGTACGACAATCTTATCGGCTTCTCGAATCGTACTCAAACGGTGGGCAATAATTATTGTAGTACGAGTGCCTAAAATCGATTGCATAGCTAACTGAATCGAACGCTCAGATTCATAATCTAAACTGGAAGTTGCTTCATCAAAAACCAAAATATCTGGATTGACAATTAAGGCTCTAGCAATTCCCAATCGCTGTCTTTGACCTCCCGATAAACGAACGCCTCGTTCGCCTACCACCGTATAATAACCTTTTGGTAATTCACTGATAAATTCATCGACTTTGGCAATTTGACAGGCTTCTTCTACTTTTTCAAAACTAATTTTGGGATTGCCATACGTGAGGTTATCTAATATCGTTCCATTAAAAACATCAACTTCTTGATGCACGATCGCTAGTCGTCTTCGATAGCCAGCAATATTTAGGGTTTTGATATCTTCTCCATCGATTAAAATACTCCCTTTTTGCGGGTCGAAATAGCGGAATAATAATTTGATCAAAGTTGATTTTCCCGATCCCGAACGTCCTACTAAAGCGACGGTTTCACGAGGTTTTATTAATAAATTAATATCTTTGAGAATCGGGCGATCGCGATTATAACCAAATGATAAATTTCGCAGTTCGACTTTTCCTGTAAATTTATAAGGATTTTCGCCAATCGATTCGGGTAATAAGCTAGCTGCATCCGTCCCATCGGGAAGCTTCATTAATTCATGAAAACGAATCATCGAAGCATAGCGACGCGCAAAGACTTCTGCGAGTTGGCTGATGGGATCGAGTTCTGCATAGGCCATGCTAGAAACGGTTAAGGTTGTAATAAAATGCCCGATAGAAATTTGCCCTTGAATCGTGGCAATTAGTGTAAATAAAAAAACGAGGAAAACTGAGATTTGAACGACAGTTCTTTCCCAAGTAATTAGATCTACATAACCTTTATGGATTCGATAAATGACATACTGCATTTCGCGTTCGAGACGCTTATTTTGACGTTTTAATTCATAAGCTTCTGTTGCAAATGCTTTAACAGTTTTGATATTAGTAATAATTTCTGAGGTACGACTTTGGGTATTCTCCATGTAGTTGTCTAAAAGTTCCTCTTGCTGAATCAATTCTTTCAGATTTTTTAGACTAAAGAAAAGAATCAAAACAAAAGAAACTAAAAACGCGATCGCGATTCGCCATTCGATAACCAAAATTACGACAAAAATTCCTAAAACTCGCATCAATTTAGGAATCATTTGTCCGGCAATTTCGGGATAAGTCCAAGTATGATTTTCAATTCCTCTAGCGATACGACTGGCGATACGACCGGGGTTATGTTCGTCATAAAATGCTAGCGGTAGTGTTAAAATTTTTGCAGTGATTTTGCGTAAGTGGTCGCGACGAGCGCGTAAGGCAATATCCCAATGAAACCAAACGCCCAACCACGGTTGAATTGGCGCTCTTACTACCGTTACTAAAAAGATTAAGCCTAAGAGTACGCCAAGAGAAAGATATTTTCCTTCAGAAAGATTGGTTAAGTTAGCGACTTGCGTTACTAAATTCTCGACGATTCGATCTAAGGGTTGTTCGGAAAGGACATTGAGAATTTGTCCGGTTGCATAAGGAACTACTAAATCGATAATCTCAAATATACTTGAAGCAGCAATGCTGAAGATCGCGATCGCTTTATATTTGTGAAAGTAGCCGAGAATATCTCGAAAAGATGCCATGATGCCTCTGTAGCGAAGATCTTGGTAACAGTTAAAACAAAGTTTAATTTTACCATTATCATTGTACTACTTAAAATACGTATATTACAAATAGGAAAAATTTAGCAAATTAGATAATAAGGAAAAATAAATCAAATAAAACCCGTTTTATTCAATAAATTGGCAAATTTTAATTGATTTTGCCCGATCGCAATTTCGCTCTCCGACTGTATAATTGCGCTAAAACACATTTAATACCAATTTGCGAAAGTAATGAGAGACTTACTTAGCTCTCTTCTGTCATTACGGGACAACATTTGTCACAATGACAGTTCCAATGTCTTTTGACATAATGGTTTTGGCGATTAATTTTAATTATTAAAATCAAAACGGAGTTCGAGCGCCAAAACCCTTATCAGATAAGAGTCTAAGAAATCGCTATCCCCACTTTGACAGAAGAGAGTTAGGTCAAAAAAAGGTTAAAAAGTCATGTTGAAGGGAAGTATGACAATCTTTCCCCTTTTCCCCGCGAGCGGATTTCTGTCACAACTATTGAAAATTGGGATAATATCAATGGCTCTAATAATTTAGTGCATCTTCATGGAGAATTAGGATTAGAACAAGATTGATTCCAAGGCTTAGTTTTTTTTATCGTTTGAGTATTGCCAGGAGGAACCGTTTTTTCCTCGATAAAATAGATATCAATACTTTCTAGTTTTTGCGAATCTTGGCGTTTAGCATTCCCATTGTGACATAAATAAGCGCTATATAAAGGGTAAAGCTTCTTGCCGATCGCGCGGTTGAGATTGATAAAATAGGTACGCCACTGCATATTTTTATACAATGCGTTTCGCTGTTGTATCGTTGGTTTATCCCAATTAACGGAATCGCTATTTTTCAGGAGATCGACCTCACTACCATCTTGGCGCTTTCCAACGATAACGTGCCAGCCATCATCCCTCGGCGGTGCGGGAGCGAAAATACTCCAAGACTGATCCAATCGCGTTACTTTACTCAGGATATCGACCTGCTGAAAGATCTTGCGATTGAAGAGTTTATGGGTAGCGCTAATCCAATCGTTCTTTTGCGGGGATCTTCTCGCTACAGTTTGATCGACAAAACTTTTGAGATTCCACAGGGAAGTCAAGACAAGCAGTAATAAAGTAACAATATTGAGTGTTAACGACGAACGTACTTCAAGGGGACGATATTTAAACGGTCGAGTAAACATCCCTGCTGCACGTCGATTAGTAGCAATGGTTTCGTAAACTTTGTTACCAACTGCCATCAAAGGCCCCAGTCTAAGGATGGGAGCGAGAAACCAAAAAATAGGAGATAAACTACAAACATAAGCGATCGCTTCCCATTTAAAATGCAGATTTCCCTGCCAATCGACGACTACCCAAGAGTTTTTTTCTTGCATAGCGGCGTAAATCGAAGGATCGTCTTGACACTTTAATAAAGGCGTTCCCGGTAGGATTAAAAAAGTCCGCAGAAAATGAACGACCTTTTTACAAAATCCACAGTCTGCATCATAATTAATCCTCAACCCCGCTCGTTGGGGAGTATACAATCTTTTTGCCAGGGCATCCCAGACATTCGTCGGGATAAACACCAACCAACTTGCAATACTCAAAAAGGGAAATATCCCTAATTCAAAACACAATCCAAAGGTTGCGTGTAACCCAATAAAACAGACGATCGCAATGCAACGAAAAACGCTGTTATAAAAAGGAATAAAGATTAATAGCGGCCCCAACCATTCAAACCAAAGAGCAGAATGCGTCATCAACTTCAGCACCCCAACGGGAAAACTGAGGAGCCATTGACCGAATGGAGTAGCATATTGGTCAAAACTTAACGCATAATAAACCGCATCGCCATCGGGCCACCAAAGTTCGCTTTTGGTTTTATAAGCCGCCGACCACATATAAATAAAGCAAACTTGAACCATAAAGGCAAAAGTTGCCCCAGAAACGACTCGTTTGGGAAGGGGACGCTCGGAAGTATTAAGGGCGCTATCTATCGAGTAGCAAGCTCCCAAAGGTAAAAACATCGCCCAGAAAAGTAATGCTCTTAAAACGTCGTCGGCAGCAAAAATCAGGGCGGGATTGCGGTTGTGGATAGAGATTATCATCGCCCAAGTCGCGATCGCCGTTAGTCTGGTGCGATACCCGACCAATAATCCCAGCGCAATAAAAATTGCGATCGCAAAAATTATCCCTGCGACAATCGGCTGACCGCTAATCGAAAAAAACGACCAATACCAAGGACTCGGCAGCACTTCGCCCAAAGCAGGGAGTGGCAGTACGCCTTCATCGCTGTAAAATACTCTTATATCGCCAAAACGAACTATCAAATCGGCAAGAACGACTAAAGCTAAGCCAATGCGAAACAGGGCGAGCGATCGCAGGTCAAAGCCCAAAACTTCTTGAATTTTTGCCTTTAATGGACTGTTTGCTTTTTCTGCGCTAGCACTCATCGCGCTCTTACCCTCTCTAAACACTCTAAACAAGTGGAATTAGCCAACAATTTTCGCATTACATCCGCGATCGAGCAACCTGAAGATTTAACTAGATCGATTGTTCTGTTTCTGCGTCCCATAGTTAAACCAGCGTAGGATTTTTGCCATCGTACTGTTGAGCAAATGTTCCAAAACTTGCCAGCGATGGCGTAAGGTTGGCAGGCGTTGAATATAAACCAATCGTCTAACGATCGCAGCTAGTTGACCTTCTAAATTAATAGAAAAACTAGAGACGATAGCGGCTCCTTTTCCCAAAGTCAGCATATCGCCTAAATGTAGGTAGCGAAAAGGTCGTAGAGGCTTTCCTCGCATCAACGCTTCAAGATTTTTTGCCGCGCGGCTAGCTTGTTGATAGGCAGCTTGGGCTGTTGCGGGAACGATTTTATGCTGGTTGCGAACCTCTGCCACATCTCCGAGGGCAAACACTTCGGGATGGTCAACTAATTGTAAGGTAGGACGAGTTAAGAGTTGTCCCCGCTCGTTTTTAGCTGCATTTAAACGCGCGATCGGCTCTCTCGATTCGGTTCCCGCCGCCCACAATACTAAATCGGCTGGCAGTTCGACGATTTGGTCGTTGCGCATTACTGTTATTGACTCGGTTTCAACGGCAATCACCTCAGTTCCGCATTCAACCTGAATGCGACGCGCTCTCATGGCTCGATAAGCCGCCTTGCGAAGTCCAGAGGGAAAAGGTTTGAGAATCTCATCGCCTCGCTCGATCAGGTGTACTTGAGCGCGTTTGCCCAAGCGATCGGCTATCTTACAAGCTAATTCTACTCCGCTCGCGCCTCCACCCAAAATAATGACTTTTAGCCACTGACGCTCTGATGCACCAAGAATGGTTAGTTTTGCTTCTAAACGTTCGGCATCGGCTAGCGTCCGAAACGTCAAGGCATAGGCACGCAGACCTGAGATAGTTGCCCAGCGATTTTGGGCCCCAACTGCAAAAACTAGATAATCATAGTTAAGCGCCGTGCCATCTTCTAGGGTAACTTCACGGTTTTTAAGAGCGACTTTTTGCATTTTTTGCTCGCACAAAACAACGCCAGTGTTGGCGAGCAATTTTTGATAAGATGGCGCGATTTCCCAAGCTTGCAATTCTCCCGTTATCAGTTCGTAACTCAAAGGGCTAAAAAGAAAGCGATCGTTGGGTTCGACTAATGTTATTTTACAGCGACCCGATCGCGCCCAAGCTGAGTTACTTAGATACAGAGCCGTATACAAGCCTGCAAAACCACCGCCAAGTATGCAAACATGAGGAACGTTAAGGATGGGTTGTTGGTTGTTTGGCATGAGGGGCGATCGCGGGTTTTAGCTGTTCGACTAATTCTTTGGCTCGGATTATTCTTGCTTCGGGTTGAAGATGATAGTGGGTATCGGCAAACAATTTAGAATCGGTCTTGATATTGAAAGAGTCTTTTTCGTAGATAAGCGGAGCAATTTTGGCCAATTCTTGCGCGGTCTTTTTCACATTGGCAAGGGTTTTTTCATCGGAACTTCCATAAAACCAAGGAAGAGATAAAATGAGCGTTCCTCCCTTGGCTTCTACGTCTTTGCGAAATTGCGCGATACTTTGGAGGGCGTGTTTGCTGACGGGGCTATCGATGGTTAATTCCCACCAGTCTCCTTCGCGTGGTTTAGTTACGGTTGGATCGCCGCGATCGTCCACGGGATCGGAATAATAGCCTGTTAACTGACCTTTTTCTACTAAATCCATTGTCGATTTAGTCAGCGCCCTTAAACTAGGAACGCCTAAAAGCCAAGCTTCCTCGGCTAACTGCTTGGGAGGAATGCCGCCTAACCCCGGTCGTCCTGTCGCCACGCCAAAACCCGTCGAGCGATCGCCTAAACCATCGGGTTCGAGCAGAATTAGATATTCGGGAATTAAAAGAACGATATCGCCAGGACGCACTGCATCGATAATACTCGGCAAGATCACATCTAACCCAACAGGCCCGTCTAACCCTAAATTGATGGTTGGAATTCCCAATCCTTTTTCGATTTCTTGGGAATTTATCGTGTAGTGAGCGCCCGATCCGCCTGTAATTAGCAAGCGTCTAGGAGCGTTTTGCTCGGCAGCTAGCGCTATTTTATCTTCGTACATTATCCGCAACCAGCTTAATTCACCGCCATAGTAAACGTTGTAGATAAACCCTAACGACCAAGCAGCACCAGCCGCAATTAAGTAAGGAGCCAGCTTAAGCAGTTTTGCATTGAAACCCAAGACTTTTTAAATTCGATCGTATCATCAACAATGACTGGTGACCAGCTTTTACAGTGACCAGTTATCAAGGACCAGTGACCAATGACAGCACAGGTTTATACTTCTACAATTTAAACTTCTTAAATATCATAACTTGGCACACTTGTGTGATTTATATAACAAATTGTCATAAATATTTTTTTTATAATTAAAAATATTGCAAAAATACGAGCGCGAGGAGATAATCGATGGGGTTGAGTAAAGGAATCTCGATTCGTCAATTGGAATCGATGCAAGGGGGGATGACACAATTTTATACGCCCCAATCAAGCAATGAAACTATGTTAGTTCAACTCCCTGCCAACACTATCGAAAATTTATTTGTTCATCGAAAACAAACAGATCAACTCCTCGTAGTTAAAGGCAGTTTTGTTTTAGTAACTTTAGAAAATCGCCAGTATCGTTACACGCCATTGAGCGATCGCATTCCCCAAGTCGCAACCATTCCTCCAGGGGTTCTTCACGGAGCAATAAATCTTAGTTCAGAGCCTTGTTTGGTTGTTAATGCAGTCTTGCGCCACGGTCAACCCAACGAACGAGACTATATTCCCCGCCAACGTCCTTTTCATTATGACCTAGATGCCGTTCGAGTAGCTTTAAATAACCATTTTGTAAACATTGGAAACTGGGAACGAGAAATAACGATCGGGACACTGATAACTGATTAGGAGTGATAGGCTAAAGATAGGTCAGAATCGTTTTCTAGAAAGAATATGCCCCTGTTAATCCTGATCGCTGATGACGATCCGGGAATACGTCTAGCAATTAAAGATTACTTAGAAATCTCAGGATATTCAGTTGTCGCTGCCCAGAATGGTCAAGAGGCACTACACTTGTTGGAAACCTATCATCCTCACTTGCTGGTGTCCGATATTAAAATGCCGATTAAAGATGGTTACGATCTAGTCAAGCAAGTTCGCCAGCGTCCTGAATTTCGACTTCTACCCGTTATATTTTTAACAGAAAGAGCTTCTACCGAGGAAAGGATTTTAGGCTATCAAACGGGATGCGATGTTTATTTGCCCAAACCTTTTGTCATGGAAGAACTAGGAGCAGTGGTGCGCAATCTCTTAGAGCGATCGCAAATAATTCAGTCAGAATGGCGATTCTCCGAACATCAATCCGAACTCAAACCGACACAAGAAGATCGCAAAGTTTTTCCAGCCTCTTCTAATTCTCAGCCTATTTCTTTTGAGTTTACGCAGCGAGAAAAACAGGTTTTAAGGTTGTTAACTCAAGGACATTCTAATGCCGAAATCGGTCATGAGTTGCATTTGAGTCCTAGAACAGTGGAAAAATACGTTAGTAGTCTTCTTAGAAAAACAGAAACTAGTAATCGCTCTGAATTATTTCGTTTTGCTCTCGATCGCGATTTAGTCGATTAGTTTTATTGTACCTTCCCCTATACTAGATTCTTTTTGCCCTCACCCCTTCTCCCTTCTTCAGCTATCAGTTATCGAGGGACTTCACGGGTTACTGATAACTGTAAGGAGGGGTGAGGGTCATAGGGCTTTGCGGCCCTAATTGAGGATTAAATCGGTTTCAAGATTGCTCCAAACATCATTTTGAAACGTTTTTTACGCCGAAACAAAAATATCTGCACTGGTGAGAGCAACTCCAGGCGTGAGAGACGCGATCGCAATTCTAGTCAACGTATCTCCACTGCCATCGCCATCAAAAAATAACACGCCGTTGGTTCGATTATAAATAAAGCGATCGTTAGCATCCGCCGCAACAGCACCCAAACGAAACTGCGATGGTGCGAGGGCCCTACCGCCTACTAATCCGCCACCAAATCCTCTGGCAGATACCAGAATTAAATCGTTAACGGGGTTAAAATCCGTAATTCGATCCGCCTTTTGATTGGGAGATTGGAAAATAAAGCGATCGCTTCCCACCCCACCAGCTAGCACATCATTGCCAAAACTGCCAACTAAAGTGTCGTTTCCTGCTGCGCCAATTAAAGTGTCATTTCCGATACCTGCATTAATGAGATTATTACCTGCATTCCCTTGAATTAAATTGTTGCGATTATTGCCCGTACCGTTAATTGCAGCAGTGCCAGTTAGGAATAACCTTTCTAGATTGGCTCCTAAACTATAAGAGATGGAAGAATAAACGCTATCGATTTCCGTAGGAAAGACAGAATTTTCAATTACGACATCAGCACGACTGTTAACGCCATAAATATCGTTACCAACGCTACCGATCATTGTGTCGTTTCCAACTCCACCATTGAGGATGTCGCTACCCACTCCACCCGTAAGCACGTCATTGCCAAAACTGCCAATTAAAGTGTCATTTCCTAATGTGCCAATTAAAGTGTCATTTCCGGTACCTCCATTAAGGAGATTATTGCCTGCATTACCTTGAATGAGATTGTTACGACTATTACCCGTACCATTAATTGACGCAGTGCTAATTAGGAACAATTTTTCTGTATTTGCTCCTAAACTGTAAGAGACAGAAGAATAAACGCTATCAATTTCTGCTGGAAGCGTGGAGGTCTCTACTACGACATCAGCACGACTATCAACATAATAATTATCGTTGCCAACGCCACCAACCATTCTGTCGCTTCCGGCTCCGCCAAGGAGGATGTCATTACCCGTCCCACCATCAAGCGTATCGTTATCGAAGTCGCCTAGAAGGGTATCGTTGCCTGTTGCGCCTGTAATGTTATCGTTGCCGGCCTCACCAAATAAATAGTCATTACCTCCCAACCCATTTATCGCATTGTTGTTGAATGTGCCAACAATATAATCGTCGAAATTAGATGGGGTAGCGACTCTCGATGAGATTTCTAATTTATAACTGCTATTGTCTTGTTCTCGGTCGGGAAAGACCCAAACAAAATAAGTTCCCGCGCTTAGTGCTTGGTTGATAATGCGATCGCTAACCGTATCGCCATCAAAATCGCCTAACGTAACAATAGCTTCGCCGTTATCAAACACGCCATTGTTGTTGGTATCTGCAATTAATGACACGGCTATGTCATCTTTCAAATTGGTCAGACGTAGGTTGAAAAAGCCATCGCGCCTTATATTGAAGCGATAGACATCGGCTTGGTCGGCTGTGCCGACTAAATTAGTAAAAATGCGAGGAGCGCTAAGATTGCCAATATTTAATGCCCTATCTAATGTTTCGCCAGGATCGACGACTGGGTTTTGCGTCAGGGCGCGAGCCGATAGCGATAAATTATAGCTGCTATTATCTTGTTCTCGGTCGGGAAAGACCCAAACAAAATAGCTTCCTGCGGCTAATTCCGTGTTGATGAGGCGATCGCTAACTGTATCGCCATCAAAGTCCCCTACTGTAAGGATATCTTCCCCGCTATCCCACACGCCATCATTATCGAGATCGTAGACTAGCGACACGGCAATATCGTCTCTTAAGCCTCTCAAAGCCAGGTTGAAAAGGCTATCGCGTGTCACGTTGAAACGATAGACATCGGCTTGGTCGGCTGTACCGACTAAATTGGTAAAAGTGCGAAGCGTACTAAGATTGCCGATATTCAATGCCGTGCTTAATGTGTTACCAGGATCGGCAACTGGGTTTTGTGCCAAGGCACGGGCCGATAATGACAAGTTATAACTGCTGTTGTCGTCGTCTCGGTCGGGAAAGACCCAAACAAAATAGCTTCCTGCGGATAATTCCGTATTGATAAGGCGATCGCTAACTGTATCGCCATCAAAGTCCCCTACCGTAACGATATCTTCCCCGCTATCCCACACGCCATCATTATCGAGATCGTAGACTAGCGATACGGCAATATCGTCTCTTAAGCCTCTCAAAGCTAGGTTGAAAAGGCTATCGCGCGTCACATTGAACTGATAGACATCCGCTAGGTCATTTGTACCAACAATGTCGGTAAAAGTACGAAGCGTGCTGAGATTGCCAATACGTAACGCTGTAGAGTTTGTATTCCCTGGATCTACCATTATTTAACCCCTGATGTAACCTACGAGACAATAATTCAATCCAAACAATATCTGAAATAGTTTTAGCTAGTCAATGATATTTGAATAAATTATGAAACTATTGGCAATATATTATTTATTTGTTGGGATTAATCGAGGTTTTTTGCATAATTTCTCATTTTTCTTTCTGGTTTTTTTTAGTTTTTAACAAAGAGGTTAAATATTGTTTTATCGATCGCCGAGCGCTGTTTTCGTCATTTCAAACAAATTTTTAGCTTGTGCGTTGAGAAATCCTTGAAATAACTCAGTTTTACCGGGAGCAATTTCGATCGCATTACGTTCGGCAATCTCGTAATACGCATAAGTCCAAGGAATCTCAGTTAGTTCGCCTTTTTCCTCATCCCAAACGGCAACCATTTCTGTCACTGCTTGAGTAGCAGTTTGACGCAACCCGCTTCCTCGACTTCCTTCGATCGCGTCTTTCATAGGGATGCCTCGTTGTGCTAAGATGCGAGCGGTACTTTCAATATCTGGGTAAGCTGGAGTATTTTGACGGTTGATGTAGCCTGTAAAGTGATTGACTGCATAGCCGTGGAGTAAAACCCAGGCTCCATATTGCGAAACTTGGTTAACTGCTTCGACGAGCGATCGCGTTGGCGGTTTCCAAGGACGAGTGAAAGCCGTTTGCAATTCGGCGGCGGAAAAGTCTTTTTTTAAGGAATTTACCTCAAAAAACTCGCTATAACTAACCGTTGCTTCGATTTGTCGAACAAGCGAATTGGGTAATGCGTCTAAGACTAATTCGCTGATAAAAAGTTTGGGAAGGTCGTATCGATCTTGTTCGGGATGGCGGTAGTGTCGCGCGTATAAATGTTGGTCGGGAAATTGGTATTCTCCGGCTGCTTCGTAGCCTAATGCTTCTACAATACTAGCTAAATAGGAAATGCCTAAATTAATCTTTCCGGTAGGTAAGTCAAGGGTGAGACGCAGAGAACGAAAAGCAATATGATCGTTTGCGATCGCGCCGCCTGCTTCTTCTATCATTTGTTGATAGATACGCGCATATTCGACGCGACGGCTATAATCCTCCCAAAGATTGTCCCATAATTGACGGGCAATTTCTGCTTTTTTCATGGAATTTCTCCCAATAATTGAGCGAGAATATCTAAAGCAATTTGTATTTGTTTGCTGGTAATAACAAGCGGCGGACAAAACCGAATAGCTGCTTTGCCACAACCGAGTAACAATAATCCTCGATAAAATGCCGCGTCTACTACCCAATTACGTCGGTTAGGATCGAGTTGACCCTCAACATCAAAAAGATCGATCGCAACCATCAATCCTTTCCCACGAGGGTTAGAAATACAGTCAAATTTCTCTGCAAGTTGTTGCAACCCAGCGATTAATTCTTCTCCTCGCTGACGTGCATTTTCAAGTAATTCGGTTTCCAATAGCTGTAGGGTTACTTTTGCCGCCGCGCAAGCAACGGGATTGCCGCCAAAGGTTGTGGCATGAGATCCACTCGGCCACGTCATTAACTCAGATCTCGCTAAGATAGCTCCCAGAGGCAACCCGCTAGCAATCCCTTTAGCGAGATTAATAATGTCGGGTATAATTCCCCAATGTTCGATCGCAAAGAATTTCCCCGTGCGACCGATTCCCGACTGCACTTCGTCCACTATCATCAGTATGCCGTAGCGATCGCAAATTTGACGAATGCGTTCTAAAAATCCCGCTTCTGGTACGATGTAACCGCCTTCGCCTTGGATGGGTTCGACGATAATGGCGGCGACTTCTTCTGGGGGGACTGTTGAAGTAAAAAGCGATTGTTCGAGATAATCTAAACTGGCGTGAGTTCCGTAGGGAATGTGGGTTATGCCTGGAAGTAGGGAACCAAATCCTTGACGTTGAACCGCTTTGGAACCCGTAAGCGACATTGCTCCATAGGTGCGTCCGTGAAATGCTCCTAAAAAAGCAATTAAGCGATCCCGTCTTGTATAATAACGAGCTAGTTTAATTGCGCCTTCGGTCGATTCGGTTCCAGAATTGGTAAAGAAGACGCGACCGGATTGGTCAAAGGGAACCAGTTTGACTAGCATTTCGCCTAATTCTACCATCGGAGCATAGTAAAAATCCGTTCCCGACATATGAATAAGCTGGCTAGCTTGTTCTTGGATTGCCCGAACGATTTGGGGATGAGAATGACCCGTGGCAGTTACGGCAATTCCTGCTGTCATGTCGAGGAAAAGATTGCCATCGACATCTTCTATCGTGCAGCCTTCTCCTCTGGCAACTACTAAAGGATAGCCGCGAGTGTAGGATGGAGAAGAGACAGCGCGATCGCGATCGATCAGTGCTTTAGCGTTCGGCCCCGGTAAAGCAGTAATAATTCGAGGCATTTGAGACAAGGCGCGATCGTTTGGGGTACTGAGCATTTAACGATAACCAATGTCAAAATATTGTTAAAAGATACTTTAATTTTGACGTATTAAATCTAATATATGCTTCTGCAAAAGTTAAGGAATTAAGACTTTTCTCAACCCAAAAACAACTCTGCCGTGCAGCAGAGTTAGAGAATAAAAAGAAAATTGCGATCGATAAAAATAGAGACTGGCCTTTTTAGCGAACGGTTCTTTGAACGTAGGAAGCAACACCAACATCGATATAGCGTCCGTAGTTATCCAATCTGTCTTGTTGGGCAATTCTCGAAGGACAATTGCAAATATCTGCAAGTCCAATGCCGAGAAGCGTGACGGAGCTTAATACAATTAAATAGTTGCGAATTAAAGTTCTGTGGCGATCGCTGTGAATGGTGGATAACATCTAGCTAAGTCTCCTCTACCCGTCGTTTTGCTCTCTGTTCGTCATAATTTTAGAATATTAACGAAAGAATATCATGTCAGTCCCAAAATTAAAGAAATTCTCGTTTTATTTTCTATAAAAAGTAGAAAAAAGTGGAATAAAAATTGGAAATCATAACAAGGTGCATACAAAAAGCGATATTGTGATACAACTGTTAATATTTGATTTTTAATTATTAATAGATGCAAGGCACAAAATCCCCTGGCTTTGTCATATACTAACTAGTTGCAAGATTGTTGATTTTGGTGAGTGGTGCGATTTGCGTAATAGTTTTTTGGGTGCGATCGCTAAAAGAAAAAGTGAGAAGAAGAAAATTGAATAACAATTAACGCCAAACTCATCAAGTACATAAGGCTTTATACCTAGAAAGTAGGGGGATATCGTGGCAGAGATTAATTTATCGCTTCAACCTATTAATTTAGAGCGTTCAGAATACAAACCAATTCACGTTAGCGGACAAATTCAACCCCATGGTGTTCTTTTTGTTCTAGAAGAACCCGACCTTAACTCTCTTCTGTCACTCTCCGAAACCCTTTGCCATTTCTAATTTCTGTAACTATTGTACTGTAAGCGATCGCGCTCGTTATTTCTTCAGAGAAATTCCCTCATCTAGCGCAT
>JAAUUT010000223.1 GCA_012031035.1 Candidatus Altimarinota bacterium | reverse complement strand
TCAACCAGTCGATTCTAGACTCGCAAGGTCGCGTAATCGGAACTTGGGCAGATGTATTGAACCGTGCAGGAATTGGTATGGAAGTAATGCACGAGCGCAACGCTCACAACTTCCCCTTAGACTTAGCGAGTGGCGAACAAGCACCTGTTGCTTTAACCGCTCCTGCTATCAACGGATAAGTTGTTAGCCAAGGCTAATCAATCATGCAAAAACGTCTCCAATTGGAGACGTTTTTTTTTGAGGATTTTCAAATAATGAAGAAGTTAAAATAGTTAAAAGCTAAACGCTAGTTTCTCCAGCATAATTTTGTAATCTTAAGAATAAAAAACACGATAATCCTTAGTTCAAGAAGGGCACGTATGGATGTCGAGTTATGACCTTAGATTTAAGTAAAGCTAATGCTGTTGCCATAGCTGAGGCGATTCGGCAAGTTAAAGTTAATGCTACTGAAATTGTAACAGTTGCGCTAAACCATATCGAAGAACGCGAGCGATCGCTAAACTGCTTTACTACAGTCATGAATCAAAATGCTTTAGCTGATGCAGAAGCAATAGATAGGCTAATTGCTGATGGGAAGAATCCGGGTTTGTTGGCTGGCGTTCCCTTTGCCGTAAAAAACTTATTTGATATAGCCGAAATTCCTACGCTGGCTGGCTCCAAAATTAATGCCGAGAATCCCCCAGCTAAACGCGATGCGACAGCAGTTGCGACCTTAAGAAAAGCTGGAGCCGTTTTAGTGGGTGCGCTGAATATGGATGAGTATGCCTACGGATTCATTACTGAAAATGCCCACTACGGCGCTACCCATAATCCCCATGACTTGACGCGGATTGCCGGTGGTTCTTCGGGTGGCTCGGCGGCGGCGGTGGCGGCAGGCTTAGTCCCCCTAACCCTTGGGAGCGATACAAATGGCTCTATTCGGGTTCCGGCTGCTTTATGTGGCGTATTTGGGTTGAAGCCTACTTACGGGCGTTTATCGAGAGCAGGAGCCGCACCGCTCGCTCATAGCCTCGATTGTATTGGCCCGTTTGCTCGTTCGGTTCGGGACATCGCAACGATATTTGATGTATTACAAGGATTCGATCCGCTCGATCCAGTTTGTACGAATCGACAACCCGATCTCTGCTTGTTTAAAATAGAGCAAGGAATTGAAAATTTACGAATTGCGATCGCGATAGACTATTTTACACAAGGAGCCGATCCCGTTGCCTTAGAAGCTGTCGAGCAAGTCGCTCGTGCCTTAGACGTGCGAGAGTCGGTAGTGCTACCAGAGTCGCATCGAGCCAGAGCAGCAGCATTTGTTATTACCGCCTGCGAAGGAGCTAGTCTGCATCTAGCCGATTTACGCTCTCGACCTCAAGATTTTGACCCAGCAACGCGCGATCGCTTTCTGGCTGGCGCTTTAATGCCTGCGAGTTGGTATCTTCAAGCGCAACGGTTTCGCCGTTGGTATCGCGATCGCGTTCGAGAGGTATTTCAAAGGGTTGATATTATCTTAGCTCCCACTACCCCTTGTTCTGCCCCGCTTATCGGTCAACAAACGATGATGCTCAATGGGAAAGAAGAACTCGTTCGGGCGAGTTTGGGGCTATATACTCAACCCCTCTCCTTCATTGGCTTACCGATCCTTTCAGTTCCAATTCAACGTCCGGGGAACCTCCCTTTGGGAGTACAGTTGATTGCTGCTCCGTATAATGAGACTGCAATTCTGCGCGTTGCTACCGTACTAGAGAAACGAGGAATAATAGCCGCTCCTATTGCTCAAGCAGGAACTTGCAATTGAAAATTCTCTTGGAGCAAGTGCATTAGTTCGCTGCGATTGTGACAGATTTGCAAGCGTTATTTATATTAGAATTGAATAACTAAATTAAAAATTGATTGTTTGATTTTAAAAAACAATTACCAAGGTTAGAAAATCCTAATAGAAGATGTTTTATAACTTTTGTTACCTGGGAAAGATTACAATTAACACCACCCGCTCGGCAAATTATACTTGATAGCTGTTTATTTTTTCATCAAAAACAATACATAATGTACGCAGTTGTTATTATGGATGACCACGTACATTTATTAATTAATCCTCAGACCCCAGAGGCATTTTAGTCCTATAAAGTTTTGTTAAATTTATAATAATTCTCAAGAACATCAATTAACAACCCTTCATAACAAAAACCATTTTTATCACCAATCTTTTTTTGAGAGTTACAGTTTTAGAATTCCCAAAAATTTTCTTGAAGTAACAGTGTCTCGCCTTAAAATCCAAATTTACCTATAATTGCCTTATTCCCTGTTCTGTGAAACCCCCATACATGAGTCGAGATCTATTTGCTCTAGAAGCGATCGCGCAAATCCCCAAACTTTTAACTCTCCTAGATCGTAACCCTCACAGTCCCACCTATGGCTGTTTCGATCGCAATTTCTGGCAGTACAAAATTATCGATTTTCCTAGCGGGATGTCGCAGGAGTTCGTTTATCCCCTCGCCCTCGCCTACGATGTAAAGCTTCCGAGTAACCCTTTTTATCGCCAACCTATCATTCGCGACTGGGTAGAAGCAGGTATTCTCTACGCCGCCCGTAGCGCCCACCCAGACGGTTCTTGCGACGATTATTTTCCTTTTGAGAGGGCGGGAGGGGCTGCCGCTTTTTCGTTACTTGCCTGTATTGAAAGTTATAAGTTATTAGAATTAAATAATCAAAGCGGGATCGATTTCTTTATTAAACGGGCTGATTGGTTGGCACATCATCAAGAAAGCGGACGCTTAACTAATCATCAAGCCTTAATTGTTCTCTGTTTAGAACTATTATCAAAACTCATCAAAACTGATAAATGGAATGCCGAAAAAGAACAACGATTAGAACAAGTTTTAGCGTGGCAAAATCCTGAAGGTTGGTTTATCGAGTACGAAGGGTGCGATCCTGGCTATCATACCCTAACAATTTCTTGTTTAGCTCGCGTTTACGAAGAATTTTATCCTACCAATAATCGCCTTAAAGACGCGATCGCAAAGCCGTTAATCTTAGCTTCTCTAATTCGTTCATCCCGACGGTTCCTATGGCGGAGAATACACGAGTCGCAATACTTATAATTTCTTTCCACACGGATTTGAATTAGTAGGAAAATGGTTGCCAGAAGCATTAAATATTAACGATCGCTTTCTTAAAGGATTAGCTAATGGTTTAGCGCCTTGTTATGCTGACGATCATATTATCGGTCATCATACTTGGAATTATTTATTAACTTGGCGAGATTTTGTTGCCGAACGACCGCCTTTTAAACCGCGTCAAACGAGTCGTTTTTGGTTGCAAGAAGGTGGAATTTTAATCGATCGCCGTCAAAACACGGAACTCTATTTGGCACTCAATAAAGGAGGCGCTTTCAAACTATTTAGAGATAATAAATTAGTCGTTTCCGACACGCAATTTTCATTGCAAGTCAAAGAAGGAAGCAAAATTAAAAATGCTGTCGGTCATTTGATGGGAAACTATAAAATTATCATTGAGGAAGACGAAATTTTAATTCAAGGTTCGTTAGGTTGGGCAAAACAAAAACAAATGACGACTTTGAATTTAATGATTTTACGAATTGTTATGTATGCGTTTGGCAGATTTTTTCCAAATTTAATTCGTAAAATTCTCCAAAAAATCTTGATAACCGGAAAAAAAAGCGCACCTTTTGCGTTTACTCGTCAATTAAAGTGGGAAGATGGACAATGGACGGTTATTGATGAATTGCGATCGCCTTCCTGGGATAATGTTATGACGGCGGGAATTGGCTGCGATCAAACCTCGATTTATGTAGTAATGAGTCGCACTTTTCAATTAGGACAACTACAGTCTTGGTTAGATTTAACCGAGCAAGTTAGGCAACTTAATCCCGGTCAAAATTTACGATTAGAACGAGATTTATAACCGATTTTAAATACCATTGACTGCATGGTTAGAATTGTTATTTTTGGAAAGTCAGGATCGGGGAAAACAACCTTAGCTAAAGCTTTAGCGAGTCTCCATCGGGCAAAACATCTCGATCTCGACGCGATCGCTTGGAAGTCTAACCAACCAGGTGTTAGAGCGGCTTTTGAAGAAAGCAAACGCGAGTTGCTAGAGTTTATTAAAAGATCTGATAGTTGGGTTATCGAAGGTTGTTATACATACTTGTTAAGAGAAGCAATTATATATTGTACTGAAGCGATCTTTTTGAATCCTGGTGTTGAGACTTGCATAGAGAATTGCAAAGCGCGACCTTGGGAACCACACAAATATCCTCACCTAGAAGCGCAAAATAAAAACCTGCCAATGCTAATAGCGTGGGTCAGAGAATATGAAAATAGAAATGATGAATTTTCCTTACGAGAGCATCGTCAATTATTTGAGGATTGTATAGGAAAAAAGGTTGAGTATAACTCGAATTTGGAAGTTTATAACCGAGTTAATTCATCTTATTCTGAATAATCAAGTATTTTTTAGGAGTTATACGCGATCGCAAGACATCGGACAATTCCCTAATTTGAATTATTGCAATTGCAAGCATAATTGCCGGAAAGATTCACCTCGATGTTCAAAACTTTGATATTGGTCAAAACTAGCGCAAGCAGGCGACAATAAGACAACTTGGGCGGCTTTTTCTTTGGCAAGTTCTAACCCTCGTTTGACTGCATTATCCATTGTTTCGACAACTTCATAAGGTTTGTAACCCGACACTTGCAACCGTCGTGCGAAAGCGGGTGCGGCATCGCCAATTAATAATACTGCTGCTGCTTTGCTGCGAATGACTTCAATCCATTTTGTATCGTCACCTTCTTTGGCTTCTCCTCCTGCAATCAGAATAGCAGCGATCGCATAAACATGGTTGAAGAGATTTTGCGATCGCAACCAAAGTAACGATCGCATCAAC
>JAAUUT010000098.1 GCA_012031035.1 Candidatus Altimarinota bacterium | reverse complement strand
TGTGCCAATCTAACGATTTGGTCGCCCACGAAGACTTAAATGTTAAAGGGCTAGCTAGAGGTCGCAATGCTAAATCTGTTAATGATGTTGCTTGGGGTCTTTTCTTCAAATGGTTGGGCTACTTTGGCGTGAAGTATGGAAGACAAATTGTTGCTGTTAACCCATACAATACCAGTCAAATGTGTAGTAATTGTGGAACGATTGTTCCAAAAACTCTTGAAGTTAGAACCCATATTTGCGGTTGTGGTCTAGTAACCGACCGCGATACAAATGCAGCAATTAACATTTTAAAACTAGCTACCCAGGGGCACTGGGAATGTGAAGCTTACGGAGTCGGAACCTCTACTTTTCTTGGTGCAAGCCTGGTTGAGCAAGTTCTGACGTTGAGGTAAGAATCCCCCGATTTATCGGTGGGAGTGTCAAGGGAAAATGCTTGGTTTAACATGGCAACGGTTAACGATATTGCTGCTCGATCCAAATGCGCATTTGTTCTTCTGTAATGTGGGAAATCGATCGCCCAGTCAAAGGATCGCAAGCACTCCATAAGGTATTTCCCCAACGATCGCGCTTAGACCAAACTTGTAACTCTGGGAGTGCGATCGAAGCGTCGAACATTAATTCCCAAAACTGTTTAATTTTCGACCAGAAAGAAGGCTTAGTTTGCTTATGGATCGGGTTGAAAGGAAGAATTAATGCCATTTTTGACAATTTCATGTTTTATTTCCTCATAGGTAGCGAGCTTCTATATCTAATCTAGCGATCGCGTCTAAAAAAGAACAAAAAATAGCTTGAATTCGCATCCATCAGTAAATTTGATGGATAAAAATTTGAGTTTTTGCGACAATGCAAAAACAACACTCGATCGCTGTTATGGAATCTTCGTGAAAAAAAATCCGCTCAAACTATTTCAGCTACAGGTGTTCGTTGCAGTAGCAGATTACAAAAGTTTCAGCGAAGCTGCTCAACAGATGCAGTTGTCTCAATCAGCCGTCAGCTACGCGATCGCTAGTTTGGAAGAAGAGTTAGGCGTGACTTTGTTTTCACGAGGTCGTTATGGCGCTCACCTTACTCCGGTCGGAGAGCAAATCATCGTTCGCGCGCGTAGGGCGATCGATCTGCTCGATGATATCGTTAAACAAGCGAATCTTGCTAAAGGTTTGCAAGGCGGTCACGTTAGAATTTCTTCGTTTCGCAGCGCAGCAACACATATTTTACCGGATGTCATTGCCGAATTTTGTAGGCGCTATCCCGCGATCGCTGTTAGTATTTCAGATTATGACGACCGTCCAGATGTAGAAGAGGATTTGCGTAAAGGACGTGCCGATCTAGGTATTACTTATCTACCAACCAGAAGCGAGTTTGAAACCTGGGATTTAATGCAAGATGAAGTTGTAGCGTTGTTTGGACCGAGTTTTCAAGCGAAAGGAAAGCAAATTGATTGGGACGACTTGAAAGCATACCCCCTAATTATGGCTCCTGATGGGGATGATTGCGATGCAATGGTCTACAATCATTGCTCGAAATATGGAATTGAATTGCAAGCGACTTATCAAATTCGCTCGGATGCAACCATTGTCAATATGGTAGCTAAAGGATTAGGAATGGCGCTCAGTCCGCACCTTGCAGCCGAACCGATTCCCGCAGACGTACAGGTTTACAGTTTGCAAGTTCCATTGTATCGAGTTATTTGCGTTGCGGCATTGACGGATGCTTTGCTAACTCCTGCTGCTTATGCGTTTCTCGATCTCCTTAGAAGTACGTCGCGAGAAAAAGCATCGCAGTATGTTTAGAATTTTGCGATTGGGGAAAAGATAGATGAAAATTCTCTCCTTTTCCCTTTTTCCTAAAAATCCCAATATCCCAGTTACTTATCTCGTTTAGTTGCGCTGGCGCTTACTAATAAGGAATCCCACAGTACCAACCAATGCTAAACCAACAAGCATCGTAGGTTCGGGTGCTTTGGTGATTTGTCCGCGAAGTTCGCCGTTGGCTAGAAAACGACTAGAGTGAATATTAACGTATAGTTGTTCGGATTTAAGATTGCCAAGCTGGTCTTGCAATCCTTCACTTAGCGTCCAAATTCCGCTTAACGTTCCTCCTATAATGCCATCTGGAGCAACGATCGCGAGGTCATTATCTCGTTCTCCCATAGTAAGATCTAGCGGAGCAAAGACAACGGGGCCAGCAACGCCACGAGAACCAAGATGGATGTGTACTTTAATAATGTCATCCCCAGAGTCGGCTGTTTGCGGCGTTCCTATTGGAAAGCCTAAGTCTAAGCCGTCAATATTAAAGGTGTATTTTAGTGTATTTTCAGCATCGTTAAGCTCGGCGCTGAAAAAGCCAGTTGCGTCGGATGTCGTGGGACACGGTTCGGCGGGTTTACTACAAACCTCTTGTTCCACATCTATTTTGGCTTGGAATAGAGTAGCAGCGATCGCTGATGCGCTACTGATTATTTGAGTAGACGTAAAAACTAGACTAAAAATTGGCAGCATCCATAATTTTTTCATAGCTAAAATATTTTCCTCAACTTAGGTATTACACATATATTCGCAAAATCTTCTGGTTAGCGCTATCTAATTCTCTAATTTTCCAGTTGTCATTCTAGATAATTTTAAGGTTTTTCAATCATAAAAAAAGTTCTACTATGTTTCTGAAATGTTAAAATATGCAAGTTTAAAAAATGTTACTCTATTAAGAAAAGAAACGATTTTGGAATTCCAGCGCTTGTTGCCGATCCCGTATGTGTTTGGCTAAAATTTTTACGAATTCAGAAGCTTCTATTTGAGAATTTTTAGAAAGAGTTCGCTTACAGATAATTGAAGCAATTGGGCCAATATATTTTGCAAGTTCTTGTTGACAAGAATTGATAAAATCAGGAGTAAGTTTGAGATTAGTAGCCGTTTTGTTGCTTGTTGTACGCTGGGTACATTTGCGCCTAAGCGTCAGTGGTGAAGAGTCGTTGGATTTCAGTTCGATTGTTTGATAAGTTTCAAGTTCTGTTTGAAGCGTTTTTATGGTATTTTCGATGTCTTTAATAAGAAATCCTAAAGGTGCTTTAGCAGTCTTGACTAGCAGTAAGATTTCTTCCGTACAGCGAATTAAGGTGATATATCCCGTAGACGAACGAACAGCAATCTGTTGAATTTCTTGCCATCGAAATTCGCGCTCGATACGCTCGGCTAAATGAAGCATTGTTCCTGCGATCGTTAAAACACTGTTGTATTTCATTTTTAGGGGTATTGTCAGGGGTTGACCCTGAGAAGAAATTAGAAGAGCCTCTTCAACCTCTGGCGATCGCATCACAAATTCACGTAAAATTTGGTCAATTTTACCGGTTATCATTTCTAGGGCAATCATATAGAGTGAATTGAGAAAGATTATTTAAATACTTACTTTAAGTATAATTTTGCTTAGCTCTCAGCGCTTCCAATTTTCATTCATTATCAATAAAATGTTTTTATCCCTTAAAAGAAATCTGCCATCCAAGGGCGATCCCCTGAAAATAATAAAGTAGCCGTTTCTAAAGCCTTTGGAGTTGCTTTTAAGTAGCCTAATTGCTGAAGTTGGCGAGGACTTAAAAATCCTGTATAAAAAGGTGCTAAACCGCGAATATCTATTTGAAAAGTTCCTTTTCCTCCTGGGCGAACTTCTCCCCGTCCGCCAGATACTTGCAAGGAAAAGTTGCCGTTATTAGCTTCAAGTAAATTATCTCGAATTTCTAGCTCTAATTCGGCTTCAATTCCTGTTGGATAACCTCGCTTTGATAATGCTAAAGATACATCAATGATTCTCATCATCCAAATCATTTGCCAAACGATTTTTGCGGTTTGTTCGGGGAGAAGTAATAAAAATGGGTTAGATAACGAACCTTGCCAAGAAACTTTCTGAGTTTGCGATCGATGGTTTCCCAGAAACGTCCAGAGACATTTAGCTGCTTCTGCGGTTAATATCGCCCAATCTCGAATCGCGATCGCCAACTCTTGCTCATTTCGTTCTTGCGTAAAAATAATGTATCCTTCGGGTTCGCTCTCAGAACCGATAAGATAAGCATAAACGGCTTGTTCTTTTTCAGATTCGAGTAGGTGTTGCCAAATGGCTTGATGGCGAGCTAAATTACCATTATTAATTTGAGCCTGCCGAGTATAAATAGACTCAAAGATGCTGTAGTTGTCGGTACTGACGCGACGTATCGTCATCGATCGCGCTTGTATCGGAATATTAGATAAGGGTAATTCCCATCTACAATAGCTACCTGCTTGTTCGTATCCCACTTTTCGATAAAGAACTTGAGTAGCGGGATAAAGTACAGAAATAGGAACGCTTTGACGATAAAGTTCTTGAATTGTTTGGGTCAAGATTTCGTAAGCTGCACCTTTCCCGCGATATTCTGGCGCTACACCGACTGCGGCAATTCCTGCCATCGGTACGATTTGACCGCCATAACATTGACCCATATGATAAATCGCCAAGCCTGCACTAATATGTCCCTCTTGGCGTAAAAGACGAAAATTTTCAATTCCAATACGTTTATGGTATCGCTCCCAATTTTCGGGAGAACTACCGAAACACTGCTGAATAATCGCCCCTAGTTTTTTAGTATCCTGCGCGTCAAACACAGAGAGATATTCAAATTGAGATGTCATAGCAACTTGTTTTGTAATATATTTGTATTCTTATATTACACCTTGAAGACATCATATTTTTCGAGCGAGAAATTCTTCTACTTCTTTAGCGGTGGGTTGTGCTGCGATCGCGCCTGGTTTTGTGGTGGTTAAAGCACCAACCGCACTAGCATAAACAACCGCATTTTTTGCGGCTTCTGGATTTTGAAAAATCGCTTCTCCTTGCTGGCAACATTGATGTAAGAAACCCGCCACAAAACTATCTCCTGCTCCTGTCGTATCGATGACTTTCACCTCAAAAACGGAAACGTGTCCCGAACTATCGCCTAAACTATAGCTACAGCCTTGCGCTCCTGCTGTTACCAAAACGCCTTTAACTGTCTCGAATCGTCTCGCAATTTCTTGGGGATTCTCGGTTTTAAAAAGCCACTGTGCCTCATCATCCGAGCATTTAATTAAATCTGCTTGTTGTAAGACTTCTTCAATTAAAGGAGGAGCCTTGTCTAGATCGAGCCAAAAACGGGCCGCCAGTTTATATCTACAAAAATTTTAACGCCGTGTTGTTTGGCTAATTCTAAGACGCGATAAATAGCCTGTCGGCTTTGTGGATAGGCAAGTTCTAACGTTCCAATTACGAGATAATCTGCATTGGTAAATAACGCTTCGGGCAACTTTTGGGAGTCTAGACGAGTATCGGCAAACTCAGTCGTTGAAATGTTTCCAAATCCGGCAAAATTGCGCTCTCCTTCCAGAGAACGAGTTACGTATACTTGTCGCGTTGGTGCGGTTGCGTGGCGTTGTACTCCGCTTGTGTCTACGCCAATCGTATTTAATAAAGCGACTAACTCATCTCCCACCGTATCTTGACCGATACAACCAATAAACCCTGCTGGCGTACCCAACTTAACCAAGGCGCAAGCGACGTTAGCGGGTGCGCCACCTGGATAGGGAGTCCAGGATTCTACCCGTTCCAACTCTCTACCGGATTGGTCTGCTAAACAGTCAAAGAGGATTTCACCAAGACAAATTATCATGATAGTTCAAAGTTCAAAGTTCAAAGGTAGAGACGCGATATATCGCGTCTTTACTCTGTATCGCCGAGTTGTTTCTGAAGGCGTTTTAAGGTTTGATACATTTCAGGTAAACGTTTATAGATAGCGGAGATTTTTAAATGTAATTTGTGGGGAATAGCGGGATAACTTGAGACAATTTCCCCAGGTTGAATATCATTGTGAATGCCACTTTTTGCAGTTGCGATCGCGCCGTCTCCGATTTTAGCTTGATTGGCAATGCCGACTTGACCTGCTAAAATAACGCGATCGCCAACTTTTACGCCGCCTGCTAGACCAACTTGTGCGGCAAAGGCGCAATTTTGTCCGATTTGACAGCCGTGACCGATCTGGACTAAGTTATCTAACTTAGTATTGCGTCCGATGCGCGTTTCTCCTACTGTTGGGCGATCCACGTTGCTATTACAACCGATTTCTACCCCATCTTCGAGTACGGTACGACCGGATTGTTCTATTTTAAACCAGCCATCGGGGATGGGAACAAAGCCAAAGCCTTCTGCACCGATGACCGCACCGCTATGGATAACGCAATCGGAGCCGATTTGGGTGCGTTCGTGGATGGTACAGTTAGCGTGTAAAATTGTGCGATCGCCAATAGCGACATCGGGATAAATCACAACATTAGGATGAATACAGACGCGATCGCCTATTCTAACACCTGCCCCAATAACAACGCGATCGCCAATATAAACATCTTTGCCTAAGATTGCATCCCCAGAAACGACTGCTGTCGCCTCAATTTTTGGCGACGGATGAAAGGGATGGTAAAAAAGTTTAATAACATGAGCGAATGCCAATCTCGGATCGGTTGTGGCAATCCAAGCGATGCCGCGATCGCTGGCTTGCGATTGAAGTTGGCTATCTAATGGCAAAATTAAAGCGCTTGCAGCCGTTTTCGTTACCATTGCTGCAAATTTTGCGCCTTCTATATAACTGAGTTGATTGCAGACAGCTTCGTCAATCGCCGCTATTCCAGTAATTTCAGGGTCGCAATCGCGATGAGATGTCAGACTGCCATTTTCTACTAAGTTATCTAATTTTTCAATAATTTCGCTAAATTTCATTTTTACAGGAGTTTCTCTTAGGAAATAGAAACCTTACCAAATTCTAGCGTTCGGGTGGAAAATTCCGAAAGTTATCGAGCAAGGCGATTAGTTAATAAACTTCAAAATATGCAATTTATAATTCTTTTTGACTATATAAAAGCATTTTTTAAAGATTTCATGAAGTTTAAGAGTTTTTACTATAAATTTCATCCAATATTGACGAAGTTGATTTATAGTTTGGCATGTAGATCCGTATTTTCACTGAGGAATTATGGTCAAAAACCAGTTTAATTTATTGGGTTCGGTATTTTGTACGGTTGCTTGCGGTTTATCCGGGATCGGCTTTTCAGAAACTGCCCTTGCTGCCACGATGGTCGATACTGAAATTTCGTTTCTAGTCGATGTTTCTGGCAGTGTCGATTCGAGCGAATATGACCTGCAAGTCAATGGCTATATCAACGCTTTAAATCTAGATTTACGAATACGAATTTCGCGGCGAATTTTATCGTTTGGTCTGGTGGAAGCTCCCAAGCAGAGGTAGTCTCTTGGACGCAAATCTCAGATAATACCAGCGCTGATGCTTTTGCTGACGCGATCGCAGCAGCTACTAGCAGTCGTCTCTTTGCTGGTTCAACTGCACCTGGTTCTGCGCTAAACTTTGCAGTACCGCGTTTTGGAACGGAAACAGGCGGTGCTGATAACGGGTTTTTATCAAAGCGGCAACTTATTGATGTCTCTGGTGATGGACGAGAAAATTCTGGCGCGCTTACCTCAGCGGCACGAGATGCGGCTCTCGCAGCAGGGATTGATGTCATTAATGGATTGCCAATTCTAACTGACGATGCCACTTTAGATGATTGGTATCGCGATAATGTCATCGGAGGTCGCGGCTCCTTTGTCGAAGTTGCCAATGACTTTCTCGATTTTGAAGCTGCGATCGGTAAGAAAATCGAAAGAGAGGTTATCGACGGTGGTGGCGGCGTTGATGGCGGTCAAAAGGTTCCTGAACCTACCTCTGTGTTTGGTTTCCTAAGTTTAGCGACTTTTGGTGTAGGTTCTATGCTCAAGCGCAAGCAACAACAGAAATCATAGAATAACTAATTAGTTTGACTAGCTTAATGCTAGTCACTAGATTCAATTTTTTTCGAGCCACTGGTGTTCCCTAATCGTTCCCAATTTCGCTATCAAGCTAAATGCTTAGACATAAAAATTAGTTACACTTTCTCTACACGACTCCCTAAAATGCTCAGAAGGGCAATTGTGAAGACCTTCTGAGCGCGTGCGTTGTTTCCCGACTTACTGTTTCCCGTATGTATAAAACACAAAAAATTTTTAACGCACTATTGCAAGAACTATACCGCACCGATTAAAACAAAAGGTTGCACGATTAATGTGTTAAATTTTTGCGATGGATTGCTATTCCAATCACTAAGTTCGTCTACAGAAGGTTTATGAATTAAACTTTGACCGATCCACTGTTGAACTAAGACGACATTATCACTAGCCATAGCAACAGCAACATCAATCAAAGAAAGCGATTCATTCACAACAATTATTGCATCGCGTTGAGCATGAGGAATTAAATCTTTCCATTCGATTTCAGCTATTTCCTCAGTCAACTGAGTTTTGATATCTGACATAATTTCCAACAAAGATACTTGTTACTTTCGATTTAGCATAAACTATAAGCTACAATTCTACAGGTGCCCAAATGCCTATTTTTTCTTGTAGAAGTTTTTGCAATAACAATCGCGCGATCGCGATTAATCCCAATCTAGCCTGCGATAATTGCGGTATTTCTTTTTTGACTTCTCCCCAAATTCGACAGTGGCGATCGAACTCCAAAGCCGATTGACTGAGATTGGTGACTAATTTAATCGATTCTTTCACAGAAACACTATCCAACTCATCGACGACTACCAGGATTTGACCGATAAGATGTTGTTCTCTTGGACAAACTAATTGCAATCGTTCGGGATGACACCAAGGAAGAGGGTTTGGTGCGTCCCATTGCCAAACGCTATTAAGTTGAATTAAACCTTCCCGATGTCCCAAGCGTAACAGAGAGCAACAACGCGCATGAGCGTACTGACTAGCAAATAGATTGGCAGTGATTTCTTCTTTAACTGGTTTAGCGTCGGGTAATTCGAGATATTGTAAGAGTTGTTGCAACCAAATTGCTAAAGCGCGATCGCTCGGATAAAAATCTATCCAACCAGCTTCCCTAACTCGAACTGTAAAATCGAGCGTAGCGCGATTGCTTTGTTCAGAATGAGTTTTGCTCAAGCTTGTGACAAATTTTTTTAAAAATAATACGCGAGACTTTTCTTCTTTTGTTAGTTGTAAGGCGATCGCGCTACGATATCCCAGGGGAGAGGGAAGCGAATAAAGCGTAATTTTTGGTAAGGCGCGATAATTTACGTCATTTGGTTCCAGCAATAGCATATTTTTCAGCGTTTGCTCGATTAATCTTCGCATCGAAAAACAGCTTAACGAAACTTTAAATAAATAAGGCGGAAAAACAAAAGTGTTTTCTGATACATTAATCGTCATAGCTTTAATATTTTTTTTATTTTTTAGCAATCGATCTATTTAATTTGCCTTTTAACAGCAGCCAAAATTTTTATTCACTCATAAGGTTTTCTAATTGGCTTTTGACTGTTACTTGCTTGAGGCACTTAGATCTATGCCATCGTCCGCTTCTACACCAGAATTTCGACCGTTTGTAACTTGGCAAGGAATTATTGATTGGGCACAGTCGCACTACCGCGATAGAATTTTTAACAAAGACGAGAAAATCCCGACTCGGCCGGGGTTGTTGTATCTCGTACACAGAGGTGCGGTTCGCCTTGTCGGTTCGGCCCTAGCAAGCGGAAGCGATAACCCCACAGCGTCAGACGCGACAGACAAAGTATTTTTAGGATTTGTCGGTGCGGGTCAACCGTTAGAAATTGTTGCACAATCGCCTTTTAACTTTCAAGTTTACGCTCATGTAGAACAAACGAAAGTCATTTGGATGTATTGGGAGGAACTCGATAATTGGCCTCACCTGCGTCGAGAGGTTTTAGAGATTTTCCGCTACCAGCATCAGCGCAAGTTGCTTTGGTTGTGTATTGTGGGACAAAAACGCACCACTGAGAGACTAATCAGTTTTTTAAAGCTTTTGATAGAAGAATATGGAGAAGCAAGCGATCGCGGTTATTGTTTGCCTTATCCGTTGACTCACGCGCAAATAGCTAGCGCGATCGGAGCCACTCGCGTTACGATTACTCGTCTGATGGGAAAATTGCGCCAGCAAGGAATTATTTCTATTCAAGAAGAAAATTTAATTTGTTGGCTTACCGAGCGGTAACTCGCTTCAAAAT
Organism: Candidatus Altimarinota bacterium; assembly: GCA_012031035.1. Lineage (GTDB taxonomy): Bacteria > Cyanobacteriota > Cyanobacteriia > Cyanobacteriales > Microcystaceae > Hydrococcus. Next base: position 13,722 of record JAAUUT010000098.1, on the reverse strand, counting down.
TGCGATCGATTAGATAAGTTGACTTCACCAAAAGGTACTGTGACTGGAACAATAACTTTTCCATTTGTTGAGCCTACCGCCTTCATTCCTAACTTGATTAGACTTCTTGCATAAATCAAACAATTTAATTCAAATGCAATTAATTTTCTGTCCCTAATCTTTTTAAGATCGGGGTTCTCCGAGTAAGACAATCGAACATTTTAATTCTTTAATAACTCTCGTCGTGACTTCGCTAACCGCTAATCCTCCGGCGGTACGATAGCGAACCGAACGCAAAACAACTAAATCGAAGTTTTTAGCTTGCTCGATAATTGTTCTCGCAACATCATCGTTGGCAATTGTTTGTATTTTGGGAGATACCTGTAAATTTCCGTCAGAAACTATTTCAGATAATTGCGACTCGAAATATTGCATTTGATTGCTCGGCATTCTACGATCGCATACATGCAGGAGAACGATTTGGGCTTGATTAGTATCTGCTAATATTTGTGCAAATCGGACAGTTGCGATCGCCCGGCGCGTTAAATTATCGATGGGAACAAGAATGTTGCGGATCTCGGCAGGACTTGTGAAAAGGCGCGTTACAGCAACCGGACAGTGAGATGAGAGAAAAACGAGATCGATAAGATTGCCAAACAAACGCGATCGAAAGCCAGCCGTATACCCCCAACCCATAACGACCAAGCTGGCGTTTTTTTCGCGACTGGCGCGACCAATTCCCAAGGCAACATTGTCATCGATGCGAAGCGATGGTGATGCTTCTACATTAAACTCTTTACAAATTTTGACTGCCTTTTGCAATCTTTCGTCAGTGCGATCGAGGATATCTGTTAACTGCGGATCGTCCATGTGGCTGCCTGCTTTAGCGATCGCCAGAGGCACGATCTGTCCAGCTTCGTGACGCGCCAGCATTGCTGCCATTTCTAAGAGATAGCGCTGAGTTTGTGGGTTGTAGATGGGAACTACTACCAAAAACGGATTGCGCTTCTTTTCTTCGGTTTCTCCTTCGTCTTTGTGCCACCAATTAGAAAGGTTATTCGCGGTTGTGTCTGTCCCAGAAACGATGAGATTGCTAGCAGATCTTGCCGTAATTAAGGGACCGAGGATAGCCGTTACTAACATCAGTACGATAACGCTGTTGAGGACTCCTTCATTAATTAGGCGATCGCCTGCTGGGTTTACCGTCTCGTAGGCAACCAAAGCAGCAGCTAGGGTAGCAGCAACTTGAGGCAGCGACAGCGACCACATGGTCAGCAGTTCCGATTTATTGTAGCGATAGAGTAGTTTGGCGAACAAGGCTGCCAAAAATTTGCTACCAATTAAGGCGAAGACAATTGCCGCTGTCAGCCAAACCGAACTAAGCGTTTTAACGAAAGCAGGCAGATCGATAAGCAGTCCCATGTCTACAAAAAAACAAGGGATAAATAAAACGCTGCCAACAAATTCGATTTTTTCTTTGACGCGACTATTTCCCAGTACGTCATTGACTGCTAAACCTGCCAAAAACGCACCAACAATTTTTTCGACTCCAATAATTTGCGCTCCCACCGAAGCAACAAATAACGCCAGCAGGATAAAAAGAAACTGATTGCCTTCCTCATCTCCAGTGCGACGAAAATACTCTTTTCCCGCCCAATCGAAGCCAAAAAGAACAATCGCCGCATAAATTGCCAATCCGCCTAACAGAGTGGCAAAACTAATCGCTGTAAATTCTCCTTGATGAATACCAACGCAAACTGCCAAAACTAGCAAAGCTCCCGTGTCGGTAAAGATTGTTGCCCCAATGGTAACGGTTACGGCTTCATTGGTTACAACTCCCAAGCGACTAACAATGGGGTAGGCTAGGAGAGTATGAGAAGCCAGTAGAGAACCGATCAGAACCGAAGTATTCCAACTAAAATCAAACAATCGTCCGACTGCAATGCCAGCCACTAAAGGGACTAAAAACGTGAGAATACCAAATCCAATCGATTTATTTTTAGTTTGGCGAAATTGTTCTAAATCAATTTCCAAACCAGCTACAAACATCAAGTAAACTTTACCGATATCTGATAGCAATTCGATGGTTTCGGAGTCTGAATTTAACAGTTTTAGACCGTTCTGACCCAAAATGACACCTGCTACCAGCAAACCGACTAATCCTGGCAGTCGCAGCCGCTCAAAGATAGGCGGTACGATAAAAATAACCGCCACAAGAATCGTAAATGCAACGATTGGACTTTCTGTTAGCAAGTTGAGTATCCTCTTAGGTTTTACGATCGCACATTTTTCAATCTACGCTTTTATAAAATGGCTCGAAGATCGTAGCACGAGCGAGTTAAAAGGTAAAAAAATTTTTCAAGCTTACCCTATCTTAATGGTTAAATTCATAAGTTTTTGGGAAACATAAGTTTTTCAGCCATTGTGATGCTCAATTGGCAAAAACCATTGCTTAAGTCTCAAGGATAAAGGATAGAATTGCGATCGCGATTCTATCTAGGGAAAGATCGTTTTTTATCTGAATTTTTAATTTAATTGTGCTATTGCTAACTGGATGCGGACGCGCACCACTAATTCTGGCTCGATGTCAAGCATTTCTTCAAATCGCTCTAAAATTTTTTTCTGAGGTTCTAATGTCACTGCTGCTGTTGCGCTCCAGAGCGATTGTAACCCGACAACTGCTCCGTAACGTACTACCCATTCTGGATCTTGAGACACTACTAACAGCGTGTCGAGAACCTTCATTTGAGCCTGTAACACGTCTTCAGAGGACAATTTCGGCCAGCGAATGCTACCCAGCCCTTTGGCGGCTGCTCGACGCACGCTTAATGAAAAATCATTACTGGCTGCATCTAATAATAGATCGAGGGCGCGAGGATCGCCAATCCCTGCTAAAACGCGAGTTGCCCAGGCTCTCGCTCCATAATTATAACCATCGAGCTTTTCTAATATGTAAGAGACGGCGACTTCTCCAATATCGATCAGTCCATCGACTGCGGCAACTGCTGCACCTGGGTTGTTGTAGCCTAACACTTCAATCAACTTGGGGATTGCTACTTCGTGACGGACAGCCGCTAATGCTTTGACGGCTTCTAACAATTCATCGGCAGAGTCAGCTTTATCAACTGCTTGAATCAACGCTTTAACTTCTTCGGTTGTCACTATCGATCGCATTAAATTGCTAGTTATGTAACTAATGTATCATTCTACTAGCTTACTTTTTACAAAAACTTAAATAAAATCAGTTGTTAAATTTGTTAGGTAGAGAAAGAACTGAGTTATGTCCCAACTTTGTCATTATTAACGTGCAATATAAATATAAACAGAGGGTTAAGGATTAAGCTTGCTCCCCTAGACTTAGCCAATAATTTCTCAAACTACTAATAATTAAATCACAAGCAACGTGATGACCGAAATAATTGCCGTTATCGATCTAGGTAAATCTTTAGCAAAAACTATTTGGACTATTCTTGCTCCGAAAATTGATAAACAACTCCTATTTTTAGAACCCGAAATTGTTAGCCTAACCTTAGAAGATATTGCCAACGCTAAACGAGAAAATTCTGACCCAGAAAAAGATGCTTGGTTAGAATTTCCAGATGGAACAGGGGAAGCTTTAGGGTTTATTACCCGTAATGCTCGCTACCGAAATCGTCGAGAACTAGAGAAAGACGAACTCAAGACAGTTCACGGAGTTAGCAGGTGCTTGGCAATTTTAGGAGCGATCGCAGAAAAGGCTGGACTAAACAATCAAAAGGATTTTGAAAACAAAGACTTTTCTGCTGCCATCGAAGGAGTAACTGAGTTTTCAGTATCTCTATCAGTATTATTACCTCTAAGCGAGTGGTCTACCAGTAAAGAATTTAAGCAAAATTTAGTGAAAGCTTTGCAATCAGGGTTTAATTTTCGTGGCAAACAGTACCGAGTTAATATTCAGATACTCGAAATTCAGCCAGAGGGGTGGGGATTACTGAAGCGGCGAGAGTTACAACTTCCCAAACAAGCTTTCCGCAGTCGGAGAATTCTGTGCTTGATTATGGGTCACTACAATAACAGTCTGTACTTCTATCAGGAAGGGCAACAGATTGCAAGCGATTGCAGTGCTGGCGGATTTCACCAGTTAGTTGACCGAGTTGTTGCCGAGACTACCTTAGATGCTACTTCTGTATCCAGTCATGACTTAATCCAAGCCATCTACGAGATTCGCTGGAATAACTCTCAGGTAAAGGCATTACTTTGGCAGAAAGTCAAGAACGAAGCCAATCTCCAGCATCAGGTTAACCAAGTGATTGAGGTAACAGAGAAAGTCAGTGCTGATTGTTGGAAATCTATCGCTCAATGGATAGATAGAAATCTGGGAGCAAATCGCTTTAATATAGACGAAGTTTTAGTCTCTGGTGGGGCTTCTCGCTTTTATAAAGAAGAGATTAAAGACTTTTTTCTGGGAAAAGATGTCCTTTGGTCGTGTCAACTTAATCAGTTAGTGGGACGAGACTTTGACCTACCTGCTGAAAGCAGTATGGCATATCGTCTAGCTGATGCGTATGGCGTTTTGACTAAATTTCTTGTCAAGCAGTCATGATTAAACATGGAGCGGTGGCGCAAGGCGATCGCCATGTCCATTCCCTGCTATCTTCTGACGATTATCCCGGTTCCTTATTTCAAAAAGATGTGCCCGTTCTTTTAATCTTATTGCACGAGCCTCCAACTGATGTGGCGGGCAACTTGTAAAAAGCTCCCTAAAATTGAATTGTTTGTTTTAGAATGCCAAGCGGCAGCTAATTCTAATTCTGGGGTTGGCTCTATTAGACGTTTATGGGAAAATAGGGTAGGAGTAGCGCTCGCTGTTAAACTCAAAAAAGATTCCCAATGGTACGCATCCCATCATCATATTCCTGAATGGTCGATTCAACGCGATCGCCCTGCTGCTACTACCGTTGAATTGCCTTTTGATACGACCAGAGATGATATTGAAGCGATTAAAGCGATCGCCATTCCCCTTGGTTGGACTGTATCCAATCCCTATAAGATTGCGCTGAAAAAAATTAATCGTGCTTTTTTCCTCGATAATAACTACTTGCCTCAACAGTCGTTTATCGATTGGAGAGGTGAAATTATACTTACCTCGGAGCATCCAGAAGCGATCGTTTGGAACAATTAGGCATTCTTAATGCCTAGCTTCGATAAACTGTTCTACAACATTGAGAACGGGAAGCGGTGCTTCATGTCCCATATCAAACTCATGATATTCAACCGTTGCACCCAAAGCAATTAGTTCGTCTCTAGCTTGTTGCGCGGCTTTTAGGGGAACCACCGTATCTTGTCTGCCATGCACGATTAATATGGGAGGCAAAGTAGAACTGTTAGCTTGGGGTTTAGCGTGTAAATAACCGCTCAAACTACACAAACCTGCTAAAGGCAAATACAACCCTACATCAAGAGTCATCGCGCCTCCTTGAGAAAAACCCGCCAAAATCGTACGCTCAAGAGGAATACCAGTCTCTCCTTCAAGAGATAAAAGCCATTCTAGGAGCATTTGCCGACTTTCTCGTATGCCTTCATAATTTCCAGTATCTAAGGCATACCATGCCTTTCCTCCTGGTACTTGTGGATGGGGAAATGGCGCGTTGGGAAAAAGATACTGGTAATTGGATAAATTCAATACCGATGCTACAGGGGCAAAATCGCTAGCATCGGCTCCCCATCCGTGTAAGATGATGAGTAAATGAGTTGGCGTTCCGCTAGCTGGAGGAATAGAAATGGCAGTTAAAGTCAGAATCTTTCTCCCAATCGAATATCATTTTCCTACGCTATCTTATCACTCTGCATCATTCGACAACACGAAAGACAATTTGGGTTTCATCGGGACAATTTTTGATTTGTTTGGCTAAATTAGCTTGCCGATTCATTCCTTTAACCGAATCAATCAAATAATAAACGAATATTAAATCCGGTTAATTGACCATCATTTCTAATACAAAGAAATAACTAGTAGGGGTGTTGGCGTAGCCCTCCTTTTAGGAGTACGACCGTTACCCCTATGTATTTTGATTGTGGTTGTTTAACTAGACTTGATATAAAATATTTTTTTTGGATTAAATTACAAGATTTATATGAATCTTATTTCAGTTTTATATAAATATGAGGAGACATTTTTACTTCAAAAATTCCTGCGACTTTAACAATTTCGCTAAGCTTTTTATAGCCATAATTTCTGGGGTCGATCGCTAATCTAGAAGTAGTTAAACTCATAGGTGAATACTAACGGCGATCGCTTAATTCAATTTCCTATTATTAGCATTCCCATTTTGTCTTTAAAAATCTTCTTAGTTAGATTGATTGTTATGGGCCGGAAAAAACTGCTGCCTCAACATCTTGGCGACTGAGAGAATATTTAAACGAACGTGTCAGATCGCTTCCTCGATCGCTAGCATCAATATAAGAAACAACTAATTCTTCGATCTCAAGACAAAGTTCGGCTTTCCAGGTAGCACGTTCGATCGTCCAGCAATGTAATTTCTCTTGGTCTTGCTGACAACCCAAATTTGAGAGCCATTGTTCGATTTCGGGTAAGGGATGGTTGTAGAGAGGGGTGTTAGCGGGTGGAAGTGTCATGATTAGTTTAAAGTTCAAAAATTTCTGAAGAATGTTTGTCGATCCCGGAGTAAAATACAGATTCCTGGGCGGATAAACGGGCGTTAGGCAACGGCAGTGTTTGTGAAGATTCTCCTCGAATTAGACCGATAACGATGACTAACAGCAAACATCCTACCAGAGTTAAACCAAGGATAAATAGAGCAAAAATCTCTCCTGCGGATAAAGGGCGGTCAGTCGGGTCGAGATAGGCAGAATTTGATTCTTTCTGCCGAGATTGAGAAGTCGGGTTATTTAGATCTGAAGGCGCTTGAATGACGTTCCAGCGAGAATAACCAATTTTTAGATCGTAAAGCGATCGCCGCTCTGGACTGCTCAACGTTGCGTAAGCTTCGTTAAGTTGCCGAAACTTATCTGTTGCCATCGGCGCGGGTAACTCGGTAGTATCGGGATGATAGCGCTTGCTCAACTCTCGGTAGGCCCGCCGAATTTCAATCGCAGAAGCAGAAGGATGCAGTCCTAAAATAGCATAATAGCTATTAGCTAGCCGAGTTGACTTAGGGAGGCGCAGATCGGTAAATTGGTTGGTTGTCCGCTCTTGAGTCACGAGGTTTTCTACTTTACTCTCCTGTGAAAATATTTTAACGAAGTTAAGCTCTATAAGTTTTTTAAAATACCCATGAACACTATCCAAAATCGCGCAAAATTTTCCTGGAAACTGCTCATTCTTCGTCTCTGTTTAGTTATGGCGATCGCGATTTGTGCGAGTGGGTTATTCTGGGAAACTTCTCCCGCTAGGGCAGATATTAATGACGACCGCCTCGACGGGAATATTTTTGTCGTCTATGCTGGCAACGGTTCCCTCGTTCCTCCTCGTTTGACCCTTGGGGAATCCCTAAAACGAAAAATGCCCGTCATACTCGTCTACTATCTCGATGACAACAGCGATTGCAAACAATTTGCGATCGTGGTTTCTCGAATGCAAGAATTTTACGGGCGGGCAGCAAGTATTATTCCAGTTAGCGTTGATTCCCTCCCAGTGAAAGCTAATTATTCGCCTGACGAACTCGGTTATTACTACGAAGGAGTCATTCCTCAAACGGTTATTTTAGATGAAACTGGAAAGATGGTTTTTAACGGTAAAGGACAAGTCAAATACGAAGCGGTTGATGACGTGTTACGCAAAGTATTCGATTTAGTACCCCGTGCTGAGTCGGTACAATTGAAGCGTCGCTCGTTTAACGAGTTTAATACAGAGTTGGTAGACAATTAACGAAGCGCTATCCAGTTAAATTCTGACACATTTAATATTGCAGATTAAACTAGTTTAAGGCAGGGAAAGTGACGGAAAATTGTATCCAGAGCTTTCCCCTCTATTCTTTTATGTAAGCTTAACTTACTTATCTAGTTTTTTTCTAGAAGAACGCTAGACTAGCCATTATATAAAATCGTCGTTATTAGACGATCGCGGCTCCAGTCACTTTTATGAAACAAAATACAACTCGACGAAATTTTCTCCTCGCTAGCGCTGCAATGGCAGGAACGATTGCTTGTGGTTCGGTCGTAGAAAGGCAATCTCAGCAAGTATCTGCCTCAGTTCCCACGCAAGCAATGCCCGAACGGATTTTCGGAAAGACGGGCGTTTCCTTACCCATTCTAGGACTCGGAGGCGCGGGTCAAACGCCTCTATCTTCACCACAGAAAGAGAAAGAGGCGATCGCACTCGTCGAAGCGGCTCTTTCTCTAGGCATTCGCTATTTTGATACGGCCGCCGACTACGGCCCTAGCGAAAAATATATGGGAAAGGTGTTGCCTTCCCATCGCGATAAAATCTTTTTAGCTAGTAAAACCGCAGCCCGGGATCGCGATGGGGCTTGGAAAGATTTGGAGCGATCGCTCAAACGCTTAAACACTGACCGTTTAGAACTTTGGCAATTGCATCACGTTTCCTTTGACGAAGAACTCGATCCCATCTTTGGCGATGGCGGCGCGGCTAAAGCCCTAGAAGAAGCTAAGGAACAAAAAATTATCCAATTTACGGGCATTACCGGACACCACGAACCCGATGTCATTGCTGCTGGGTTAGAACGCTACCCCTTTGATATGGCGCTTATCTCTCTCAATGCGGCTGACGTGCATCATCCCCGTCCGTTTGCGCCTGTCGTCTTGCCTGTCGCTCAAAAGCACAACGTTGGCATTGTCGCGATGAAAGTTCCCGCCTACGGTCGCTTATTCAAACCAGGCGTTTTAAAAGGAATGGAACAAGCAATGGGTTACGTTCTTTCGCTGGCTGGCGTTCATAATTGTATTATTGCTGCTGAGAATGTCGAACAGTTACAAGCTAATGTCCGCGTTGCCCAAGCCTTTCAACCCCTCGCGCAAGCAGACATGGCGAAAATCGAACAGCTTACCGCTAGTGTCTGGGAGGATAATACTTTCTTCCGCCAGTGGACTTAAAACCGCGATCGCGATTAATTAGTCTCAAAACTAACCCTTTTGGTAGAGAAATTCAGTCTCTTTTTTGAGATAAAACTTTACTAATGCAAGTTTTTAACGAAATATCATGCAAATAAGCAATTTCGAGACTTTTACGCGCAAAAGTGCGATCGATTCGATTAATCTCTACCAACAGTATCTTTCTCCTCGAAAAGGATTCGCTTGTCCCCATCGCTTATTGCATGGAGAAGAATCTTGTTCGCAACACGTCAAAAACCTATTACTCAACCAACCCCTAGAACTAGCTATCCAAATGTCAGTACAACGATTTCGCGATTGTGCGGCTGCTAGTCGAACCTTACGTCAAACCGCAGAAGGCGGATGTCTGATTATTCCTTGTTGTATTCCACTATAGGATTATTGACATCCAAGACTGTCTTTGGTCGATACGCCTGTAACGGGGTTGATACCTTCAGCGCGATCGCATAATAAGTTAACTTGATAGCGATCGAGGACTGCGCCAGAAAAATCCGCACCCTCGATCTTAGTGTCATAGAAACGAGTCCGAGTCGCGATCGCATCGACAAAAATCGCATTGGTCAGATCGGCAAAATCCAATGTCACGCGATCGATAAGCGCATTGCTTAAGTTGGCGTTGGTTAAATTAGCGCCTAACAGCACTCCTTCGGTGAGAATCGAATTGCTTAAATCGGAACTCTCAAAATTGATACCCTTCATATTAGCTGCTGCAAACACCGAACCGACTAAATCCTGATGAGAAAAATCTTTATCTTCGAGTTGAGCGTAACTATAATTAATTTTGGTTCTCTGGGCAAGGGCTGGACGTGCGTCTAATAACACCCACAAAACAGCAAGAAGAAGTACCAAAAGGATTGAAAGCAAGCGTCTGATAAAGCTTCTATCTTTTTGTTTGTTTTTAACAAATAATGGATTTAAATCCTTTATTCCATACCTGGTAACTGGTAACTGGTAACTGGTCACTGATTTAGGGGTTTTCATTTCCTGGCGAAGTTAAAGGGCTAGTGTCTCTGAGAAAACTATCGCCTGCGAGTAATTGTTTTGCATCTAGACCGATGCGAATGGTGAGATCGGAATCGGGATCGCCCACAGACAATGATTCTACTCTACCTGTCCCCAGAAGGCTTTTCAAGCTATTGGCGGCTTCTAAATTTCCTTTTTGGACGACAATTTCGGTTTCTTGGAGCAATTCTGACGACTCTTGCGCTAAATACACGTTCTGAAAATCTTTTTGGGCTAAATATTCCATCGCCCGATTGCCCAAACCAGGATCGTTAGTGGCATTTTGAATGGCAATCCTTAACTGATGGGCTTCTCGCATTTCGAGGGGGACTTGGGAAGCGCGATTAAAATAGTCGTCGATCAAGCGATCGCGTTCGCCCGGATCGATAATCCAAGCGTTTTTATCCTCCTCTTCTCCGCTTTGACTAAAGCTCCCCGGTAGCATCACCATTCTAATATTTTGCTCTTCTAAATCTCGACCAAAGCTTGCTAGCGCCAACATCTCGTCTAGGGTCAGATTGGTATCGACATATTGCTGAAAAATGCGGATCGCTTGGGGAAGACGAGGTAACATTGCCGGACTGTAGAGGCGTTTTTGCAATGCTTTGAGCAATACTTGCTGTCGCTGGACTCGCTCGATATCGCCCAATTTATCTTTTCTAAAGCGAACGAATTGTTCGGCTTGGTCGCCGTTGAGTGTTTGCCATCCTGCTTGTAGATTGATTTCTAAATTTTGCGACAGATCTCGATAGGACATCGAATAAGGGACGAGGACTTCTACCCCACCTACCAAATCGACCAATTCTCGAAAAGCTTCGGTAGTGACTCGCACATAGCGATCGATAACGACATCATTTAAGCTTCTACTGACGACACGAGAAGCAAACGCGGGGCCTCCGTGGGTATTCGCTTCGTTAATTTTGTCATAGCCAACGCCAGGAATTTCCACGCGACTATCTCGCGGAATGGACAACAAGCGTACCGAGCGATCGCTAGGGTCAAAACGCATTAATAATATAGTATCGCTGCGTCCGGCAAAGGATTCTGGCGTTCCTTTGGGGACATCTCGAACGGGATCGATGCCCATGACTAATATATTTACTGGACGGGTTAGGGTATGTTGCAGGAGTATTTCTAACCCTTCATTACTAGTTTGAGGGTTAGAATTTGTCTGAGGAAATTTTGCTGCGCTGAAAAGTTGAGAGAGATTGAGAGAAGACGGACTTACAAGCGCGATCGACGCGCCTACTATCGATGAGATAGCCGCTGTCAGGCTTACTGTTGCTCCCCAGACAAAACCTTTCTGGAAAGGCGATACTCGCTTGGGTTTTCGGGGTGGAGTAAAATTGCGATCGCGATAAGCTCCTTTAGAACCTTTAGGAAATCTTCCAACGCTATTTGCCATATCTACCTCACACCGCTCGATCGCCCGGTTAAAAATCAATAAGGCGATTACAGCTTTTCTAGAAGTCAGACAATTCCAAAAAGTTCCGTTGCTTGTGATTCGGTAAGCTGTTCCACATCTAGATTTCTTATTAATGAGTGAAGAAAGACTTCTTAAAACTCTCTCCCCGTCCCCTAGTCTCCCAGTCCAAGCGTCCAACTTTTATGGCAGCCTAAATGTTTAACAGCTTAATGGCGATCGGGATTGTTTACTAATCGCTATCTGTCTTTACTAATGTCTCAGTATCTCAATCGTCAGTTACTAGTCCCTTTTACGATCGCATCGATTTGCGTTTTTAAATGATTTACAACTTCCTCAATCTTAATTTCTTGAGATTGTTTGCTGGCTCTTTCTACCACTTCAACTTTGCCTTGTTTGAGCGATCGCCCAGTAACGATACGATAGGGTATCCCAATTAAATCGGCATCTTTAAATTTAACGCCTGCTCGTTCGTCGCGATCGTCTAATAAGCATTCGATTCCCGCCCCATTTAACTCTTTATAAAGTGTTTGGGCAACTTCCATTTGCTCTTTATCGCTTATATTGGGAACCACAACGATCGCATGATAAGGTGCGATCGCGACTGGCCAAACGATACCATCTTTATCGTAGGCTTGCTCTACAGCCGCCTGTGCGAGGCGAGAAACGCCGATTCCGTAGCATCCCATCACCAAAGGCATTTCTTCGCCTTGTTCGTTGGTATAGGTAGCTCCCATCGCGATCGAATATAGCGATCCTAACTGAAAGATATGTCCGACTTCGATTCCTCTGGCGCTTTGTAGGGTTTGAGCGCGATCGTGAATGGCTCTATCTCCCGGACGAGCTTTTCTTATATCTACCACTAATTTAGGCAATTTAAATTCTTTTCCCCAATTAGCCCCGACGACGTGATAGCCGGATTCATTCGATCCCGTGACAAAATTCTTCAGTTCTACGACAGTTTTATCGGCTAAGCGAAGGAATTTTGGCGCAACATCTTTAACCGAATTAATATATTCGTCGGACAAATCGGGCGCAATATATCCTAAAGGTAACGGATTGGCTGCCCATTTTGCTATAGCGGATTCGTCGGGAACTCTCAGCACTAAAAGAGTTTTAGCTTGGTATTGAGGCGCTAACCCTACCAATTCATTTTGTAGTTTCACTTCGTTGACATCTTGGTCGCCTCGGATGTGAACTAACACTAGTACCGTAGTTCCGTTGTCGTAAATAGCTTCGTAAAGTACGTTTTTGACGACTGCCGTGGGAGAACATTTGAGAAACTTGCATAACTTCTCAATCGTTTCGGTTCCTGGCGTTTCGCGTTTCTCGTATTTTTTAAAAGGCGAAGCTTCAATATCGGGAGGGAAAGAAATCGCTTTTTCTACATTGGCGGCATATTTGCCATCTTCGGTGTAAAGAACTTCGTCTTCTCCTGCATCTGCTAGAATCATAAACTCTTGCGAAGCAGAACCGCCAATCGCACCAGAATCGGCTTCTACTGCACGAAAAGCTAACCCAGTACGGGTGAAGATGTTGCGATAAGCGCCATCCATCGCTTGATAAATCTTTTTAAGACCTTCCTCGTCCGCACTAAACGAGTAAGCATCTTTCATGATGAATTCTCGTCCCCGCATCAAACCGAAACGAGGACGAATTTCATCGCGAAACTTAGTTTGAATTTGGTAAATATTTAAAGGTAGCTGACGGTAGGAACGGATCGTATCTTTTGCGATCGCAGTTATTATTTCTTCATGGGTTGGCCCTAATCCTAATTCTCGCTTTTGTCTGTCGGTGAGGGCAAACATAATCCCTTCTGCTTTTGTATAAGTATCCCACCGTCCCGATTCTTTCCATAACTCCGCAGGTTGCATTTGAGGAAGCAAACATTCTTGCGCGCCTGTTGCATTCATTTCTTCGCGCACGATGGTCGAGACTTTCTGCAAAACTCGCCACATCAAGGGTAAATAAGCATAAATCCCACTTCCTATGCGGCGAATATATCCCGCTCTCAGCAAGAGTTTATGACTTGGAATTTCTGCTTCTGCTGGGTCTTCTCGCAGCGTAACAAAGAGCATTTGGGACAGGCGCATAGTTAGTTCAAAGTTCAAAAAAAGTTCAAAGTTTAAAGTAGAGACGCGTTCCCCGTTAGGGGTTCCCGTAGGGTAATTTCGCGTATGAAACAAAGTTCAAAAAGAATCGATCGAAGTTAAATTTTTTGAGGTTGGCAAGCTGTAAGAAGATCTTAT
>JAAUUT010000097.1 GCA_012031035.1 Candidatus Altimarinota bacterium | reverse complement strand
TTTTATTAACTTGTAAAACGCTTTTAGTTATTGGAGTTTTCCCATTCCCCATCTGGCATTATTTAGCTACGCCTCTTATAATTAGCGGGGCTATTCTTTATCGCTATCGTCAGCAACTCAATAACTATGCGATTTATGGGATTGTTTGGACAATAGAATTAGCCATTTGTGAGGAAGTTTTACTAATACATGGTTCTAATCTAGCAGTTGCTATTGTCAATATAATTTTAGGATTGTTTTCTCTATTAATTACCGATTGGTTATTAGAGCGACAATCTCCATTAAGTAGTCTCAAAATATTGCCTCTCATTTTTGCTTTACTGGGGATTTTTTGGCGATGGGATGAGTTCAATACTTATACGGGATTGTTAACACTTGGTGCAGCTTTGACAGGAATAGGTGTTGGATATCGATTGAGAGGAAAAGTTATTACTTATTGTTCTCTGATTGGTATTTCGCTAGCTGGTTACGAACTCGTTATTTATCAAATGCTACAATCATCAGGGGGAAATCCTGCCGATGGATTGACAATTTTAGCCTTTGTAGCAGCCGCGATCGCATTAATCTATCGTCTTTTTGTCTACTTTATTACAATCGCGCGATCGTAATAATTTTCTCAATTTAAGCCTAACAGAAATAAAAATAACTGCTCACAGTCATTGGGCGCTAGGAAGTATTTTAAAGATTTTAGCCGCAGGATTAGCAACAGAAAATCCGCCGCAGTTGCGAAGTCTTGGTATTGCGATTAGTTTACTGTTAGCAATTTATGCCTTAATTCAAGGACGCGATCCTCAAACGAGAAATCGTACTGCTTCTGATTGGTGGGTATATGTAGGATTAGTAGAAATTGTTGCGACTACTGTCTATGCGCGTTTGATTTGGCAACAATTAAGTATTCTCGATCCTTTCCGAGTCATTATTGTTTGTATTGTTGCCTTATTTATCTATCAAATTCCGTGGAGAAGTTTGGGATGGGAATTAACGCCTTGGCATCGGTTTGCTGCTTCGATTCCTGCTTTAACAACTTTAGTCACAATAGAAGATATTTCTTATCTTAGTTTGTTAGTCGTTGCAGCTTTTTATGGTCGCATCGCTTTACGCCAAAAAGAGATTCGCTGGACGTATATTAGTCTAGTATTTATCGATCTGGCGATCGCGCGTTTTTTATGGGAAAATTCCTTGACAGATATCCTTTGGTATGCGTCGATTATTGGTTTATCTTTACTATATATTGCTCAATTAGATCCAACCCTATCTCAACCGCAACAACGCAATAATCGTCATATTCTTCGCATAAGTGGAAGCGGAATTATTTGTTTTATTGCCTTACTCTTTAATCAAGAAACTGGACTAACGCCAACGATAATTAGTTTGGTGGCAATTTTTCTGGGATTGGGGTTACAAATACGCGCTTTTCTGTTCGTAGGAACGATTACATTTATTTTGACGGGATTTTATCAATTAGTCATTCTTAGTTTTGAACGTCCTCTCGCCAAATGGATTATCGGTTTAATTGCAGGAATTATTTTTATTTTTATTGCTGCTAATTTTGAGCGAAGAAGAGAAGCGATAATGAGAGTCATTCAAAATTGGATAGAAAAATTAACTTATTGGGAATAACTTAAACCTAGCTTAGAGACGACTTATCTTTCTCGTTTAATGTTATTTTTAAGGGAGCGATCGCTCCCCAATCAAATCAGTTTATTCGTCTAAAACTTGACGGATGCGTTGTTCTAAACGTTCGAGATCTAAACCGCCTTCGTCGCGGGTAATACGCCGCACCGTCACATTGACATGAGCTAAGTCTGATAGTAAATCCTTGAGAATCTCTTGTTGCTGACGAGCTTGTACTACTTCCTGCGGTTCTTGTACCAGGTCGCGAATAACAGTGTCTTCCGCACGAGAAGCAACAATCGGCTGCTGTTGGTCTTCTAGATAAATAAAGGTACGTCGTCCGGGGCCTCTGTCTTCATCAACGGGAATCACTGCGGTTACTCGATCTGAGCGTATATACTTTCCATATCCTAGATGTACTAACGTTGATGGCTGAATTTTCATATCGTTGCGTTCTGTTGTCACCTATCTCTATTATAAAAACTTATGTATTGCTTAGAGACAAGAATGAGCAAGGTTTTCACGCCATTTAAGTAGTGATTTTACTAATCTATTTATTCTATATTTCGCTCTACGATCGCGATATTCCACTGACCGAATTGACTGGTTTGAAACGCTATTTTTCGTCCGTCGCCACTAATGGTGGGGTGGCTGACCGTTCCTCGCACGTTAGCGCTGAGAAGTTCGGATCGTTGAGTTCTTTGGTCGTAGACCATAATATCCGTTCTACCGCGCTCTGTGGAAACATAGGCAATATAGCGTCCATCTGCACTCAAAGCAGGTTGGTCTTGACTCGAATCGCGACGATTTAGATTGGGTAAAGGAATAAGACGACGCTGTTGTATTTCTAACAAATAAATATCTCGATTTCCATTGCGATCCGATGCAAAAGCCAAGTATTTACCATCGCTGCTGTAAGCAGGAGATTCATCGGGAAACTGACTATTGAGATCTCCAACGGGAATTTGAGGCGCAACAAACAGAGAACTATTACAGCCTCCTATTGTCAAAATTGGCAGCAAAAATAGATAGAAAAAGAGAAAGCGAGATGAAAACATTAAGCTTTTTGCAACGGATGGCGCGGGAAACCTATAGCTTGATGGAAATAAGTTATTCCTAAGCTGAATATAACGCTTGGAATGTGGCGATCGCATTCTGGTAGCGACTGTCTTGATTATCAAGCGCGATCGCCGATCGATATTTTACTGCTTAACAACAAAAACCCCACGGATATTCCTGGGGTTTTTACTTTATCTAAATCAAAAAGTTACTTTTTAACTTCTTCGATTACCTTATCAATCAGACCGTATTCTTTAGCTTCTTCGGCCGACATAAAATAATCGCGATCCGTATCTTTTTCGATTTGTTCGAGAGTTTTACCCGTGCGTTGCGCCAGCATCTCATTCAACTGACGGCGGATTCTCAAGATTTCTTTGGCCTCGATTTCGATATCCGTTGCTTGTCTGCGTCCGGTTCCGCCGAGGGGTTGATGAATCATAATGCGCGAATGAGGCAATGCTAAACGTTTGCCAGGACTTCCCGCCGCTAACAAGAACGAACCCATCGAAGCCGCTAAACCGACGCAGATGGTAATAACATCGGCTTTAATGTACTGCATGGTATCGTAAATCGCCATCCCTGCCGTGACGGAACCGCCAGGAGAGTTGATATACATATAGATCGGCTTGGTTGGATCGTCCGAATCTAGGTACAGTAAAAAAGCAACAATGCGATTAGCCAATCCGTCCGTTACTTCTTGACCGAGGAAAATAATGCGTTCCTGACTCAGACGAGTGTAAATATCAATCCATCGTTCGTATTGACTGCCAGGAAGGCGATATGGAACACTAGGAACACCGATAGGCATAATCTTTAAAGCTCAAAATTCAAAGTTTAAAAAACAATCGCACTCAGTTGTTAAATAACACCTGTTAAGGGTTTGGGTAGGTCTTTGCGACTTTCTAAGACGCGATCGATCAAGCCATATTCTTTCGCTTGTTGGGGAGTCAGATAGAAAGTGCGATCGAGATCCTTCGCAATTTTCTCGGTTGTTTGACCCGTATTTTTCGAGAAAATCTCTAGCATCGTTCTTTTATTATCTAGAACTTCTTTCGCTCGGATCTGAATATCTGTTGCTTGACCTTGCGCTCCCGTTCGGTTTTGATTGAGAACGATGGTAGCGTGGGGAAGCGATGCACGAAATCCTTTTGTCCCTGCTGCGAGAATCATAGCGGCCGTTCCCATTGCCTGACCGATACAGATGGTATGAACGGGAGGCTTGATGTAATTGATCGTATCGCAGATGGCAAAGGCTTCAGTTTCAAAACCGATCGCGTCTCCGGTATACCAAGAGGTTCCGGTAGAGTTGACGTAGAAAAAGATCGGTTTTTCTGGATCGTCAAATTGCAAGTAGAGCAGTTGCGCGATAATTAATTGAGTGACATCAAAACCGACTTGTTGTTTTATATCATCTGAAGAAAACAGAGGCATTCCTAAATAAACGATGCGCTCTTTTAGCATCAGCGATTCTAGGTCGGGTGGGGGGGGTTCGGAAGGATGTTTTCTCCGTAATATGCACTTTGCACGGCTTTAATCTGTGAAGTCATTTTTATGAGCGTATTTGGTTGGCGATCGAGGTTGAATTTAGGAAAGAGCCGTTTTGACGGTTGCGTTTAATGAATTGATTAATAATATTCTCAATTTGATTCTAGCTCATTGAGGCTTTTTCTTTGTTGGATAGGCGAGTTGCCATAATGTAGGGATTTTTCTACCAACGAACTTATTAATAGCGAACTTTCTATATCTTTAAGAAGAAACAATCGCTATCTCGCGCGAAGGATTTCTAAAGGACGTTCTACTCGGATCGCGATTCGTGATAAGGTGAGGTCTATTAGCCTGCGCGTTTGAGTCGAGGCTGATACGATCGCGATCGTGAAAAAAGAAAAAGCATCTTTAAAATCATCTAATCATACAAAAGCGAAAGTTTTAGCAGTTGTTAACGGAAAAGGGGGAGTTGGCAAAACAACTACTGCGGTTAATTTAGCTGCTATTTTAGGCGAACAAAAAGAAGTATTGTTAGTCGATGCAGACCCTCAAGGTTCTGCAACTTGGTGGATAGAACGAAGTGATATTGAAATAGATTTCGATCTAACCCAAGAAACCGACCCTAAATTACTAGCGGATTTACACAAGATTGACGAATACGATCTTATTGTCGTCGATACGCCTCCCGCTCTACGCTCTGAAGCTTTAAAAATAGTCATTGCCCGTGCGGATTATTTGGTGTTGCCAACTCCAGCCTCACCCATGGATTTATCAGCGCTAATCGAGACGGTACAAAAAGCCGTAATGCCGCTAGCAGTCGCTTATCGGGTTTTGCTTACCAAAGTAGATCCGCGCAGCTTGAAAGAAACCCTAGAAGCCCAAAATACGCTGCTGGAGTTGGGAATTCCTGCCTGTCATGCCTTCATTCGGAATTATAAGGCCCACGAAAGGGCTGTTTTAGAAGGAATGCCCATCAAACAATGGCGGGGAAAAAATGCTCGCGAAGCTGAGGCAGATTATCGTCGCGTGGCAGAAGAATTACAACGAGATTGGCACAAATCATGAGAAAAAAGAATTTATCTGACCTCTTACGAGAAGAAATCCAAAATACAGGCGATTCACCCAGCAAACCCGATGATGTCAAAACAGCTTCATCTACATCGCGATCGCCCCAAGGACAGCGACAAAGCCGATCCCGACGCGATCGCGCTGCTGCCGACCCCTCAGAAGCTAAAATAAAAGAATTAACCTCTGCCTTAGAGTCTGCCCAGCAACGCGCTAAGTCTCTTGAAAGCGAAGTAACTTCTTTAGAATCGGAACTACAGACGCAAAAAAACTTAGTCGAAACTTTTGAGAGTCAATTACAGCAAAAAACAGCGATAGAAACCGAGTTAGAAGAACAAAAACAATTAGTTTGCAAGCTGTACTCTGAATTAGAGAAAATCGAAACAGTTCTAATAGAGTTAGACGAACAAAAGCAATTAGTTAAGCAACTTTCTACTGAATTGGAACAAGCGCGAACAACGTTGCCTGTCCCCACAGAGGAGTCGCCCTTAAAATCAGTATCGCTTTATAAAATTCCATCTAGTCCGATGGCGCGTTTTGTGGCGGCAAACCAACCTCCTACGATTTTATCTAATGAAGATATTGGTTGGTTTGATTAGTTAATCGGATGTAATTCGTTTAGTTCCAAAAATCGCTGACACAATAGCCTAATTCCGATAGCATTTGACGCAACAAAGGTAAACTCAAACCAATCACGTTACTGTGACACCCTTCTAACCTTTCGATAAAAAGACCTCCTTTTCCTTCGAGGGCAAAACTGCCAGCACATTTTAGCGGTTCGCCAGTGCTAACATAATCTTCAATAACCGAATCGCTAATCTTGGCAAAGTAAACTTTAGTAATACCGCAGCGAACGATTTTTTGGTTTTGTTTTTGGTCGATGAGGGCGTGACCTGTATAGAGTGTACCTTCATTGCCGCGCATTTGTTGCCAACGGGCGATCGCGTCAGCAGAAGACTCTGGTTTGCCATAAATCTTACCGTTGAGGGCTAATACCGAATCGCATCCCAACAGCAAAGCATCGCTAAACTGACTGGCAACCGTTTCTGCTTTACATTGCGCTAACATTTGCACTAAGGCGGCAGGATCGTCGCTTTGGACTTGCAATTCATCAAAATTACTTTGACAAACAACGGGTTCTATCCCCACCATTTGCAGTAGTTTGCGACGGGCAGGAGAAGCAGAAGCTAAAACAAACTGAGGCAACATAGATTATTTGAAGTCGGAAGTCGAAAGTAAATACTTTACTTATTCCTCAATCTCAGAATTAATAAACTAAAAAGGAGTTGACGACTGTTTTAAAAAGTTTATTGACTTTGTTCCAACGTTTTTGGTCTGTAGAAAGATTAAAAGTGTAGAGTTTGTTGCGGCTGACAGCAATGCTGGCAATATCGTGCCGTTCTGGTCGATTGGGAATTTTAACTTCATATTCTAAAGTATAATAAGTTTTCCCATTAGATTCGCGAACTTCGGCATCGAGCAATTCGGCTTCGCGATCGCTAGAAGGATCGCTATTGATTTGTTTGAGAAAACGATAGCCGACTTCTGATGGCGTTCCCAGATCGCTGAGAGTTTTTCCTTCAGGAATTTTACTAACTATGACGCTTAAATTTTCCGATCGCTGAATGAGATCGTGAAAAACTGTCTCGACTCCTTCAGAGGCGTTTTTAACCTCAACTTCCATCCAGCCATTGGGATATAAAAATTCATAACCTTTAATAGCGTTGGTGTAGTGTTGTAAATTAGTAACTCCTACCGAACAACTCGACAGCGTGACACTAACTATAATTATTAGAGTAAAAATTAACGATCTCAACATTTTTCGCTCCCATCCTAGCTGTTTTATTTTCCCACATTTGTTTGACTTACAGCCTTAATGTCTAAAAAACAACCATTATAAATTTTTATAGAAATCGAGGAGCAGCAATGAAATACAGCAAACAAATCTTTGGTTTTTTGGCAATTTTTGTCGCAATAGTAGTATCAGAATTGGGCGCATACGCTCAATCGTCTTCTTTATCTGGGTCGCAAATCATTCGCTTCACCAAGCAAACAGAAGAACCCGAAGAAGCTAAGGAACCAAAGCCAGAAACTGAAGAAAAGAGCGCGGTAGAATGGTACAACCAAGGATTTGATAAGTTAGAAGCCGGAGATTTTCGAGGCGCGATCGCTGCGTTTACTCGTTCGATCGCGCTAAATGATGAAGATGCTGATACTTATTACAATAGGGCTTATGCCTATCTTGCGCTAGGAGAATATAAGCAAGCACTAGAAGATTACAACAAAACTATCGAACTCAAGCCTGATTATGTTTATGCCTATGGAAATCGCTGCTATGCGTTTTATCTGATGCAACAATATGAAGCAGCGATTTCAGATTGTACGCAAGCGATACAACTCGAATCTAAGTTTGCCGATTTTTATATCTACAGAGGTAGCGCACAAAACGAACTTGGTAAGTATCGAGACGCGATCGCGGATTACGACGAAGCGATCGACCTTAATCAAGATAATGCTGAAGTTTATTATAAGCGAGCGATCGCCCATACTCGCCTTAAAGAATATCGTAAAGCTTTAGAGGACTATACCCAAAGCCTTCGTTTAGACGATAGCCTAGCAGATGCTTTCTACGGACGCGGAATCGTCAATTCTCAACTCGGTAATAAAGAAGACGCGATCGCAGATTTAGAAAAAGCCGCTAAACTATTTAGCGAACAAAATAAACCAGAAGATTCCAAAAAAGCACTTGAAACGCTCAATTCTCTTAACAGTGGCGCATCAGAAGAGGAAACGGAGAGTGTAGAAAGACAAGAAGGACAAGGAGAACAAGAGAGTGAGGGAATAGGGGAGTAGGGAAGACTTCTACAGTTACCAGTTACTAGTTACCAAAGATAAGGAGGACAAGGAAGAATATTAACTATTGTAAAAACGCGATTTTGTAGCGTTTCTACTTTTAGACTCCTGTAAAGACGCGAAATTTCGCGTCTCTCCTGAACTCCCAAACTACTCTCTTAGCCTATTTTAGAGGCAAATACCGCAACAGTAATTAATCCGCCTATTAGTAACAAAGCAGCAATTCCTAACAGAATATAATTTCGCTGTTCAGTTTTAGTCGGAGGTGTAGCTTGATAAACTTTCGGCTCTACCGCAAAGTTATTAAGCCGTCCACCTTCTTCAGTTGTATAAGGCATAATTGCAATCCTTTGAAAACTTTCTTCATTTTTTAGTTATCATTCTTACGATAATACAACGATTCTTTACAAAGAAATTGGCTGTGGAAGATAAATTATTCTTGACAAAACTAATCTAAAGCAACTTGTGACATTTCTTCAGGGGGATCTAATTCCGATTCCGATATTTGAATTAAAAAAGGTAAATCGGATCCAGCCAAACCTCGCTGAATTCTCCAAGGCGTTGTTTCAAAAACGATAAATAACGGATAAATTTTGGCTATGCCCTCGCTTAACATATGTTGCTCGCGCAAAGGCATAAACCATTCATACTCTTTATCTAAATAAACTTGTGTTTTGCGCCAGCGACCAAGCAATTCAGAAAAATCTTCTCCAGGACGATGGATAAAAACTAAAATTTCCGTCGCCATTTTAATTTTCCATTCTGGATCGCAAGTCAGGATAGCTACATCGCAAGGTAGCTGAATCGCTTCTCGCAAATCGCCCGAAGCAGCTTTTGAGTGGCGAAGTTTGACAACGGGCAGGGGGATAGTAATTAAGCTTTGCTGGGGACGACGCATACTAGGAAGTAGTTCTAGATAAGGTCGATACTGTTTGAGCAAAGCGATCGCGCCAGAGCGATTACTATACTCCGATAGTAGGGTTTCGTAATCAGATTGCTTAACAGACATAACACTACAAAATGATGAATGATGAATGATGAAAGTTTTGAATAATTTTTCGTTTATCATTCATCATTCGGAATTTCTTAACCCAATTGATCGAAGATAGAGAACATGGGTAAATACATTGACAGTAGAATCGTTCCTACCATTCCAGCAATTCCCACCATCATCAGAGGTTCGATAACGCTAGTTAAAGCTTTAACGGCTTGTTCGACTTCATCTTCATAGAAATCGGCAACTTTCATCATCATTGCGTCTAGTTCTCCGGTTTCTTCCCCAATGCTAATCATTTGAATAGCTAGAGGAGGAAAAACATTAGCTTTTTGCAGCGCTAAACTCATCATGCCACCTTGCTGAATTTCTCCAATTGCTCCCGCGATCGCATTAGCAATTACCTGATTTCCAACCGTGTTACAAACAATTTCCAAAGACTGAATAATTGGTACGCCCGAACGAGTTAACGTCCCAAACACCCGGCAAAAACGAGCTACGGCTGTTTTTTCATTTAAATCCCCAAATAAAGGCATTTTTAGCAAAAAACTATCAATTTGCACCCGTCCTACCGGAGTTTTGTAATAGTTTTGGATCAAAAAGACAGCAGCAATAACGGCGAAGATAGGAATAAGAATTTTTGGACTTCTCATGATGTCGCTCAAGAAAAGCATAAACTGAGTCAGAGCAGGCAATTCTGCACCCAGTCCTTTAAAGATATTGGCAAAAATGGGAATGAGAAAGATCGTCATCGCAAAAAACACGATGACTGCCAATAATCCCACCGCTACTGGATAGGCCATCGCTGATTTAATTTGGTTTTTCAGCCGTGCCATATCTTCGAGCAACTTAGCCAATCGGTTGAGTACCTCATCGAGTACCCCGCCAGCTTCTCCAGCTTCGACCATGCTGACATAAAGCTCGTCGAAGCACTCTGGATGTTTGCTCATCGCATCGGATAGATTACCACCTTGCTGAACATCAGCACTAATTGCCAACAGTGCTTTTCTGAGTTTAGGATTAGATGCTTGATCCGATAAAACGGCAAAGCAGCGAACGATCGCAACCCCTGCGTTAATCATTACCGAAAATTGACGAGAAAAGACGGCTTTATCTTTAATCGAGACTTTACTTAAAGCCGCTTCAATGGCAGATAAATCGATATCGAGGTTAAAGCCTGCTTTTTTAATTTTGCCAATTGATTGATACTTACCTCTCAGTATAGTGCGAACCTGTTCGGGGGTCATCGCCTCTACTGTTTCTTGGGAGGTTTTCCCATAGGCATCAACAACTTGAGCGATAAATGTAGGCATAATTCAGTAGTTCAGTAGTTCAGTAGTTCAGTAGTAGAGATGCAATACATAACGTCTTTAAAAGAGGAAAGTAGTTAATGTTCTTCCTTGTCCTCTTGCCCTCCTTGTCTCTCTACTCTAAGCGCGGGCTTTCATTTTGGTGTTGCCTCCAACGCCGCCATTGACAATACGTTCTAATTCATCAGGCTTGCCACTCTTAGAAATTCCTTCTTCAAAAGAGACGACACCACTGAGAACTAAAGTGCCAAGCGCTTGTTCCATAGTTTGCATCCCCAGTTTGGCTCCGGTTTGAATAGCCGAATAGACTTGAGGGGCTTTTCCTTCTCGAATCAAGTTGGCGATCGCGGGAGTGACAATCATAATCTCCTGTGCCAAACAGCGACCGTATTCGCCCGGTTTGGGGTTTTTCTTCTTCACCAAACACTGACTGAAAACTGCTAATAATGAGTTAGATAGCATCGCACGAATTTGCGCTTGTTGGTTGGCGGGAAACACGTCGATAATCCGGTCTACCGTACCCGCAGCCGAGCTAGTGTGTAGCGTTCCAAAGACTAAGTGACCCGTTTCTGCGGCTGAAATCGCCAGAGAAATCGTTTCTAAGTCCCGCATTTCTCCCACGAGGATGATATCGGGGTCTTCGCGCAAAGCGGCTTTGAGGGCGTTAGCAAAGCTCTTGGTATCTTCTCCCTTTTGTCGTTGGTGAAATAAGCTTTTAACGTTAGGAAAAACATATTCGATCGGATCTTCTACCGTCAGAATATGTTCGGATCTGGTGCGGTTGATTAAATCTAAAATCGATGCCAGCGTAGTCGTCTTACCAGAACCCGTTTGTCCCGTCACCAAAATCAATCCTCTGGGTCTTTCTGCCATTTCTCGGATGACGTTAGGCAAACCAAGCATTTCAAAGTTAGGAATTTTGGAAGATAAGGCTCTCAAACAGGCTGCATAACAACCTCGCTCTTTGTAAACGTTAACTCTAAAACGCGCCAACCCTTTAACGCCATAGGAACAATCTAGCTCCCAGTTTTGCTCTAACTCCTTGCGTTGGGTGTTATTGAGCATACTAAAGATTAATTTTTGGCATTCTTGAGGAGATAAAGGCTGGTCGTCAATGGGAGCCAACTTACCGCTGACGCGAAAGTATATAGGTGCGCCAGCTTGAAGGTGCATATCGGAACCGCCCATTTCTACCAGACGCTCCATCAAGTCTTCAATCATTAAATCCATTGTTACAATCTCCTAAATATGCGATCGCGATTAATTGTGAGTTATCAAATAGTTCTTAAATACGCTCGTTAGTCTAAACATACCCATCTAGGGAGCGAAATCAATCGCTGAAACGAGGAGTCATGCAATAAGGACAATCGAGCCACTCAGGAATTAAATCGGCTTTGCAGGTGCGACAAGTCAGCGAAGTCTTGCGTTTGGCCTTGAGTTCTGCTTCCAAACCCGAATCAGTGAAGGTCACTCGTTCGACTTCTTCTAGCGTCGTATAGCCTTCTCGTACCAGGTTTAAGCTATAAGCCAAAAGCGTCGTCATTCCTTCATCTACGGCAGCTTCTTTAATGCGATCAGTAGTTGCGCCTTGGTTGATTAAGACTTGAATGCGTTCGCTATTCTGCATCACCTCATAAACCCCAACTCGTCCTTTATAACCGCCTCCGCTACACTTGACGCAAAGCGTTCCTTTGCTCTTAGCTTCGCTAATTTCTTCAGGAGTTAAGGTATTGGCTTTGTAAAAAGTGACTTCATCTTCATTGACAGCCGAGAGTCCAAATCTTGCCAATTCTGCTTGGGTTGGATGGTAGGGAATGCGACATTCAGTACAAACGCGACGAACCAGACGCTGAGCTAAAACGCCAATTAACGCGCCAGATACCATGAATGGTTCGATTCCCATCTCGTCGAGACGCGCGATCGCGCCTGCCGCGTCGTTGGTGTGCAGCGTCGTTAAGACCAAGTGACCCGTCAGTGCAGCCTCGATCGCAGTTTTCGCCGTTTCTTTATCTCGCGTCTCACCCACCAGAATGACATCGGGATCTTGTCGCATGAATGCTCGAAGAATATTAGCGAAGTCCATGCCTTTTTCGCGAATGACCTGTACCTGAGTAATACCAGGCAACGAATATTCGATCGGATCTTCTGCCGTATTGATGTTAACGCCGGGATGGTTTCGTTCGGCTAATACCGAATAAAGCGAGGTCGATTTCCCCGAACCCGTCGGCCCCGTCACCAAGATCAATCCGAAAGGACGACTTGCCATTTCTCGAACGATATCCAGGGTTTTTTGGTCGGTAATGAGTTTATCCAAACCGAGTTGAGTCGCCGAGTTATCGAGAATTCGCAAACAGACTTTCTCTCCGTAGCGGCTGGGTAAGGTATTGACCCGAAAGTCTACTTTACGCTCTTGAAACATCCGCCGAATCTTACCATCTTGAGGCAAGCGACGCTCGGCGATGTCCAATTCTGCCATAATTTTGAAGCGTGCAATCACGGCTGGCGTAATTTTCTTAGGCAGAGGCTCGAAAGCTTGGATCAATACCCCATCTTTGCGAAAGCGTACCCGCAAGTATTCTTCTTGGGGTTCGACGTGAATGTCTGAAGCTTTTTCTTGTAAGGCTTTGATTAAAACTTTATTAACTAAGTTAATGACAGGAGCTTGATTGGCATCGTTAGCGCCTAAATCGTCTCCAATCTCATCTTGAGCTTCTTGAAGATTTGAATCTAAATTTTCAAAAATACCGCTTAAATCCGCCTGTTTAGCCATTTCATGCTCTTTGCGAAGGCGTTCTCTTTCTTGGTCGCGCTCGGATTGTATCTCGTGGTATTGTTCGAGTAATCTTTCATAATCGTTCTGCGTAATGACCTTTCGCTGGAGTTTAATCTCTCTAGGTCGCAAAATACGATTGAGGTCGTCTTGAGCCTCTAAATTATCGGGATCGACCATCGCGATTAACACGCTCGGCGGTTCGTCGCTTTTTTTGAGCGGAATCAGCTTATAGCGACGACACATATCGATGGGAATTAGCGTTTCGACAAGATCTGCCATCTCGCTTTGAGCGGGAGAATCGATTTCTGGATCGAGACAATCGACCCCATAAAGAATTTTGAGTTCAAATAAATGATGTTTTTTATACTGACGAACTAATTCGGGAGGCAGTTCTCGACCCGTAATCGACTGAAGAACTTCTACTAAAGATCGACCGGATTTACGAGTTTCTGTCAGCGCTTGCTGCATCTGTTCGGGAACGGCATAACCTGCTTGGATGAGCTTATTACCGAAAGGGGAGAAATAATTGCGTAGGGCAACGGCTCTAGTCCGTTTTGAAGATGACGAGTAGGTCATAGTCTCGCTGACGATATTCTTCTTACAAGATTAAGTATTCCCAAAGTTTTTGAATAAATTTCTATTCGTTGAAGATTAAAGATAACTAATTTGGAATTAGTTCTTGCATATCTTTCCCCTCTCACAAAATGTTACATTGGGTCAGGAACCCATAAATTATTGAAGAGAAGCTAAACTCAAGTAAGCACAAGAGAACAGTAGCTAAAATCTCTTGATATCAAGAAGTGCCTTATGATTGACGAGCAAAACCAGCTAGAAAACAATCCAGAGTCTTTAGACAACAAGATAAACGCATCCGAAGAACAAGGTTCGAGCGCAACCGAAGCCAATGCAGGTGAAATGCAAGCTAATGCAACAACCGAAACACCTGCGATCGCCCAAACAACATCGCCATCTCAAACAGCCGAGCAATTAGAAGCCGCGCAAACGATCGCGGTTCTCACTCAAGAAGTTGAATCGCTCAAACAGCAACTAGAGCAGCAAACGGATGCCCTGAAAAAACGCTATATATCTCTAGCTGCTGAATTTGATAATTTCCGCAAGCGAACCCAAAAAGAAAAAGAAGACTTGGAAACGGAAATTAAGTGCAAGACGATTACCGAACTCTTAGCGGTAGTGGATAACTTCGAGCGAGCGCGAGTGCAACTCAAGCCGGCTAACGATGGGGAAATGGCAATTCATAAAAGCTATCAAAGCGTTTATAAATACTTGGTAGATAGCCTCAAGCGCCTTGGGGTTTCGGCAATGCGTCCAGAGGGACAATCCTTCGACCCAGCCTACCACGAAGCGATGTTGCGAGAATATACCGACGAACATCCAGAAGGAACCGTCATCGAGCAGCTAGTGAGGGGATATACACTCGGAGATCGCGTGCTGCGTCATGCAATGGTCAAGGTTGCTGCGCCTAAAGAATCCACGGAAACTTCTGAAGAAGAGCAATCCCAACAAGAGCAGACCGATAATCCAGCAAACTAATCAAAAAAGAGTTTTAAGGATAAAATTGCTATAAATTTTTTAGGAGAAGGGTAAGCTAATTTGGTTGGCTTTACAATGATAGGCACCTTCTCCTAAAAAGTTCAAGCTATAATAATTAGATTTTCATTTTCGATCGCCGAAATACTATGGGAAAAGTCATTGGTATCGACTTAGGAACGACCAATAGTTGCGTTGCCGTACTGGAAGTGGGCAAACCCGTTGTCATTGCCAATTCCGAAGGAGCGCGAACGACCCCTAGTATCGTGGGATTTGGGAAAGCCAGCCAGCGCTTAGTCGGTCAGTTGGCGAAGCGACAAGCCGTTACCAATGCCGAAAATACGGTTTACAGTATCAAACGTTTTATCGGTCGTCGCTGGGAAGAAACGCAACAAGAGCGATCGCAAGTTCCCTATAAATGCGTCAAAGGTCGAGATGACACCGTTAATGTTCAAATACGCGATCGCGACTACACGCCTCAAGAAATCTCCTCAATGATCCTGCAAAAGCTCAAAGCCGATGCTGAGGCTTTTCTGGGCGAACCCGTAAGAGAAGCCGTAATTACCGTTCCCGCCTATTTTACCGATGCCCAGCGACAGGCAACTAAAGATGCCGGAACGATCGCTGGGCTAGAAGTTTTACGAATTATTAACGAACCAACCGCCGCCGCCCTCGCCTACGGCTTAGACAAACAAGACCAAGAACAACACATTCTCGTCTACGACCTCGGCGGAGGAACCTTTGACGTTTCAGTGCTGCAACTCGGTAATGGCGTTTTTGAAGTCAAGGCAACGGCGGGAAATAATCACCTTGGCGGAGATGACTTGGATATCGCTGTCGTGCGCTGGTTGATCGAAGGCTTTAAATCCCAAGAAAGCATCGACCTAACCACCGACAAAATGGCACTTCAGCGCTTGCGAGAAGCGGCTGAAAAAGCCAAAATCGAGCTATCAAGCACGACGACGACCTCAATTAATCTTCCCTTCATCACCGCCGATGAAAGCGGGCCCAAACACCTTGAAATCGAACTGACGCGATCGCAATTTGAAGAATTAACCAATAACCTCATCGAATCAACCATCGAACCAGTTAACCAGGCACTCAGAGATTGCCAACTCAAACCAAGCGATATCGATCGCATTCTCCTCGTTGGCGGTTCGACTCGCGTACCCGCCGTACAGCGAACAATCCAGCGTCTATTTAGCAGTTCTCAAGTCGATCGTTCGATCAATCCCGATGAAGCCGTCGCTTTAGGTGCAGCCATTCAAGGAGGAATTTTGGGCGGCGAAGTCGAAGACCTATTGCTGCTAGATGTTACCCCTCTATCGCTGGGAATTGAAACCCTTGGCGAAGTCTTTACCAAGATTATCGAGCGCAACACTACCATCCCAACCAGTAAATCTCAAGTTTTCTCAACCGCGTCCGACGGTCAAACCTCCGTCGAGATTCAAGTTCTCCAAGGCGAACGGGCAATGGCAAAAGACAATCACAGCCTGGGTAGATTCGTCCTGACAGGCATTCCCCCCGCTCCCAGAGGTATTCCTCAAATCGAAGTATCTTTGAAATCGATGTCAACGGAATTTTGAAAGTTGGCGCGCAAGACCAGGGAACGGGACGAGAACAAAGTATTGTCATCAGCCAGACCGGAGGACTCAAAAGCGGAGAAATCGAGCGAATGCGTCAAGAAGCCGACAAATTTGCCGACCAAGACCGCCGTCAACTGCAAGCGATCGAATTGCGAAACCAAGCTGATAATTTACTTCACACCTATCAAACTACTCTCGAAGAAAATCGCCAGCATATCGGTGACGACCTTAAAGCTAAAAGCAAGCTTAAAAAAGAACTCCTCGAAGCTGTTTTACACGAACCCGTTATTAACTACGACAGACTCAAAACCGTTATCGAAGAATTCCGACAAGTTCTCTTGGCAATTGGAACGCAAATTTATCAGAAAGGAAGTTCGGAAGCTGCTAAAAGCTTTGATACGATAGATGGTGAGGCTAATATTACTTATAGCGATGGCACAACCGAGTTTAATCAAAAAACGCAAACCTACGCGATCGGAGCCGAAGAATACAGTATCGACTCAGGAGAAGAAGAGCAAGGCTATAGCGAAGAAACAGAAGGAACGCAAGAATATAACTTTGATTTCGACGACGACGAAACCGTTGCTAGCGATTATGAAGCAGTAGACTGAGCAGGGAAATCGCAATTGCACTCCGCACAACGCCAAAGCCGATTGCACTCAGCGCAGAGGCAAAGCCGATCGCCAATCGCCAAAGTTTGCTAGAGTACAACTAACATAAATTTTTATTGCTAAACCACTAAAAAACGAGATTAGCACTGATATGGCAGTCGATTACTATGAGATGCTAGGGGTTGCCCGCGATGCGGATAAAGAAGATATCAAACGAGCTTATCGCCGTTTGGCTCGAAAATACCATCCCGATGTCAATAAAGAACCGGGAGCAGAAGAGCGTTTCAAAGAAATTAATCGCGCTTACGAAATCCTTTCCGAACCTGAAACTCGCGCTAGATACGATCGCTTTGGCGAAGCAGGTGTAAATACGGGTGCGGGTGGTGCTGGTTACGATTACGGCGATATGGGCGGCTTTGCCGATATCTTTGAAACCATCTTTAGCGGTTTTGGCGGTATGGGAGGCGCAACAACAGGACGACGACGTACTGGTCCCATCAGAGGAGACGATCTGCGACTGGATCTAAAACTGGAATTTCGCGAAGCAGTCTTTGGTGGCGAAAAAGAAATTCGCATTCCTCATTTAGAAAGCTGTCAAACTTGTAAGGGGACGGGAGCCAAACCTGGAACGGGCGCTCGAACTTGCGGAACTTGTGGGGGTTCCGGTCAGGTACGCCGCGCAACTCGCACGCCATTCGGGAGCTTTGCTCAAGTTTCTGTCTGTCCGACTTGTAACGGAGTTGGAGAAGTCATCGAAGAAAAATGCGAGGTTTGTGGTGGCGCAGGTCGCAGACAAGAAACTAAAAAACTAAAAATTACGATTCCTCCAGGCGTAGATAATGGAACTCGCTTGCGAGTTGCTCGCGAAGGAGATGCCGGAACGCGCAATGGGCCTCCTGGAGATCTCTACGTTTATTTGTTTGTCGAAGCAGACGCAGAATTTAAACGGGATAACATTAATGTCGAGTCAGACGTGGGGATTAGCTATCTACAAGCTATCTTGGGCTGTCGTCTGAGAGTCAATACGGTAGATGGAAGCGAAGAAATAACGATTCCTCCCGGAACCCAACCCAATACAGTCTTAACGCTGGAAAATCGGGGCGTTCCCAAATTGGGCAACCCTGTCAGTCGAGGCGATCATCTCATTACCATTAAGATTGCCATTCCTACTCGGATTAATGCTGAAGAAAGGGAGTTACTCGAAAGACTCGCTAAGATTAAAGGAGATAGTCACGGAAAAGGTGGAATAGAAGGGTTTTTAGGAGGTTTATTCCATAAATGACGACTTCCTCTACCTCAGACTTAGGAGAAACGCTAGATTTGCGGGGTACGCCTTGTCCGATTAACTTCGTGCGCGCCAAACTAACCTTGGAGAAAATGTCTCCTGGTGCTTTATTAGAAGTTTGGTTAGATCGCGGAGAACCGATCGAACAAGTTCCCGATAGTCTAGCAATGGAAGGATATTTAATCGAGGAGATCGCGGATAAGGCTGAGTTTTTCGCACTAAAGGTGCGTCGCCCAGAAGGATCGTGAGCGATCGCGACTTACTATCCACTCAGCAATCTTCCGAACTGTTTGGCACGGTTGTAGCAGTACAGGCGAATTTTTATCGCGTTAGGTTGGAAGAAGGTTCGAGCGGCTTATCGGCTTCTCCCTTCCAGTCTTTACTCTGTACCCGGCGATCGCGTCTGAAAAAAATTGGGCAGCAGGTTATGGTCGGGGATCTCGTTCGGATTGAAGAACCCGATTACTCGGACGGACGAGGCGCGATCGCAGAGGTTTATCCGCGTAAAACTGAGTTAAATCGTCCTCCGGTTGCCAATGCCGAGCAGATTTTTTTAGTTTTTGCCCTAGAACAACCCAGTCTAGATGTTTGGCAGTTGAGTCGATTTTTGGTGAAGGCAGAATCGACAGAGTTAGACTTGTGTTTGTGCCTTAATAAAACTGATTTAGTTACGCCAGGGCAACAGCAAGAGTGGGCGCAACGTCTGGGCGAATGGGGCTATAATCCATTGTTTTTTAGCGTTGCGACGGGTAGCGGTTTACAGAAACTGCGCGATCGCCTCAAAAACAAGATTACTATTTTGGCAGGGGCTTCAGGCGTTGGCAAATCGAGTCTTATCAACTTATTGATTCCCGCGATCGAGCAACGAGTCGGCGAAGTTTCTGGCAAGCTTCAAAAAGGTCGCCATACCACTCGTCACGTAGAACTTTTTGAACTTCCCGACGGCGGGTTACTAGCAGATACGCCCGGTTTCAATCAACCCGATCTCGATTGCGATCCTACCGATTTAGCTCGTTATTTTCCCGAAGCAAGGCTGCGTCTGGAGCAAGGTAACTGCCAATTTAACGATTGTTTGCATCGAGACGAACCTAACTGCGTCGTGCGGGGAGAATGGGAGCGCTACGAGCATTATTTAAAATTTTTGGAAGAGGCGATCGCGCGACAAGAAGCCCTTGGGCAAATGCGCGATGAAGAATCAACCCTCAAGCTAAAAGTTAAAGCGTCGGGGCAGCGTCAATACGAACCCAAGCTAGAAAGTAAAAAATATCGTCAGCGATCGCGCCGCGAAAAACATCAAGCGTTACAAGATATCTACAATACTCAATCGCTCGACAAGCTTTCAGAAGATTTAGAAGATTTTTAAACCTTAGAAGGGGTTGTTTCTGAGTAATGATTGAGAATGCGATCGCATTTGTGTAAGCTTGTTCTCAAAACGTAGCGGATGCTACGAAAGCTTATGGCAAAACTTTTCAAGCTTGTCTTAAAATTGACGGGGTCTCTAACTATTGATGCCACATTAACGCTTGAAAATTCTCAGGAATCACATTTTTATGAAGACTAGAATTGCAATAGCTTGTCAGGGAGGAGGCGGTCAAGCTGCTTTTACGGCTGGGGCACTGAAAGCTCTTTTTGAGAACAACATTCAAGATAAGTTTGAGATTGTCAGTTTGAGCGGAACTTCAGGAGGAGCCATCTGTGCGGCTTTGACCTGGTATGCTCTCAAAAAAGGCGATAATCCAGTTTGGCAGAGATTAATGGATTTCTGGACTGACAACACTGCCCAAACTTACCAAGAGCGTATATTTAACGATTTTGCCATTAAAACCTTGGAATTAGTCAGTAAAGGAATCCTACCACAGTTCAATATCAGTCCTTCCTCGCCGCAATTTACGCGCTGGATGTCTTTTGCTACCGTGGGTTTGCGGAGTCGATTTACTAATTTTCAAGAATTGTTAGAAGCTCATATCGATTTCCAAGAATTAGCCGCTTGGGGAGTACAGCCAAACCCTCCAATTCTGCTGTTAGGTGCGTGTAACATTCTCACCGGAAAATTGTGGAAGTTTAACTCATCCCACGAACCCATGAAAGTCGAGCATATCTTAGCTTCTTGTGCGATTCCTAATATATTTGGAGCCGTTGAGATTGGCAAAGATGCCTATTGGGATGGGATCTTTTCAGACAATCCTCCTACCGATGAATTAATCAAACCCTACTATGTCGGCATTGAGAATATACCCCAGGAAATTTGGGTGATTAAATTGAATCCGACGCGCAGAGACACAATTCCAGTTGAAGTGGATGATATTTTAGATCGCCGCAACGAACTCGAAGGGAATATTTCTCTATTTCAAAATTTAATTAATATTGAAACAATTAACGATCTTTTTTTGCAGGGAGCATTTAAAGATGAATTTCTAGAACAGTTCTATTGCAAAGAACCGATTAAAATACCCAAGTCTTTTGCTGAAAAAGAAGACAAACCTTATTATATTCCCTTCATAGAAATGTCCGAAGATTTGCAAAAGAGCCTTAACTATGAAAGTAAACTCGATCGCAATCCCGAAAATATCAAACGGCTTATCGAAGATGGCGAAAAACAAGGGAAAAAGTTTTTAGAAGCAAGATTAAGTTAATTCAATATAGCGCCAGCAATCGCGCATTCCAATTCTACGATTAGATTTGCTACTGTTCTGCTTAGCTGTTTTTTACAAAATTTTAACTTAGAGTTGAGAGTGCGATCGCGTGTCTCTAATCTTTTAACTGGATGGGAATTTGGATTTCACTGCGCTTGAGTCCATCTGGTATATAAGGGCCATCATAAAAGAATCGGCGAGGCGACCCGACTATCTCATATTCTGAATGTTGTTGCAGCCAATCTTTTAACTGCGCCAATCCCTCTTGGTAACTCTGATAGCTGTAGCTTCCAACCATTCCCAGACTTACTACCGTCATTGGGGAAATATCTTCTACAGAAATGCTGTCGGCAATTTCTTTTGGATAAATATCTGTACTGCGGTAGAGAAAGGACACTTGCGCTTCACCTGTCTCATAATTCGTTGCTTCTATCGTGCTTCTTGGATAGCGGGTTTCGACGGGAGCAGTCATGGAAATCTCATTAGAACTAATATGTTGATACAAAGGAGAAAAAGCTCGATTAGCTGCCGTTGCTAGTTCTCCAGTAGCACGATAAGTGGCAGAACGATAGGCAGGATAGGATTTGACCTCGATTTGACCGTCGGCGGTCGCTGGGGGAAAACCTTCTGGTAAAGGCGCGCTGTTAGCCTGATACGCACCAATAGCAACCACTGCGATCGCGATTATGCCTAGAGGAATAAGAAGATGATGTAATTTCATTTGACGAAAGTACGAGCAAAACCTACATCTACTATGATGGCGAAACTTGCCCGACGATGGGGTAATTGGATGAGGTGCGATCGCTTTCAACAATTTTATAAAAATATGTTTATGTAAAAGAGCTTTTAGGGAACTATATAAATGAGTTCATCCAAGTTAAATGATAAGAGTTTTTTATGTATAAGGAAACCATTTCTAATTCAAATCTCGTCTTTCTTAAAAAAGTCGATTGGCTTTTCGATAAAAATTTATGCGGGCTTGACTCAGAAAAGCTTGAATTAGTTCTTCTAGATCGCATAGAAACAAGGAACAAAACTGAGTATCAATATTTAATGATGTTGCTAGAGAATAAAGTTCCTAAATACACTATTTATTCTGAAAAAATTGATATTGAAAAACAATTAGGTGAGAAAATTGGTGGAATTTCTATAGGGTATAAGTTAGAGAAAATAAAAAAATATATTATTCGTGCTTATCAAGAAGAGGATAAAAAGAATATTAAAGATATTGATATCCTAGATAGTCTCAGTAGAAATGAATTTGAAGAAAAAGCCTTAAAACTTATTAATGAATATATCGAATCAGTTACGAATAAAAATAATCCTGATACATATAAAGACATTTTTCAAAGAGTTAAAGCTGTCATTGTTAAGGAGTCTGGGTTCATTTCAGAGGAAATTGATGAGGGATTTGAAGTATTTACTTGGCAAGAGGTATTATGTACGGCAGGAGGTTTTTTTAGTAGTGCGCAAAGAGAGAGAGTATGTAATTACGACCCAGAAAAGGCTTCTAGTTATCTTCGAGTTCCAGTATTCACTACTGCCTGGGGAGATGACGAACTTAATATTGTTGAATTTGTGATGGCTTTGGAAGAAGAAATGGAGATTGAAATACCAGACGAAAAAGCTGAACACCTAGCAAGCTTACGTACATTAAAAGAAATTGTTGATTACATAGTCGAAAAAATTATGTAGAAAAAAACTCGCGTTGAAAAAGGGAAAATAATAGATTAAAATGTCGTGCGCTAGACTATATTCTAGTTCTCTACGTCTCTATCTTCCCACTCGAACACGGCAGCGTCTCTAATTTCTTTACTAGAATCCCTAACCCATTGCTCAAAAAAGCGATCGCATCTTGTCACTGAAAAACTTGTTAATTTGAGTTAAAATGACATGATATAAAACTTATGTCATTTTTTTTAATTATGGCATCAAAAGAAACAGTAACAAAAATAACTGAAGGTGGCAGAATTGTCATTCCTGCCGAATATCGTCGTGCCTTGAAACTTAATATTGGAGATGATGTTATCTTAACGATTGAAGATCGAGAAATCCGTATTTTACCGCGCAAAGAAGCCTTTAACCGCGCCCAGCAAATAGTAAATCGCTATAGTGGTTCTCGCTCCCTAGCTGATGAACTAATTGCTCAACGACGAGAAGAAGCATCTCATGAGTGAATATGTACTTGATGCTTCAGCCGTTTTAGCTTTTCTAAATCGAGAACCAGGAAGCGAACGAGTCGCAGAAACATTAGTAGATTCAGTTATTAGTGCGGTTAATCTGAGCGAAGTCATAACAAAGCTGATTGAAATAGGAATTCCTGAAGAAGAAATACAGCAAGTTTTGCAATATTTAAGCTGTGAAATTATTCCTTTTGATGAAGATGCAGCTTGGTATGTTGCGCGACTTCGACCCCTAACTCGTCATCTCGGACTCTCGCTTGGCGATCGCGCTTGTCTCGGACTTGCTTTACAATTGAATCGAACCGCAGTCACAGCAGATCGAGCTTGGGTTTCTCTTAATATAGGTATTGCGATCGCAGTAATTCGATGAAGCCGACTATCATCCTTCGGAGTATTTACTTATCACATATAAAAGGTAGGATGGATAAGCATTTGCTCCTACTATAGTTACAGATGAGATCGAAACAACCAATACGAACAAAGTTTTGGAAGCGGCTAACTCATCTTGCCATCGCGTTGGCGACTGCGATCGCATTTATGTTTGCTCCCTTTTCAACCTCTGTATTATGGGGACAAACGCCACAATTCCCATTTCTGAATTGGTCGCAGCTTGATAATTTGCGATCGAATAATGTCAACGACGAAGTTGATACGGGTGTGGTTAAGCTCGATGGCTATCGATTATTTACCATCGCGACTCCTGCAATCACTAATAAAAACAGTAGTACGATCGCGCAACGGGTTCAAGGCATCGAAAACACGATCGCTCGTATTGCTAACAGCAATTTAGATCGCGATTCCTTGGAAGGAAGTACCACAAGGGTTGACACCAGTGGCAGTTTGCCAATTATTTTTATCGACGATCGCTATTTGATGACCGTAACCACCCTCGACGCACAATTGTATGGAACCGATACGATTAGACAGGCAAATGAATTCGCTGCGATCGCACGCGATGCTGCCGCTAGGGCAAAAGCATGAAA
>JAAUUT010000096.1 GCA_012031035.1 Candidatus Altimarinota bacterium | reverse complement strand
TAGGTTGTGCTTCTCTTGCCAAATGTTTGAGGATCTGTAATTCTACATCCATTATGCTCTCCGTCTGTAGAGATTTATTGTCTTGGTTTCTTCATTTTAATTCTCGGAGAGTGACAAAGAGGGTTATCTTTAGTGGCAACAATAAAACTCCAAGGTTGCTCGTTGTAAGAAGATGCTGCCCATCTCGCCGCTTCTAAAATGCTACATAATTTGTCTGGTTCGACGGCTCGTTCTGAAAACGCTAAGGGACTCCAACGCTGGCGCAGCGCTTCTTCAATTGGGTACTCAGAAACGGCTGTTTTGTTCGTCGCTAGATCGTTTTGAACGGCATTATCAATCATATTTTTACCTCTATTCCTCAGTCAGATATTTATCAATATTGACTTCTAGAAATAGCTGCGACCTCAATCTTGGGTTAGGCATTTTATTGAAGTTAAGATTACAAAAGAATCTGTCGGGCGATCGACAAGATACATTACTTGTTGCTGTAAGCACTATAAACTAATAACTAGGAGGTGCCCCGCCATGCGTTTTAGACATTGTGAGAAGATTGGGAGGAAAAGAGAGAATATTTATTTCCAATTTTCATAATTCATAATTCATAATTTCTACAAATGTCTCAAACATTTCAAGCTCGTATTTACGTTACGCTTCGTCCTTCTGTTCTCGATCCGGCGGGAGTGGCTGTAGAATCTGGATTAAAACAGCTAGGCT
The DNA here is from genome assembly GCA_012031035.1 of Candidatus Altimarinota bacterium. Classification (GTDB taxonomy): domain Bacteria; phylum Cyanobacteriota; class Cyanobacteriia; order Cyanobacteriales; family Microcystaceae; genus Hydrococcus. The sequence goes on along the minus strand of JAAUUT010000096.1, from coordinate 23,385 downwards.
ATAAGGCAGTCGAAAAGGTTAGGATCGGTAAATACATAGAACTTACGCTCGCAGCAGACAATGAAGCGCAAGCGCGAGAACAGCTAGATTTTATATGCGATCGCCTGCTGGCAAATCCAACCATTGAAAATTATCGCTTTGAGTTAACAGCTATTTCTAGTTCGGCAACGGTAGGGTAACGCAATGAAATTTGGAATTGTAGTTTTTCCAGGGTCAAACTGCGATCGCGATGTGGCGACGGTTAGCGATGGGCTACTCTCGCAACCCACTCGCATGGTTTGGCATCAAGAAACCGATATTTCCGATATAGATATTATTGTCGTTCCTGGGGGATTTAGCTACGGGGACTATCTTCGCTGTGGCGCGATCGCGCGTTTTTCTCCCATTATGAAAAGTATCGTCGAACACGCCAAGGCAGGTAAATTTGTCTTGGGGATTTGTAATGGTTTTCAAATTCTTACCGAAGTGGGATTGCTACCTGGCGTATTAACTCGCAATCGGGATTTACATTTTATTTGCGATCGCGCTCCCGTAAGAGTTGAGAATACTAATCTTCCTTGGACTCAAACCTATTCCCCCAAGCAAGTCATTACCTTGCCCATCGCTCACGGAGAAGGTCGATATTACGCCGATGAAGATACGCTCAAATCATTGGAAGATAGCGATCGCGTGGTATTTCGATATTGTACGACCCAAGGCGCGAGCGATGAGGGTGGCAATCCTAACGGTTCCCTCAACAATATCGCTGGAATTGTCAACGAACGGGGTAATGTTTTAGGCATGATGCCCCATCCAGAAAGAGCCTCAGATGTGCTTCTAGGAGCAACAGACGGACGAGGATTATTTGAATCGATTATCGATAGTCATTTATTGGTTCTCAGATAATTGTGCGATCGCACATCATGCAATGCTGGAGAGTGTACGGAGTGTGGGAAAGTCTTTTTCAGTGACTAGTGACCGAAATCATTCGTAATTAAAATACTTCCGACTTCCCTTATCCGCCGCGCACGTAGCGAAGCAGAGAAGCAGCGCCGACTTCCGACTTTAAAAAGCTGGACACTTATTACTGATAACTGACAACTGAACATGGGGATATCCCTAACGATGGAAAAATGAGAAAATGATACTATTATTAATAATCCTCAGTCATCGATCGATTTCACCAATAAGATTGAGTCAGTTAAATCGGTTATGTTTGGATTGAGAAGATTAAGCAAATTGTTAATCGCTAAACTCAAATAGCGTTGAATTTTTCCTCAATTAAAACCCAATATGTTCTGCTCCCAGAACCGATAAATAATGAATATGGGTAAACGGTCATTTGCTCCTCCTGATAACTGATAACTGTTAAGAAACTACTATGCTAAAAACGCTACTGGGCGATCCCAACGCACGTAAAATTAAAAAATTACAGCCGCTTGTTACCGAAATAAATCTTTTAGAAGAAGATATAAAAAAACTTTCTGACGAGGAACTTCGGCAGAAAACATCTGAATTTAGAGAAAAACTCGATAAAGCGAGAAACGATCGCGAACGCGAAGAGATTTTAGAAGATATTTTACCCGAAGCCTTTGCCGTAGTTCGGGAAGCCTCGATTCGCGTCTTAGGAATGCGCCACTTTGACGTACAGCTATTAGGCGGTATCGTCCTGCATAAAGGTCAAATTGCCGAGATGAAAACTGGGGAAGGTAAAACCCTCGTTTCTACGCTTCCTGCTTATTTAAATGGGTTGACGGGTAGAGGCGTACATATCGTAACCGTAAACGATTATCTAGCTCGTCGCGACGCTGAATGGATGGGACAAGTCCATCGTTTTCTGGGATTGAGCGTAGGTTTGATCCAAGGAGGAATGAACCCAGAAGAAAGAAAGAAAAACTACGCCTGCGATATCACTTATACAACCAACAGCGAACTCGGTTTCGACTATCTGCGGGATAATATGGCTCCCTCGATGACCGAAGTCGTACAACGTCCTTTTAACTATTGCGTCATTGACGAAGTAGACTCGGTATTAATCGACGAAGCAAGAACGCCCTTAATTATTTCTGGACAAGTCGAACGTCCGACTGAGAAGTACATCAAAGCCGCCCTAATCGCCCAACAAATGGTCAAGCAAGTCAGCGAAAGCGAACCGGGCGATTATGAAGTCGATGAAAAAGCCCGTAACGTCTTGATGACCGACGAAGGTTTTGAAAAAGCCGAACAACTGCTCGAAGTCGATGACTTATACGACCAAGAAAATCCTTGGGCGCATTATATTTTTAATGCTATCAAAGCCAAAGAACTGTTTACCAAAGACGTAAACTATATCGTCCGCAACGACGAAGTAGTAATTGTAGACGAGTTTACCGGACGGGTATTGCCAGGAAGACGATGGAGCGATGGATTGCATCAGGCGATCGAAGCTAAAGAAGCGGTAGAGATTCAAAATGAAACCCAAACGCTCGCTACTATTACTTATCAAAACTTCTTCTTACTTTACCCCAAACTAGGGGGAATGACTGGGACGGCGAAAACTGAAGAAACCGAATTAGAAAAGGTTTATAACTTACAGGTTACGATTATTCCGACCAACCGACCTTCTAGACGCTACGACTTAGCCGATGTCGTTTATAAGACCGAAATCGCAAAATGGAAAGCCGTTGCTGAAGAATGCGAAGAAATGAATAAAATGGGTCGTCCGGTACTCGTGGGGACGACTAGCGTCGAAAAATCTGAATTGCTCTCTCGCTTGCTTCAAGAGAAAAAAATTGCTCATAACTTGCTCAACGCACGCCCGGAAAATGTAGAACGGGAATCAGAAATTGTCGCCCAAGCAGGACGAAAAGGCGCTCTTACCATTGCAACCAACATGGCAGGACGCGGAACGGATATTATCTTAGGCGGTAACTCCGACTATATGGCGCGTTTGAAGATTCGCGAGTATTTGATGCCCAAAATCGTTCGACCAGAAGACGACGAACTAGCTGTCGGCGTACCTGGCGTTGGCGGCGGACGCAATCGCGCGCAAGGGTTTGGCGGAGGAAAGAAAGCTAAAACTTGGAAAGCATCGCCTCAGATTTTCCCGACCGAGTTATCCAAAGAGACTCAAAATATGCTTAAAGAGGTGGTTAAGTTTGCGGTTGACCAGTATGGAGAGCAAAGCCTCCCTGAACTGGAAGCAGAAGAAAAAATTGCGATCGCGGGGGAAAATGCTCCTACAGACGATCCCGTCATTCAAAACTTCGCGAAGTTTACAAGCTCATCCGCAAAGAATACGACCAATATACGGATAAAGAACATAGCGACGTTGTAGAAATGGGCGGACTGCACGTAATCGGAACCGAACGCCACGAATCTCGACGCATCGACAACCAATTGCGAGGTCGGGCGGCCCGTCAAGGCGACCCTGGTTCGACGCGCTTCTTCTTGAGTTTGGAAGATAACTTACTGCGCATCTTTGGCGGCGATCGCGTGGCAGGTTTGATGAATATGTTTAAGGTTGAAGAAGATATGCCCATCGAATCTGGGATGCTGACTCGTTCGTTGGAAGGGGCGCAGAAAAAAGTTGAGACTTACTATTACGACATCCGCAAACAAGTATTCGAGTATGACGAGGTAATGAACAACCAGCGTCGAGCGATTTATGCCGAACGCCGTCGGGTATTGGAAGGGTTGGATCTCAAAGAACAAGTGCTTCAATACGCCGAGAAGACGATGGACGAAATCGTCGATGCCTATGTCAATCCCGATCTCCCGCCCGAAGAATGGGATTTAGAGAATCTTATTAATAAAGCCAAAGAGTTTATCTATCTCCTCGAAGATGTGGAAGTTTCAGATATCGCTGATATGACTGTTGGTGAGATGAAAAACTTCTTGCACGAAGAAGTCCGCAAAGCTTACGACATTAAAGAGGATCGCGTCGATCGCATTCGTCCCGGACTGATGCGCGAAGCCGAACGTTTCTTTATTTTGCAGCAAATCGATACTCTCTGGCGCGAACATTTACAAGCAATGGATGCTTTGCGCGAATCGATTGGTTTGCGCGGTTACGGACAAAAAGATCCTTTAATCGAGTACAAGCAGGAAGGCTACGAGATGTTCTTAGAGATGATGATCGATATTCGTCGCAATGTCGTTTACTCTCTCTTCCAATTCCAGCCGCAAGGTCAACCGCAAGCTGTTTAGATCGATCGGTAGGGGGGCATGGTGTGTGCCCTCCCAACTAAAACATAGATATAAAATACAGGAGTTAGGAGAAAAGTGATTTTTAATTCTGACTCCTGTATTTTATTGATTTTTTAATTTAAGAGCTACTCAAGAATTATGAAAACTATGGTCGTTGATAGTCTTGCAGCAGTTTTGCTTCTTCAAACGATAAATCTTGTCCAGAAGTAGCTTTTTCTCGGACTTGCTTGAGTTGGCGACTAATCGACCAACAAATAATCACTACTATAATTGGCACAAACAGAATAGCTACTAACATCAACAATGCTAAAAAACTAGCATAAGCTAATTCTAAATTTAGGAAAATTTAAAGATTGATTGAAAAGCAATAAGAATTAAAAGATCGTGAATCAGACGGCGATGGGACTACTCTTAAATAAGAGTTTTTATTGGTATTTATCTCTTGATTAAGTCACGATCGCGCTAATTTTTTGGATTATCTAAAATATTATTGTCAATTTCTCCATAACTCATTCGTTGTAAAGAGTCGATGAATTTTTCGCTTACCTCTAAATTTTATTAAGTATTTTAAGGCGAGTGCTTAAGATGCCTATAAGATCGGATTTGTGAAACTCAACCCCCAATCCAATCGTGACTTTATCCTTTCCTATCGACGATCGCCATCGCATCAATGCCTCTCAACTAGACGTACCCCCACGCTTGCTGCTAGGACCTGGCCCTGCTAACGTCCATCCCCGCGTCCTTGCAGCTATGAGTCTGCCAACATTGGGACACCTCGATCCGAGATACTTGGAATTAATGGATGAAATCCAAACGCTACTTCGCTATGCTTGGCAAACCGATAACCCTATGACAATTTCGGTAAGTGGGACGGGTAGCGCAGCGATGGAAGCGACTTTAGCTAACGCCGTCGAACCTGGCGATGTTGTTTTAGTAGGAGTTATGGGTTACTTCGGTCATCGTTTGGTAGATATGGCAAGTCGTTATGGGGCAGACGTACAAAAGTTAACTAAGCCTTGGGGAGAAGTTTTTAGTTTAGACGAATTAAGAAAGGGGTTAGAAACCCATCGTCCTGCCATTCTTGCTTTAGTTCATGCAGAAACCTCAACGGGCGCGCGTCAACCGTTAGAAGGCGTTGGCGAATTGTGCAGCGAATTTAATTGTCTATTATTAGTCGATACGGTGACAAGTTTGGGAGGCGTACCGCTATCTTTGGATAAATGGGGAATCGATCTTGCTTATAGTTGCTCTCAAAAAGGGCTTGGCTGTCCGCCAGGACTAGCACCGTTTAGCATGAGTCCTCGCGCTTGGGATAAACTTCAAAGGAGGCGATCGCAAGTTGCTAATTGGTATCTCGATATGAATCTATTAAGTTGTTATTGGGGTCAAGAACGAGTTTACCATCACACGGCATCGAGCAACATGAACTATGGTTTGCGAGAAGCGCTGCGTTTAGTCGCTGAAGAAGGGTTAGAATCGCGGTGGCAGCGCCATCAAACTAACGTACAATTTCTTTGGCAAGGATTAGCAGAGTTGGGTTTAGCTTGTCACGTACAAAAAGAATTTCGCTTGCCCACCCTAACTACCGTGCAAGTTCCTGAAGGAATTGACAGCAAAGCAGTTGCTCGCCAATTGCTAACAGAATACAATATTGAAATCGGTTTAGGATTGGGCGAATTAGCAGGTAAAGTTTGGCGGATTGGTTTGATGGGTTATAACAGTCGGCGCGAGAATATTATACTTTTGCTCGAAGCGATCGCTCGCATTCTCTCCCAAGCAAAAAAAGGTTAAACTTTCTGGATTAAAAGGGCAAAAGCAACAGGCAATAGGGAGAAGGGAGTAGGCAGTAGGGACAAGGAGGACAAGGGGGACAAGAGGAATATTTACTACTTTTCTCCTGAATTACTGAACTCATGAACTCTTAATTTTCATCCGTCCTCCTCGCTCCGCCGCGCAGGACGTTAGTCCGAGCAGCGCGCTACGTGCGGGCGAGTTCATCATTCATAATTTAATTATTCTTCTAAAAAACTGTTTTGCAACGCGATCGGCATTTTAGGTGGCTCGAACAAATAGCCTTTCCCACGAACTGTCTTAATAATTTTTCCGTCAAAATCGTTGATTTTTTTGCGAATTTGACCGATATGAACGTCAACTTTGCGTTCTGTACTCATCTCTTCATTTTGGCTCCAAACTGACATAATCAGTTCAGATCTCTCCCAAACGCGACTGGGATGCCTTGCCAAAAATATAACAATTCAAACTCTAATATTGTTAGCGGGATGAGTTTTTGTTCTAGGATAACCTCACATTTTTTGAGGATCGATTTCTAGATTCTCAAAAATTAAACGAGAGGGAGAGAGAGTATCGACAGTAGGAAGAATGGGAAGAGAATCGGTTCGGCGTTTTAATAAAGCTTCAATTTTTGCTTTAAGAATTTGCAAGTTAAAAGGTTTAGTTTGATAATCATCCGCTCCTCTTTCAAATCCTTCTAAAATATAATTTGCATCCGTCAAACACGTTAACATCAAAACAAAAATATCTGTTTGACGAATTTCTTGACAAAGGTTAAAGCCACTATCATCGGGTAAATTAACGTCTAAAATGACTAAATCCGGCTTAAATCTTTGAAAAATTTCACGAGCCGTTTTGGCGTTCTCTGCTACTTCGATTTGATAGTTATTATAAGTAAAAAAACGATGAATGAGATGACGAATTGCAGGATCGTCATCTACAACCATAATTTTATTTTGAGGAGCAGGAATAACCATAAAAATTAATGCTTGGTTAAGAAATCCTATAAAATTTTCTGTCTGACTTTACTCGCATCATAATTCACCAGAATAAATAAAATTTTTGCTAATTTTTCCTCCAATTTTTGTTCTTATAGGCTAGATATAGCGTTTCTCTTGCTCAGTAAGGTAAATTGAATTACTGAACTCCTGTAAAGACGCGATATATCGCGTCTCTACTGAAATCCTGAACTACTCTGTAACTCATAAGTATGAGAATTGCTATAGTTCGTTGGTTTGTCCGAACGATCGATCAAATACTTAGCTTTTCCTTGCCTCACATCCCTAAAATACTAGTAATCAGTCAATTGTAGCTAAATTAAAAGATAAAATTAGATTTTTGAGCGATAGCTTAAATTTACACTGATTTTATAGTAAAATTTTCTCAAAAGTTATGTTTAAAAAGACCTTAGAGAGAGCAAATTTTTAGTTGTAGGTAAATAAAATAGTTTTGCTGACAGGGAAATTTAAGCAATTTTGGCAACTTACAGCAAAAAATATAGAAAACATCTTACCTTGGAATCTTCAAAGAAAACTTGTAGTAGATAGTCTAATGCCATTGCTTTTCGGGGCGGCGGCAAAGTTGCTCGCCGAAGATTGGAACTTGCTTTGAGCAAGCTGTTTTGAATAAAAAACGATCTAAAAAAGAATTTAATCTATCATAATAATTATGCTTTGGCCCTATACGACACCCGGCATTCCCGACCATTTATTTGAGCGTTTACCGGGAATTCCCTGAGTAAGCGAGAAGTTCGATTACTGCTTATTTCAGCGCTGAGATTAAAAACTGACTCGGTTTTGTGGGATATTGGTGCGGGAACGGGGACGATTCCAGTAGAAACAGGATTATTGTGTCGCCAAGGTAAGATCTTGGCAGTAGAGCGAGATGAAGAAGTCGCGAATTTAATTCGACGAAATTGCGATCGCTTTAGCGTCAACAATGTAGAAATAATTGAAGGGAGTGCGCCCGATTGTCTTGCAACGCTACAACCATCACCAGACCGCGTTTGCATCGAAGGCGGACGACCGATTGAAGAAATTTTGAAAAAAGTTTGGCAGTATCTTAAACCAGAGGGTAGAGTGGTTGCAACTGCTGCTAATTTAGAAAGCCTTTATCTGATTTCACAGGCATTAGCTAATTTACAAGCGCGTAACGTTGAAGTAGTTCAGGCAGGTATTAATCGCTTAGAGACGCGCGGCATTCATCAAACCTTTACCGCAGTCGATCCCATTTTTATTTTAAGTGGCGAAAAATTTTAAAGCTTAGTAGCCTGAAAAACCCCTAAAATTCGTCGAAAATTTATACAATTTGAGTATAGAAATTTGTTAACCTTTCATAAGGATTTCTTAACCCGATCTTTCTCTTTTTTTTGCCACTAGGTTTTTTAATAACATGCCTTGGTCTCGTATTATTAGTGCTATTGTTGCGATCGCCCTAGCCCTGGCGATGCTTGTCATGGGAGGATGGTATTTTACGCTAGGAGTTGGCGTTCTCGTCTTTTTGGGAGAGAGAGAATATTTTGAACTGGTACGTGCGAAAGGAATCGTACCTGCTGGAAAAACTACATTGGTACTCTCTCAATTATTGCTCGTTATTGCCGCGATCGCGCCTAATTTAACCGATGCTGCCTTTCCCCTAACGGGAGGGCTGATCTGTTTTTATTTGCTATTTCAACCCAAACTCGCAACAATAGCCGATATATCGACCTCAATTTTAGGATTGTTTTACGGCGGTTATCTACCTAGCTACTGGATTCGGTTGCGCGTTGGTTTTCACCCAACCTCAATGCCAGTCAGTATTGCGAGTAGCGACCTACCGGCATTGGGATTTTTGCCGGAGTCTTGGACGCATCCCAAGCTATTTCCGCCAGCTTTAATCGTTACTTGTGTGGCGTTTGGTTGCATAATTGCCGCCGATATTACTGCTTACATTATGGGTAAATGGTTGGGACGCACTCAACTATCTCATATCAGTCCAAAAAAGACTGTAGAAGGAACGATTTTTGGCGTTTTGGGCAGTATTGCCATAGCAGAGATTGGGGCTTGGTATTTAGAATGGCCTTACTGGCAAATAACGGGATTGATTTTGGGGATCTTAATCGGAATTGTCAGTTTGTTGGGCGATTTAACCGAATCAATGATGAAACGCGATGCCGGGGTAAAAGATTCGGGACAATTAATCCCCGGACACGGTGGAATTTTAGATCGCACTGATAGTTATGTGTTTACCGCTCCCGTGGTTTACTATTTTGTGACTTTATTGTTGCCTTTGTTGAGTTGACTTGATTAAATACTTTCTTTCTATACTTCGGTGTTAACGCCAAGTGAGTTTTCAAGTCCGAGACTCCCCTAGCTCGACTAATATAATCACAAAATTTGGATTCAACGAGATGGAACTGAATATGATGTTACCTAGGAGTTAGTTGCTGCTGAAATTCCAAAAGATAAGATTGTCATCTTATTTCAACATACGGGTTATGCGATCGCATTGTAAAAAAAACTCAGATGTTAAAAGAGGAATTTTTATGACCCCTCAATTATCGTTCAATAAGCTTTACGAACAAGATTATTGCCTGTGGTTAGAAGAAACTGCCCACCTTTTGCAATCTAGACAGTTCCAAAATGTGGATGTTAAAAATCTGGTTGAAGAAATACTAGATATGGGCAAAAGCCAGAAACAGGCTGTTAAAAGCAATCTGAGAATTTTATTGATGCACCTACTTAAATGGAAATATCAAAGCGAGCTTCGGTCTAATAGTTGGCGTTCTACTATACGAGAGCATCGTAATAGACTAGACGATGCTTTTAATGATAGTCCTAGTCTAAAGCGTCATTTTCAGGAAGTCTTTGACGAATCTTATCAAAAAGCAAGGGATTTAGCCGCCGATGAGACTGGATTACCCTTCGATACTTTTCCTCAATTGTGTACTTTTTCTCCAGAACAAACCCTAGATTTTGACTATTTGCCCGATGATTTGGAAGAAGAAATAAGCGACGATGACAAATTGGAAGGTGTATAACACGTCCAAAAGCACGTATGGCGAGCGGGGATTGGGAAATTTAGACTTTTGTTATTTTAGTATCCCAATGTCCCGATATCTCGATAACGAGAGTGTCCCACTCACCAATCCTTTTTACATAGTTAAAGATTGAGCCTCAGTTTCAATTAACCTCGCCAAGTCTTGCATGAATGCGGCAGCTTGCGCCCCATAAATAACGCGATGATCGCAAGTAATATTGATGCTCATTTGATTTTTCACGCCGAACATTCCATCGGGATTCGCAACAATCTGAGGGCGGGAAGCGCCAACGGCTAGAATTGCTCCTTGGCGAGGAGGAAGAATCGCATCGAAGCGATCGACCCCAAACATGCCTAAATTAGAAATGGTAATCGTACCGCTACTATATTCTTCAGGTTGGAGTTGTTTTGCCCTTGCTCGGTCTACCAATTCTTTCCAATTGCGAGAGAGCGTATAAATATCAATTTGGTCGGCATTTTGCAAGACAGGGGTAATCAATCCGCCATCGGGCATTGCCACGGCTACAGCAACGTTAATCGCGCCGTGGTATTGAATTCCTGCATCGGTGTAGCTCGAATTAACAATGCGATGTTTTGTCAGCGTCATAGCGACTGCTTTTGCTAGCAGTGCTGTCATGGTCACGCCCTTGGACTTAATTTGTTTGTAGAGTTTATCTAGTTTGTCAGTGGTAATCGTATATCCTACGTGAAATGTAGGCACTTGCAAGCTGACCATCATATTTTGTGCCACGGCTTTTTGAAACGTCGTCAATGGCACAGTTTCGCCGACTGGAACGGTAACGGTGGGCAGGGGAGCAGGTGGCGTAACGGGTTGAGCCACTGGCGCTGGGGCAGTCGCCTGTATGGGAGTTGGTGGGGCGAATGTCGGGGTTGGTGCTTTTCCGGCTGCTTTTTCAACATCTTCGGCAACGATTCTGCCATGAGGCCCGCTTCCTTGGAGCGTTTTCAAATCGATGCCCATTTCTTTAGCTAGCTTTTTCGCTCTGGGAGAAACTACGGTGCGTCCGTTACTGCGACTTGTTGCGATCGCAGCGACAGGTGCAACACTTTCTACCACGGCTGGTTCGGGGGGTACTGGTGCGGGAGCAGGAGCGGCCCCCGAACTCGCTTGCTGTTTGGCTTGCTCGATTTCGGCTTCGGTTTCTGCAATTAAGGCAAGTGCCGCGCCTACAGGGGCTTCTTGTCCGGCTTCTACTAAAATAACGGCTAAATAACCTTCATTAAACGATTCAACGTCCATGTCAGCTTTGTCTGACTCGACCACCAACACGGTTTCGCCTTTTTCAACTTTGTCTCCTGGAGATTTGACCCAAGAAACAATCTTTCCCTCGGTCATGGTGGAGCTAAGGGCTGGCATGAAAATATCGTGAATCATGAAGCGATCTTCCCAAGTAACGAATAAATGATAACGAAACTATTAACAGATTTGCATTTTATCAAAATTTCGTTGGCGCAAAATGTAAAATCTCCGCGGCGGTAATTTGAGGTTTTTCTAGGTGAGGAACGTGACCGCAATTATCTATCCAAACAAGCTTGCTATAGGTTAGCAATTTCTCGAATTGAGTGGCGGCTTTCAACCCCAAAATGCGATCGCTCTTTCCCCATAAAATCAATGTATCGCGATCGATTTGTGAGAGTTGAGAGGCAAAGTTGCCGTAACCGCCACTTTTGGTAAAAGCAATTAATGTTTCGCGCCATCTCGAACAGTTTAAGTGCAAAGCAGCACAGATTTGCGCGTCCTGAGTGGCCAAGCTTTTGTCATGGTAAGCCGCACGACTGATATTGTGACGTACTTTAGGATTGCGCAAGAATTCTGTCGCCCAATAGTCCAATGGGGGAAACATCAATTTCCCAATCGTAGGAGGATTGACCAATCCCGCACTATCGAGTAAGACTAGTTTTTCAACGGCTTCAGGATAGGTTAAAGTAAAATCCAGCGCCGTTGCACCTCCCATGGAAGCCCCCACTAAGATTACAGGTTGCCCGATAAGGGTTTTCCAGCAATAGTAGAGATGGGTTTTTATCTCGACAGGAGAATATGAGAGTTCGCTAAGTCGTTGAGTAAAGCCAAATCCAAGTAAATCGATCCCCCAAGTTTCCCGTTCTTGTGCCAGCAAGGGAAGCAAACGACGAAATTCTAAAATAGAACTATCAAACCCATGCAATAAGAGAATAGGATTTTTTCCGTTTCCTTGACGAACGTAGGTAGTTGCTATTGGTTTAGGACTGAGTGGCGTTGCGATTTCCTGACATTCGATTTGTTGTGCTAACGCGATTGAAGTGGATTCTGTAAGCGTTTTGGCTGCTGAGGCGATAAAACTAGGAAGCATAAATCGTTCTAGAAAATATTATTATCTAATTAGTTGCGAATGGTACGACATCTTCGATATCAAAATAGTATGTCAAGAAATTTTTATATACAGATAGTAAAAACGTCAAATTTTCAGTAAAAATAGCTACAATTTTAAAAAAGAATTTTCTAGAGATTTGAAAGTGTTAAGAAGAAACAATATTAGTAGGCGCAATTGACCTTAATGGCAGAGGCAAAGGCGTTTGCGTTGGGATCGAGTGTTCGGCCTATTGGCTATTTATTCTTTTAAAAAATTACTCATTGAAACCACAAGAAATAATCTAACTATGGATTTTCGCCACATTCAATTTTGCGATCGCAAATCTGAGATCGACATTCAGCAACTACAGGCTCTTTTTAATCTAGGTGCTTTTTGGGCACAAAACCGCAACATAGAAGATTTAAAAATTGCGATCGAAAACAGCGATCCTGTCATCAGTGTTTGGGATAAAGAAAAAATTATCGGTTTTGCCAGAGCGACTTCAGATGGGGTTTCCGCGCGATGATTTGGGATGTAATCGTTCATCCAGCTTATCAAGGCTTTGGTTTGGGTCGCCAATTAGTAGAAACGCTAATCGGTCATCCTCGTCTCAATCGCGTCGAACGAGTTTATCTAACGACAACCCATCAACAAGAATTTTACAAACGCATCGGCTTTGAGGAAAATAGTACGACTACGATGATCTTACAAAATTCTCCTGACGATTCTATAAGGACAATTCGCGATCGACAACTTCAGCCAGAGCTAGTGGAATTAAACACTGCAAACGTTTAGAATTATCATTTGTTAAATCCGGGGATGCTTCTGCAATTTGCAAGCTTCCCCCCATTGCTTCTAACAACGTTTGCGCTATCTGTATTCTCATCGCAGGCGACATTTCAGGCAAAGTTTTCAAAGTAGATTTGACTTCTAAATTGGTTTTGGAAAAATTTGCTAATAAATCGAGCGATTCTTGCCAAATATCAACCGGACAATCGATCTCGATACAACCCTGTCCTTCAAGCGAGGAATGAGCGACAATACAAATCCGACCTTCTCTAGCATTACTAATTGTTGTGTCTACGATGGTCAACAAAACTTGAACCAAACGTTGAAAATCTGCCATGACATAAACGTCAGGTTGGGGTAAAGAAATATCGAGATGAAGAGATCGATTTTCAGCTTGTAAATAAAGCAACTGACGAACTTCGCCCACAACTTGAGATAATCCAATGGGTCGAATCTCTAATGAAACATTGCCGTATTCTATTTTGGAAACTGCGATGAGGTCGTCAAGGATTTTTAGCAATTTTTGAGCCGATTGATAAGCTTGATCGATAAAATCTCGCTCTTCAAGAGGATTTTCACATAAATCTGACAAAATGATTTGATGGAGTGCAATGAGATTGCTTAACGGTCTTCGCAACTCATGAGCGCTTCTTGCCAAAAACCCAGTTTTGAACTGATTAATCTGAGTCGCCATTTGATAGGCTAATTGCGTTTTTTTCAGTTCTTCTTTAAGAATCTTATTCTCATTCATATAACTATGAGGTACAGTTTAGGGAACGGGGAAGCGTCCTTCGGAGGACAAGGTAAGCAAGGCAGACAAGGAAAGTAAGAGGAAAATTTTACTTTCGACTATACAGATGCGATATATCGCGTAATTACACCAATTATCAATGGGTTAAACTACTTTCCTTCTAATTTTTATAATTCATCATTCATCATTCATCATTTTTACGCTTCCTTGACGCAAAATTTCCCACCCTTTTTCCGTCCATTTTGCCACGGTAGACGGCAAACCGCTTCCTATTTTTGTATCTCCTTGCGCTAAATCGAGAGTCAAAACGTCAGGAAAAGCAGCATCTATGGCATTCATCGTTTCTAGGGGCGGTTGTCCTGACAAATTGGCGCTTGTCGTCGCTAGCGGTCCTGTTTGTGCCAAAATTGCACGAGCAATATCGCTATCAGGAATGCGAAGACCAATGGTAGTGGGGTCGATAGGATTCATCGCCGTACTTAAGCGAGAGGATGCTGGTAAAACTAAGGTCATTGCTCCCGGCCAGTAATGGCAAGTTACTTTTTGCCAAATTGCTATTTCTTCAGGCGTACCAGTAACATAAGCCCACAGATCTTCTTCACAGGCTCCCATAAGGATGAGCGGCTTATCTTGAGGGCGTTTTTTGGCAGCAAAAATGAGGGCTGAATGTTCGGGAAGTGTTGCGATCGCAGGTACAGTATCGGTAGGGAAACTAACTACTTTACCCGCGATCGCGCCTTCAATCAGTTCGCTTTGAGCAACCTTTGTCATCTTAGTTCATCGTTATTACTAACCACGATAAGCTAAAGCAAAGCGTTCTATACCTGCTAAATCGGTAAAAATTTGAATCTTGTCGTAGCAACCCTTCTCTTGCAAAAGTCGAACGACTTGTTCTGCTTGACCTGCCATTATTTCGATTAACCAAATCCCCCCACAGACGAGGTAATCGGGAGCCAATGTAACGAGGTGACGAATGCAATCTAGACCGTCGCTACCGCCATCGAGCGCTAGATGAGGTTCGTGCTGAGCGACTTCGGGTTGTAGTTCGGCGATCGCATTGGTGGGAATATAAGGAGGATTCGATACCATCCCGCTTACTTGTCCTTTAAGCGTCTCCAAAGGCGACCACCAAGACCCTTGGTAAAAGTTAATTCGTTCTGCTAAGCCCAATGCAATCGCGTTTTGTCGTGCGATCGCCAGTGCTTCATCGCTAATATCTACTGCATAAATCGTTGCTTTTGTCAATATTTTTGCTAATCCTAACGCGATCGCGCCGCTACCAGTGCCCAAATCTACCCAATTTCCCGAAGCCAGTTCTAGATTGGGACTGTTCTGGATCGCATTTAGGGCTAAATCGACGATTATTTCGGTTTCTGGGCGCGGAATCAACACGCCTGGGGCAACTTTTAGGGAAAAATGCCGCCAATGAGCAATGCCTGCGAGATATTGCACGGGAGTGCGATCGCGCAGGCGTTGTTGCCATAGTTGTGTTAGCACCGATAAAGGCTGTTGTAAAAGAATTAGCGCTCGCGCTTGAGATGACCCTAAACGAAGCGAGAGTTTATTTAAACCTGCTACTTCCTGTAGCAACCAATCGACTTCTGAAGGAGAAATTTCAGCCGCGATCGCTTCTTGCTTAGCTTTGTCGTACCATTGTACGAGTTCTTGAATGGATACCGTTAGCGATTCCAATCGATGACTTAATCCTAGTTGTTGTTGGAAGCGGGTTGGGCGGGTGGGGCGGCTTGCGGTGCAGGTGCTTGCCCTTGCCCCTGGGGACTGCCTTGTCCGGGTTGGACGCTGCGGATAAATTGTAGCGACTCTTGAGAGGGAACGAGGACGATTTTGCCTAGCATTTCGTCATTGCTCTCTTGCATAGTTGCCATGACGCTTTCTAGAGGAACGACCTCAATTTTTATGCTGGAAGCTAAATCGGGTTTTTCCTTTTTAAAACGTTCTACCATTTGTTGTAATTGCTCTTTCTCAAAAAAGAAAGGAATTCTGGTTTCATTATTTTGCTGAACGGTAAGATAGCCTTGATCTTCGCCACCTTTCGCCACAAATAAGGGAACGCCTCCTTGATATTGTTGACCGTTCGTGCTGAGGACTTTTTTTGCCGCCTCAACTTCGTCGTTCATCGGGACGTAAGCAAAGTTTAAGCCATCTGCTTTCCCTTCGTTTGCCTGAGATAATTTAAAAACTTCTCCCAGAGATACGGGTTGAACCTTTACTTTTTGAGCTAATTCTGGGTTTTGTTGTTGCAGTTGTTGAAAGAATTGTTGGGCATCTTGTTGGCTAATAAATACGCCCGTAATTTTTTTTTCATCTTTGCCAACTGCTACTAAAGGAGCGCCTTGCTCGTCTGCGATCGTAAATACGGGAATAGGTTGTAGGGTTTGTACGATTTGCTCTTGGGGAAGCGCTAAAACTTTCATGCTTTGAGCGAAAAACGAAGCTAAAACCGTACCCCCAACTAAACCAATAGTTTTACTCAAACGAACTAATGACTTCATAATTGCATTCCTCTAATTTTCTTGAAATATTGACAAGTTCTCAAACAATTTAATGAATCGGATTACTAACAGCTTTAAATCGATTTTTTTAGAACTGCATCTTGCAATTACTCTTTAAACTGTTGACGTACGCATGGCAATCGCGCGATTCTTTACTGGCTACTGATTTAGACACTTCAAAGCTCTATCGAGTTCCCTTCTCATCCTAGTGCAAAACTGTGAAGATTTTGTTAACCCGCAAAAAGCTAAGTATTGATTTTCTTTATCTTAAGTATTAACAATCGGGATGACAGGATTTGAACCTGCGACATCCTGCTCCCAAAGCAGGCGCGCTACCAAGCTGCGCTACATCCCGTATTTTGGTTGTTACTCGATCCAGTATAAACCAAATTGTCCCTATTTCAACGAGGATACCAAAACATCCCTTTAATCCCTTCTGGATCTAAAACAAATCCGAGTTGGCGATAGAAATCAACGACTTGCGGGTCGGCAAACAAAGTAATATTGCTGATATCGTCGCTTCTGAGCTTTTTGATCGTGTATTTCATCAGTGCCTTACCCAGTCCCTTTTTTTGGAAGGTTGGATGAACGACTACATCCCAAATCGTGGCATTAAAAGCATGATCCGATGTCGCGCGAGCAAAGCCAACCAATCGCTGTCTGTTGCCTTTGACTTCCCACATCGTAACCACCAGAAAGCTAAACTCAAGTGCCTTCTTGACTTTGCGCAGGGGTCGTCTCGCCCAGCCGACAGCATCGCAAAGTTCTTCTAGTTCGTAAAGATCGATATCTCGCTCGGTACTAAAAACGATGCGAGATTGTCCTAAAGAGTCATCCGTCAGTTCTAACAATTCTCCCTCGACTTTATTGGGTGAAGAGGTAAGCGTTTCAGAATTACTAAACAATCGTTTCCAAAAGACCATGCCAATTGAGGCTCAGGGTTCGCTTTAAGGGTTTTCTTTAATTTATACTGAAATTAGCCAGAAAATTTTTTCCAAAGCTTGACTTAAAAATGCGATTTGCTGGCTTAGTCTATTCTACCTCTACCAAGCCAATGGCTTTCCGTTAGGATAGGATTTAAAGTATGCAAACGATCGATATTTTGGGAGTCTCGCACGCTTACGAGTTAACCCCTCCTTCACCTGTAGCCAATAATCCTGTCTTAGTATTTATTCATGGCTGGCTGTTGAGCCGCAATTACTGGAAGCCTCTCGTCGAGATACTTTCGCCAGAGTATCAATGTTTGATTTACGATTTGCGTGGATTTGGAGATACTGGGCCGCCATCGACAAACGGCGATCGCTCGGATGAAACCCACTCCAAAATCGCTTCTAGTTATTCCTTAGCCGCCTATGCTGAAGATTTAAAGATTCTCCTAGAAAAATTGGGAATCGAAAAAGCTTGGCTGATCGGACATTCTTTAGGAGGAAGCATTGCCTTGTGGGGAGCCGATTATAGCGCCGAAATTGTCAAAGGCGTTATTTGTCTCAATTCTGGTGGCGGAATTTATCTCAAAGAAGAATTTGAGCGATTTCGCACGATGGGACAACAATCGATCCAAAGACGACCGCCTTGGCTATGCTCGCTTCCTTTGATCGATGTACTGTTTGCTCGCATGATGGTTGCTCGTCCGCTCAAGCTTCATTGGGGACGACAAAGAGTAATTGATTTTCTCAAGGCAGATGAAAAAGCTGCGATCGGCTCGTTACTTGACTCGACGACCGAAGCAGAAGTTCACTTTCTGCCCCAACTAGTTGCCCGCCTCCCACAACCCGTCTATTTTGTGGCAGGGGACAAAGATAAAATTATGGAACTCAAGTATGTTCTTCATTTAGCAAGTTTTCACGCGCTATTTACTAGTAATGGCAGTAACGTTATAGAAATCCCTAATTGCGGACATTTATCGATGTTAGAGCAACCGGAAGTAGTGAGCGCAAAAATTGTTAATATATTGATGAAACACTTTTCAAACTAGCGGTTCTCAGCTATAAAAGATTAACTAAAAAGATGACCGGATCGGTATTTACACAGAGAATGAGAAAATTGACATTTGGCGAATTTCAGCGAAATTACTTATACAAGTCTTGCTAGCTCGCGATAAACTTTCATTACTAGCCAATGCA
The DNA here is from genome assembly GCA_012031035.1 of Candidatus Altimarinota bacterium. Lineage (GTDB taxonomy): Bacteria > Cyanobacteriota > Cyanobacteriia > Cyanobacteriales > Microcystaceae > Hydrococcus. Next base: position 4,883 of record JAAUUT010000096.1, on the reverse strand, counting down.
ACTTGCTAAAGTGCAATTGCATTTTATTAAAAGAGAGCCAATTGACGCTCTCAATGTTAAGTTGGAACCATTTAGAAAATATTGTTAGTGAAGAGTTACCTGCTAAGGAGAAACCCATGCTACACCGCAAGATCTATCAACTCTGTACTGAAGAACGCGAAGTGTGCATTTTCTTGCGGGATCAACAACGCTGGATTGAAAACGCCCGCATTATTGCCTTAGAAGGCGATTTAGTGACAATTCGTTATGAAACCGAAGAAGATGATGAAATTTGTTCTTGGGAAGAAATGATTCGCTTAGAAAGTATTGGCGCACTCTCTCAGAAGCTAGCTTCTGTTTCCCGTGTCAATCCTGACATTCTAGTCTCAGATGAATGCCCAGAAGCCGAGCAAATTTATCCTCGCTATCCCGACTCAGAACAGTAATTCCACAAGGAAAGCGCGGTTGCTACAAGGCTCCGCGCTCTAAGTTTATTCTTACTGAGGAATCTAAACGGTCATTTGATTTAAATGCTGAGAAATTTTTTCGGTATCCAAATTGCGACCGATAAAAACTAACTGGTTGCTTGGGGTATTTTTCCAAGTATCGGATTTCATTTCATAGCGAGGACCGCTCAACTGAAATATGTGACGCAATTCACTCCCTTTTAACCAAAGAATGCCTTTAGCCCGAAATACTTCATTGGGCATTTGTTCGGTGATGAATTTTTCAAATTTATAAACGTCAAAAGGGCGATCGCAACTAAAAGACATCGAAACAAATCCATCATTTTCTAAGTGATGGGAATGGTAATGATGATGATGGTGATGGTCGTGATGGTCGTGATGATGTGATTCTTCTTTTTGATAATCTTCAATAGGGGTTAAGCCCACATCTAAAATTAACGGTAGTGGGACTTGACAATATTTCGTCCGTAAAATTCTTGCTCCTTTTTTAAGGTCTTTTATGTTGGTTTCTAACTCTTCTAATTTTTGAGAGTTAACGCGATCGATTTTATTCAATAAAACCATATCGGCATAAGCAATCTGTTTAGAGGCTGCTTCGCTATTAAAATGGTCGTTATCAAATAACTCGGAATCAACAACGGTCACGATTGAATCGAGACGAGTAAAATCGCGAAATTCCGAGCCAACAAATGTCAAAATAATTGGCAAAGGATCGGCAATTCCCGTTGTTTCAATTACTAAATAATCAACCTTATCTTCTCGTTCCAAAATTCGATAAACGGCTTCAACTAATCCATCATTAATGGTGCAACAAATACAGCCATTACTTAACTCAACCATGTCGTCATCGTAGGAGACTAGTAGCTGAGAGTCAATATTAATATCTCCAAATTCATTGACGAGTACGGCAATTTTTAATTGTTGATTATTTTCGAGAATTTGATTGAGCAATGTGGTTTTGCCACTGCCTAGAAATCCAGTAATAATCGTTACTGGCATTCCTCTCTTTAGCTGTTTTGAACTCAATAATTCATTCATAGAATTAGATCCCGAATGACAACGATTTTATTTTGGTTGAAATGTCGTATATTTTCCCCCTAACCCTTCCACGATACTTTGGGTATTGGCAATTAACATCTTTTGATAAGTATCCCCATCCGTTCCTTTTTCTCCGATGCCATCGGCATACAGTTCTCTGTCTGAAACTCGAACTTGAGATTCTTTTGCCACTGTCTCAATTAATTTAGGATTAACGGTTGTTTCTGCGAAAATTGTCGGCACTTTAGTTTTGGTAATATCTTTAACTAAGTCGCTGACTCTTGTGGCAGTCGGTGCTTCTTCGGTACTTATCCCCTGTAAAGCGCCTTCAACCGTTAGTCCATAGGCATCGGCATAGTAACCTAGTGCATCGTGGGTAGTAACTAATTGGCGTTTATCTGCGGGAATTGTCGCAATTTCCGATTTAATCCAATTATCGATTTGAGTCAGTTCGTCTGTAATTTTTTGAGTATTATTTTGGTATTGCTCGGCATTATTCGGTTGCAATCTTTCTAATTCTCCAGCAATAACTTTTACTATTGCTATCCCATTTTGGGCATTATGCCATACATGGGGATCGGGAGCTTTTTCTTCCTCTGCGTGTCCTTCTTCTTCGTGTCCATGTTCGTGTTCTTCTCCTATCAAAGGGTTAGGGACGGCGATTTCATGGACGGCAACTTTTGGAGAGGAATTGCTTGTTGTTTTGACTAACTTAGCTAAACCAGGGTCAAAATTATAGCCCCCATAGAGAATTAATTTAGCACTATCGATCGCTTTACGGTCTTCTGGGGTCGGTTGGTAGACGTGGGGATCGACTCCTGCACCGACTAAGCATTTGAGGTCAACAGTTTCCTTTGCAATTTGTTGCGTGAGGTCGCACAGAACGCTAGTGGTCGCAACGATTAAAGGACGTTCTTTGGTAGTAGTAGCTTCTATCGCTTCCTGTGTGGTTGAGGTCGGTTGCCCAGTACCGCAACTAGATAATCCTACTAATAGGGTAACTCCAATAAGGTTTTTAAAAGATTTTCCCATCAACACGATCGCGCTCTCTTTAGCTGTAACGATAATCATTATCATACACGACCTGTCATGCTTGAAGATCGACATCTCGTTGTCAACTACCAGTGTCAGTTAAGTAATCGATAGATTGAGGAGTTATCAGGAGGACAGCAGCAACAGATATTTTTAGCGTAAGCGATCGCACAAAATGAAACCCAAAAAAATAAACGATGAATTAACGCAGCATAATCCATCGTCATAATGTATTAGATTGCTGAAAACAATATTCAGAGGAACTGCTGTACCATATCCAGATATTGTTTTTTCGGCTTCAATCCTGCAATTCGAGCCTGTTCTTGCTGCTGTTGAAATAAAACCACAGTCGGAGCATTTCTAATTCCTAGAGCGATCGCTAATTCGGTTTCTTCAACCATGTCGATTTCGACTAGGTGCAGGCGATCGGCATATTCGGTTGCCAACTGTTCCAGCACAGGCTTGAGAGTAATACAGGAACCGCAGTGCGGCGCAACGAACTTGACAATAATCAGTTTATCCGAACTTTGCATCAGTATCTGCCAAGCTGCTTTGCCAGTATAAAAGGTTTCATTTAAGTAATAAGTTTCTTGCATTTTTTGTCTCCTAAAAAGGCGATGAAATTTGAATTGACTTAGAAAAACCAAAGCATACCGACGACCAGATAATATCCCCCAGCTAAGAGTAGAGCTATACTGCCAATGCGGACAATCCACTCCGAGTAGTTCAGCAAAAGTTTGGTTTGCTTTGCCAGTCCCGCCATCAAGCTAGTCAGAAAAATGACAATCGTGTAGCCGAGAGCATAACTAACCATTGTTAGCACTCCCATGACCTGAGATCCAGTCGCTGCCGCAGCAGCCAGTACCGCAAATAAAACCGGACTCGCACAAGGAGAACTCACCAGTGCAAAGGTTACGCCGACTCCATAGGGACTCAAACCAGAGGCATTGACATTAACTTGAGGTAAAGGGATTTTGACAATTCCCAACAGGCTTAAACCCATTACCAAAACGATCGCGCCGACGATGAGGTTAATATAGCCTCGGTATTCGACCATAACCACTCCGGCAAAAGAGGAAACCAAACCAAAGAGACTGAGGATAGTTATCGTACCGAGTACAAACAAACTTGCCTTAACAAAAGCATCTCGACGAGAGTTAATATTGCGCGTGCCAATGTAGCTTAAGTTAACGGGTAGCATTGCCAAGATACAAGGGGAAATACTGGCAATCAGTCCGCCAATAAAGGCTAGAGGAAAAAGCACTAGCGGATTAGTCGTATCCTGTTTGTCCAACCATTGCTGATAGCTGTTTTCCACTACCGAGATCGAGTATTCGATTTTCTTGGAGATGGGTTCGGCAAAGATTAAGGCGATCGCTAATCCTAGCAGTACGAAACCACCAAAGAACAACCACTGTTTTTGTCGCCGAGAAATTTTGCCCATAGCAATTTTTTCGTCGGGTTTGCGGACGATTTTCATCAAGATTCTCCAAATTGTTCGGGAATTCTGCGTTGCTAGAAATGCTGCTCGGATGCAAGCTAGATTGGAGCCAGAGCAGCATCGATCGCGTACTAAGAACTACTTTTTAGCGAGTTCGGTATTGAGGACGCTGGTGTAAGCCGACAGGTCGGGATTGTTTTTGTGTTGCGCTAGGATATTGCCTGTAGCTGGATCGATAATCGTTACGGTTCCTGTTTTGGATTTGTTGGCTGCGAAAAACTCAGCAAGTCCCAACTGTCTAGCTTTGCTTTCCGACTGCTGGGAAGCAGATTTATCGCTTACGTCGAGGACGACAAAATGAACGCGATCGCCATATTGTTGTTTCAGTTGCGATAGAGTGGGTGCGATATTCTTGCAAGCTGGACACCAACTAGCATAAATATCAACTACGACGGGTTTTCCCTGTAGTTCGTTCGATAGGGGACCGCCGACGGAACCGAGTTTACCAGCACAGGGATTGGCGGAGGCGCAGGGATTAGCCGAAGCGCAAGGATTTGCTTGAGCGACTTCAATTCTAGAGGATGCGATCGCAGTGGCAGAAGTTTTTACTGAGGCGATCGCAACGAGCGATACAGAAAAGACTAGGCTACTTAAACATAGCTTGAGCAATAAATTGGAAGGTCTGTGCATAGCGATCTCCTTGAATTTTGTCGTGTCTATCTTTCATGACGATCGCTAAGACGTTTTGGATTTAAATAAGAGAAGTCTCAAAGATATTTTGGAGTTTATGAATTTTTCGTTTATAACCCTCTTTTGTCACTCTCCGAAATCAATTCATAATAAATAAGTTAGTTTACCCAGAAGAATAAAAGGGTTGAAATTGATTCATGCTCTCAATAAGCTGATGAAATCCCAGCAATAAACGA
>JAAUUT010000222.1 GCA_012031035.1 Candidatus Altimarinota bacterium | reverse complement strand
GAGGGGATTTCATACCAGCATTCACCAACGCCGGAATGAGTTTGGCGATCGGCGATCGGTAAATATTTGATAAATTTAGGGGCAAATGACCATTCGCCCCTATAAGTAACTAACTCTGACTCAGTACCCAATTGACTAAAGTCCGCACGCCGAAACCAGTCGCCCCAGCATTATTGTAACCATTCTCTTTATCTGCCCAAACCGGACCAGCAATATCTAAGTGCGCCCAAGGCGTTTCCTTAACAAATTGCTTGAGGAAAAGGGCAGCAGTGATCGAACCGCCAGCACGAGGGCCCGTGTTTTTCATGTCTGCAATCTGAGATTTTAAGCCGTCAAAGTATTGCTCTTCCATTGGCATTTGCCAGAGTTTTTCGCCTGCTTTTTCTGAAGCCTTTTTCAATCCAGTTGCCAGCGTTTCGTCCGTACTCCACAGCCCGGCAATATCATCGCCCAAAGCAATAATACAAGCGCCTGTTAGCGTTGCCAGATCGACGATCGCATCTACTCCCAATTTTTCAGTAAATACTAAAGCATCGGCTAAGGTTAACCGTCCTTCTGCGTCGGTATTATTGACTTCAATAGTCTTACCGTTAGAAGCTGTAAGAATATCGCCGGGGTGCATGGCATGACCGCTAATCATATTCTCGGTCGCTGCACAGATAAAGTGAATCTCAGCATTGGGTTTCAACTGTCCGATCGCTTTAGCTGCCCCTAGCGTCGCCGCACCGCCTCCCATATCCATTTTCATCGTTTCGATGCCGCTACCTACGCCTTTGATGTTGAGTCCGCCCGAATCAAAGGTTAAACTCTTTCCTACAATAGCCAGTTTGCGCGTAGGCGTACCTTCGGGTTTGTAGGTTAGGTGGATGAACTTGGGCGGTAAATCCGATGCCATTGCTACGCCCAAAAACGATCCCATCCCTAGCTTTTCGCAGTCTTCTTTTTCTAAAATTTCTAAGCTCAAACCGCACTCAGAGGCGATTTCTTCGGCTGTTTGAGCCATCGTAATCGGCGTAACCGAATTGGCTGGAGCCGCAACTAATTCTCGCGCTAAGATAACGCCAGAACCGATCTGTTCGGCGCGGATAATTGCCGCATCTTGACCGCCGCAGCCCAGCAAATCTACCGTTTCGAGCTTGATTCCTTTATCTTCTGGATCGGATTTAAAACGGTTATCTTGGTGTAATGCTAAAATAATTCCTTCGCTAATCGCTTGGGCAGTTGCGGCTGGGTCATTATTGAAAATAGGCAAGCTAATTCCCAAGGTTTTGACCTTTTCTTTGTTCGCCATCCGCGCGATTGCGGCTCCCGTCGTGCGAACTGCATCCAATTTCAGGTCTTCGGCTTTTCCCAATCCCACTAAAATAATTTTACGAATGGGGCTATTGCTGCCAACGCGAGTAACTGCCTTACTGCCAGCTTTGCCTTCAAATTCTGTCTCGGCGATTAATTCTTGAATTGTACCTGCTAATTTTTCGTCTAATTGAGCCAATTCTCCGGTTATTTCAGTATTTTCCTCAAATAGACCGATTGCTAAAGCATCGCCAGTCCATTCTAAAACTGGCGTATCTATCCCTCGAATTTGCATTCTAATTAAATCTTCCCGATTTCGACTTTCGTCTGAAATTGTAACGCAACCATCATCTTAAAAGTCGGAAGTCGGAAGTAAATCTTCTACCTTGTTTTAGCGTCTCTTAACAGTTATCAGTTATTAGTTTCGTGAATTCCTGAATTTACGCCGTGTGCAACTTATTTTTTATTGAGAAAGTAACTACTCAAATTGAAGCGGTTTGAGAGAGTGACAATTGAGCCACATACAATGCGCGAATTCAAAAATTTCGGCAACAGTTCGGGGAGAAATTGAAAAGTAAGACCGTTGCTGTTTTCGATCTTTATTTGTCAACCGTTTATGTTTATAGACCAGACCTTGTGACCTATGCTCAGGTCATGCGCGATGTGGAGATACAGTTTGCTACTGCCTATGAGAATGCAAAAGATCGTCACTTAGAATTTAGCATTGAGGCTTTACCAGAGCGGGACGCTGATATTTTATTTATTGGACTCGCTGACGAAAATCCTTCGACAAACCTCAATGCACTAGCCGTATTAAAGCAACCGATTTAGTCAAGCTTGAAAGCTGCGCAAAATCAACACCTCCACGTTGTAAATTGGGCTGGGATTGCAGGTCTAAGTACAGCCCAACAATTTATTGACGAACTCGAAAAATATTTCGTTGACTCTTAATTGCGGATAAAAAACAAATATAAAGAAAAAAGGGTTAACCGAAAAACTGGTCAACCCATAGGCTTGGGAACGCGCTTCAAATCTTTTTAGCTTTGCACGAGCAGTTTGACGTTGGCGTTCTGTAAACCGCGCTGCTTGACCTCTGCTAAGGTCTTGTTAACAGCATATTTCTGGTTAATCGAGTTGATGAGTTCGGTTTGGTTGTGCTTTTTAGCAACACCCCACAGGTCAGCAATCAAGTCAAAGGTTCCATCGCTGTTGCGAGACCAACCTAGATCGTATTCGCCTTCGAGAACGGCAACCAAGTCTGCACGAACGCGCTGACCGTTGTAACCGCGAACATCAGCATCAGATTTAACGGAAATACCAAGGTCGCGCAGAGAAGCTTTGAGAATTTCTGCATCGGTGATCTTGGTGCGGAGAGTGCTGAAATGAGACATAGTTAGATTTCCTCCAGTAGAAAAGAAGTCAACAACAACTTTATATTTTGCATTTACCGCTTAAACTTTGTTAATTCAAGGATGAAGCGGCTTTTTAAATCGCTAGCTATTGGCTAGCCTTTCACCCCGTTGGGAACAGGAGAAAGCCTTTTAGAACTCCAATCGCTGGTATTCGGCGATGGAGGCTGAGGCAGGTCTAGCTCTTTGTCTTGCCCAGTCTCTCAGGGCTGTAACCTGCTCAGTCATTGTCCGAGACAGAGGTAGGGTAGATTTAATCGCAGCGATGATGTCTAGCTGCGTAAACTCCCGATCTTGAGCAAAGGCTTCATACATGGCTGCAATCAGCGCTTGCTCGATCTCTGCACCGGAAAAACCTTCTGACACTTTAGCAAGCTGTTCGAGATCGAAGCGGGTAATTTCCGAACGACGTTTGCTTAAGTGAATATTGAAAATATCTTGACGCTCGTCAGGCGTGGGGAGATCGACAAAGAAAATCTCATCGAAACGACCCTTGCGCAAGAATTCTCCTGGCAATCTTTCCACTCGGTTTGCGGTAGCCATCACGAAAACTGGAGAGGTTTTTTCTTGCATCCAGGTCAGGAAGGAACCGAAAATCCGGCTAGACGTTCCTCCATCCGAGTCAGCAGAACCCGTACCGCCTGCAAAAGCTTTGTCTAGTTCGTCGATGAAGAGAATGACGGGCGAAATCGATTCGGCGGTTTTAAGAGCGTTGCGTAGATTGGCTTCGGAACGACCGACCATCGAGCCGTCATAAACCCGACCCATATCTAAGCGCAGTAAAGGTAAACCCCACAAACGAGAGGTAGTTTTTGCTATCAGCGATTTACCGCAGCCTGGAACTCCCAAAATTAACATTCCTTTGGGTTGGGGCAAACCATACTCTCTAGCTCTTTCTGTGAAAGCATCAGAGCGTTGCTTGAGCCACTTTTTCAGTTCTTCCAATCCACCAACTGCATTGATGGTTTCGTCTTCTTCTATATATTCTAGTATTCCGTTGCGACGAATGAGTTGCTTTTTCTCGGAAAGAACGATGTCTACTTCTTCCTCAGTCAGGCGACTGGCTTTCACATAAGCTTTTCGATAAACTTTTTCGGCTTCATCTTTAGTCAAGCCAAGAGCGGCTTTGAGAAGCTTTTCTCTGGCTTCTGTGGTGAGGCGGCGATTTTTGGCTTGTTCTAGTTGTACGGTGAGGACGCGATCGAGTTCTGCTAGATCTGGTAAGGGGTAATCGATAACGACGACATCTTTTTCAAGTTCGATAGGAACTTGTTGTACGGGAGACATTAAAACAATGATTTTTTCGGTTCCCTTGAAACTAGCGATCGCATCTCGCAACCAACGATTGACACCCGGAGAGGTAATAAAATGATGTAAATCTTTGAATATATAAATCCCTGGTTCTCTCTGTCTGACGACATGCTCGATCGCCGCTTCGGGAGAAACAGTGTTGTGCTGGGCTGTTTGTCGAGGCTGTCCGTATTCTACAAGCCCATGAGTTACCGTCCAAACAAAGACTCGGCGATGCTGGGTTTTCATCTGAGCAATTTTCGCGATCGCCTGTTCGGAACGCTCCTCCTCTGAAGTAACCACGTAAATTAGAGGATATTGAGCTTGGACTAGAATACTTAGCTCTTCTTTCATAACATCGACCTGGGGTAGGTTAGTTTGTTAAGCTGGCTATGAAGCCTCGTTTGTCCGTATCTTCCACACCTTTAGCAGGGAACTAATTCTTCCTCTCCTTCTGGTTGAGCTTGAGTGCAGACTGGTTCTTTGACTTCGATTGGGAACTCGTCTGTTATGACGCTTGGTTGATGTTTGAGGGAGACGAGTTCTCCATCTCGCATGACCACCGCAGCTTCACATTCTGGACAAATATGAACTTTATGCTTATTCCCGTAGGTAGAAGCTTCTATTTCTTCTACTTTATCTGGGTATTTTATGTAAAACGCTATTGCTCTTTCCACTAAGGCTGACATCGATTCTTCATCTACAGCCGCCCTAATTTTAAGTTGACGATGAACTCCTGGGGGAAGATATAGCGTGACCTTTTGCTTGTCTTGCATACCACTCTAATTGGCTTTACCCGGGTATATCTTAGTACGATATCGATTCATTTCTATAATGTCAAGCTGTTATGCTGGCATGATGGCATTATTGTAACATTCCTTAATAATCAAGAATTAAGCTAGTCAGGATCGGAATCTGAATATTAGCGATTTAACCGTTTCTAATGATTCAAAATTGACATTATCGATATTTCAACTGCTATATGGTGAAGAATATTGTAGATCGAGTCTTGATAGAAGCCTTGAGATGTCTGATAGTTTAACCAATGCGATCGCGCTTTCGGCGCTGCCCGGAGGGCAATCGCGCGTTTTTTTCGCTTTCAAGAAAATCAAACGAATTTTCGTACTGAAATCTTGGCGGGGATTACCACCTTTTTGACGATGGCATATATTTTGGCAGTCAATCCCGCCCTACTTTCTAATGCTATTTTCTCCAACAACCCCAGGATTTATATAAGGAGTTAGTTATTGCTACATGCGATATCAAGCGCGATCGCAACTTTAA
>JAAUUT010000221.1 GCA_012031035.1 Candidatus Altimarinota bacterium | reverse complement strand
GAGTCGACGTCTGCGTCGTGTTTTGTTGGTTCGGTTCTCTGAGGAGTCGCGCTACTATATTATTCTGGGCATTCCTAATTAAAACTTGAGAATGTTTGATAAAATCCAGCATAAGAACTAAAACTTATACAAAATTTTTTATGACAATTGCAACAGTATTTCCCAATGCTCCCGACATTTCTGCCAAAGATTACTGCGTGTTGGGTTTAGCTACCTGTTTTCTCAAAGCAGATGGAGAATATCAACAAGTACAAGTCGTCGAACCGATTCCATCTGCGGCATTAGAAGCTATTCTTAAAGGCATTCCTACTTCTTACCAAATCGCTTGCGCTAAATCCTTAAATGACATATTCTCTGGCGATACGCCACAGATTCCGGCAGAGTTTCCAGAAAAAACTCAATTATGCGAAAATTTTTTAGAAAGGCTTGTTGCGGCTGTTCGTACCTATAAGAGTCGCCCAGAAGCACAAGTGCATATTCCTTTGGGAACAGTTCGCAATGACTTAAATTTCTCGCTAGATAGAAAGCGGATTCTCAATGCTGTCAATGCTGTCAGTACGGAAGATAACGTCAAACAGCACAAACATACCCATCAAAAATTTTAGAGCGGAAAAATTGTATGTTGAAACTCTACGGCGGAGCGCGATCGCGAGCCTCGATCGTTCAGTGGTATCTTGAAGAATTAGACGTTCCTTACGAATATATCCTGCTCGATATGGCAGCAGGAGAACATCGCCAACCAGAGTTTTTAGCAATCAATCCCATTGGAAAAGTTCCCGTGATTGTGGAAGGGGATTTTAAGCTTTGGGAATCGGGAGCAATCTTGCTTTATTTAGCCGAAAAATATGGTAAGATGCCAGCCTCTTTAGAAGAGAAAAGTATCATCGCTCAATGGGTACTTTTTGCTAACGCTACTCTGGGCCCAGGAATATTTATAGAGGCCAGTAGAGAAAGAGAGATGCCGAAGCTAATGACTCCACTCGATCGCATTTTTGAAAATCAACCGTTTTTATTAGGTCAAGAATTCACGGTTGCCGATGTCGCCGTTGGCTTTATCTTGGCTTATATTCCAATAATGCTTAAGCTAGATTTAAGCGCATATGGGTCGGTTTTAGATTATATCAAACGAATGACAGAACGACCTGCCTTTCAAAAAACCATTGGCAAACGTTAGTCTTAGATAAATAAAAAAGGCATCTCATAATGGATGCCTTTTTTTATATAAGGATTTTACAACTTATCTGAATCCAACAGCAGCTTGCCATACAAAAGCAAGCAATAAGAAGAACAGAGGAATAATCGGCAGAACATCAACCAGAGGATCGAAAATCTGGTAAGCTTCGGGTAATTTTGCCAACAACAATGTAGCTTCCATCTTTTTATTTACCTTTTCAACAATCTTTATCTTAAACGTACAAAGCATCTTAACACGATTTGGAGCATCAATATTAGCTCCGTAAATTTTAAACTTATGTTTTCCTTATTACTGAGCAGGCTTGTTTTCTCCCACACAAGCTGATATATGTTTTGAGATGTTAACTTACAGTTCTGTAACAGAAATTTACAAGCATAAATGCTGAATTTTGGGAAAAAATCATGAGTAATAAACTTCGCAACATACTAATCGGTGCAGGCATAGCAGCAGTCGGTGCAATTGGCACAAAAGCGGCGGTTGATTATTTACGCAATCGAGGTGAGGAAGAAAAAGTTAGTGAAGCTGAGGGAGATAAACAAGCAACCTCTAATGAAGAAGTTGCTTATGCAGTAGTAGAACCGAGTTCCGTACAAGACTTTCTCGACAAAAGCTTTGGCAAACCCGGTCGTTATGTTCCTAACCGTTCGCCTAAAATCTTTGAATATCAAGGAGAAGACTACATGGTAATTTGGGCGCGCGACAACGAACAAAATAAAAATCAAATGTTAGCGTTCATTTATAATGAATCGGGACGCGATATGATTGCTAGCGTCGGTTATACGACTGAAGCGACGGATTATAACATCAATCTCTCTAACACGCCTTTTGCTGTTGAAGTTAATGGCAAACAGCTTAAATCGGGTAAGGGAGAAATTGAGGGAACTAATGATGTTGACCTAGTTTTAGCTAGTTAATTAACTATCTTAGGGCGCATAATCTGCGCCCTAGTTAGGTATGATTTGTAGCTAAAGATACGATGGTATTTTTTAAATCGTTTTAAATTAGAGATTAAGGTTTTTATAGATAAAGTTAGCAATAACACAAAACGGTATTTTTAACTTTAATAATTTAACTAATTTATATATTTTTTTCTACCTTTAATAATAATTTTTCTTAGTAACGATTATTAACCGTTTATATTGCTCGTTAGGTAATTCGATTAAGTTGTTTAGTGGCTGAGCATACAGGGGATACGCGAGTGATGTTACCACAACCGTTAGAATTATTGATATCTCAGAAACGATTTGGAGATATTAAAAAGTCGAAGAATACCTTTCCCGTTGTTTGCTCTACCCTTGCATCCGATGCTTTAGCTTTGTTAGTTTATTCTAGCTACGAGATTGAATTGGTCAAAAACTGTCAATTTTGGCGTAGAGGATTGAGCGATGTTTATTTAGTAGAAACGTTAAACGAGCTTTACATCTTAAGAGTGTCTCATCATCACTGGCGATCGCAAAGTGAAATTGAATTTGAATTAGAATTTCTAGATTTTTTAAAAAAACAAAAATATTCCCGTTGCATCCCCTTTAAAAACTAAAGAGAGCCAGTTATCAATCGAAATTGATGCACCAGAAGGAAAACGTTATGCAGCATTATTTCCTTATGCTCCTGGAGAAATTGCTTTAGGCGATCTAAACCATACCCAAAGTTTTTTCTTAGGCGAGATAGTTGCTAAACTTCATCAAACCAGTAGAAACTTTCAGGCGTTAGCTTATCGCAAACCGTTGAATTTAGACTATTTACTCGATGACTCGCTACAAATTATTGCGCCCTTTTTACACGAGCGATCGCCAGATTTAAAATATTTACTAGAAATCGTAACTCAAATTAAGTACGAACTCATTCATTTACCAACCGAAGCCCCTTACTGGGTCATATGTTGGGGAGATCCCCATAGCGGCAACGTTCATATCACCCGCGACAATCAAATGACCTTGTTCGATTTCGATCAGTGCGGATATGGTTGGCGCGTTTTTGACATTGCTAAATTTTGGCAAGTTTCCCTACAGTCTGGTTTGAGTAAAACCATTCGACAAGCATTTCTCGATGGCTATCGTTCTTGTGAAAAAATTACCGATGACGAACTTAACGCCTTACAAGCACTGACACAGACAGCTTATATCTGGGCGTGGGCGATCGCGCTCAATCATGCTAAATTCTACGAAAATAGTAGGTTAGATAAAAACTATTTCTCTCAGCGTTTACAGCGTCTCAAACAATTGAATTGCAAAGATTGGCAATTGTTTTAGTCAGTTATTAGTAAAACCCATGGAGTTCGATATTAACATATCCTAAGTAAATATAAAAATTAGCAATTGTTTTAAAGTAGAAAAGGACGGGGCTTTATAAGTATCGAAAAAACTTCGATGTTAGCCACGACTTATAACAGGCGCTCTACTTCTAGATTATTATGAATTATCACGTCATCTACGATGGCAATTGCAATCTCTGCGTTACCTTCACTCAATTATTGGAAACATTCGATCGCGGGGCAATTTTCGACTATACTCCCATGCAAGACGAAGCAACCTTGCAAGAATTTAACATTCCTCCCGAAGATTGCGAAATGGGAATGCTTCTAATCGATGCAAAAACCCCAGAAAATCGCTGGCAAGGAAGCGATGCCGCCGAAGAAATCGTTCGTTTATTGCCGATAGGAGAAGCATTTATTAGCACCTATCGTGCCTTACCTGGGATAAAATGGTTTGGCGATCGCACTTACGAACAAATACGAGACAATCGCTATCAGTTATTTGGCAAACGAGACTCTACCTATCGTTCCGCTTATCCAATTGGTTGTTCGAGCGATCGCAATAAATAATTCGTAATTAAAACATTTTTAGCTTCTATATAGCAGCTTAAGATGTTTATTTTTGCTTTGTAAAGACGCGATATATCGCGTCTCTTTGAACTTTGAACTACTTGCGTTCTGGACTATCGGCTTGCGATAAACAGCTTCCTATCTGATTGACCCGATGAATTAATTGATATAATCGACCCAAACTGTAGCGATCGAAATCAAAAATTAATCGAGGTAAATGCTCGGTTTCATCGCCGATTTCTTGAGGAAGGGCGCGACTTTTCTCGATCCTACCTTTTACTAAAATATCGCTAAACTCATCATTAAGTTTCTCGACTTGTTCGTCAGATAATTCGCCCGTCAAACGCATTACAAATTGTCCGTTTACATAACGACTTGAATGATAAACTCGATAAAAATCTCGAATTGCGTCGCAAGCTAGACCTAAATTGTCTGTAACGGTATATAAATTGGGATCTTCTGGGCTAATTAGACCGCGTTTGAGGAGATTTTTACGAATATACTCGCTCCAACTGAGCCAGTAATCCCCACCAGGTTCGTCAATCAAAACAAGGGGAGCCGGGCCATATTTTCCAGTTTGGCAAAGCGTAAGCGTTTCAAAAGCCTCATCTTGAGTACCAAATCCGCCAGGAAAAAGAGCGACTGCATCGCTTTCCCTGAGAAAAAAAAGTTTGCGAGTAAAGAAATACTTGAAATTAATTAACTTCGAGTCGCCAATAATAAAAGGATTAGCACCTTGCTCGAAAGGTAATTGAATATTTAAGCCAAAAGAATGCTCGCGTCCTGCACCTTCATTGCCTGCTTGCATGATTCCACCACCCGCACCCGTTATAACCATAAATCCTAACTGACTCACGCAGCGAGCAAATTCTACGGCTAAGCGATATTCCAAGCTATCGGGAACGATGCGAGCCGAACCAAATATAGTAATTTTACGAATGTGGCGATAGCGATAAAAAATTTGAAAGCCTTGCTCTAAATCTTCTAACGATGCCGTGAGAATTTTCCAATCTAAGCGATCGATTTCTTCACCTGATATTCTCAGGAGTACCGATAGCGCTCTTTGGATCAATTTGCCATGTTGGTGAGTTGGCAACTGTTCGATGAGTTCTGTTAATTGTTCGGACAAAGATGACTGGGATAGAGCCATAGATTTGCAATTGAAGCTATTTTTATTGTATCGAATGCAAACGATCGCTCTCAGGATTTTTGTATTAATCGACACGTCTGGAACAAGATTGGGGATTGAGAAAAATTGAGGAGTAAACTA
>JAAUUT010000095.1 GCA_012031035.1 Candidatus Altimarinota bacterium | reverse complement strand
ATTTGTAGGCACGTTCAGTCATGCCTCACATTTTACCACACTTTTTGTAAACTTAGTTGGAGGCAGCGTTTCCTCTCACGGTAAGGCTTGCGCCTGTACCGTGAGTCTCCACGCTGAAATCAGATGACGAGGTTAGATTGCCACCAGTTCTCAGACAGAAATCATACTCTCACAAATTCTGCCAGGACTTACAATCATATTGAATAAACAACTTTTAAAGGCTGCGATCGCTTCTTTTAGTAAGAAGTTGTTGGGTTGAGGTAACGAAACCCAACCTACGGGCAAACGATCGTACTACTAAAGCGCGATCGCACTTATAATCTAGTATTATAGGATTTTGACGGTCTGGTGCAAGCATTTGTTAGACTTTGTGAAAGACGATTCTGTTACTCTACCTCTCTTTTTTTTTCTTACTCCATTTGCATATCTCTCTAGTAATCTTATCTCCTGCTTCGGCCGCTTCCTTAGCTTTTTGTAGAAACAAATCAACAGGCTGAGTTGGTTGACCTGGTTCCGATTTGACAATAGCATGTATAGCCTCATTTCTGAAACGTCGCCATTGATCGACCGCGCCGATCAGGTCTAAGTATGCACCTGACGGAAGCGCATCTGGAAACTCCGAACGCCATTTCTGAATTAGCTCGTTTAGTGAAGGAAATCGACTATGATTCTTGCTTAAGGGTGGGGTGGATTCTGTTGGGCGATACAAATAACTCAGGAGGCGATCGGAAATAATGCTCTCCTGAATTGCGATAGCTTCTAAATCGCACCAAACAAAAAGACAGGAGAATTACCCCCTGCCTTTATAACCTTTTACTGAACCGAAGGGCAATCGCGATCGCGTAGGATGGGTTGAAGAATGAAACCCATGATTAAATCAATTTAAACATCTTAATTTGACGCATAATCGCCGCCTGATTTTTGCTCGACCTAAGAATGTGGATTTGTTGCGATAAGCATTTATATACGTTCTGAAGTGCGATCGCGATCTCGTAGTTAGCTGGTGTTAACTACCTCGCAATAACTGGTCATATTCTGCATGGGTTCCAATCCAGAACCAGGCAATATAATCATTTTCTTCTACCGCTAGGGCACGGTAGTGAATTCCGACCCGTACTGACCAAAAAGAGCCAACTTTTTTGAAGTGTAGTGACGGATACCGAGGGTCTTGTTTAAGCAATTCATAGCACCGCTCGGCTAGTTCTTGAATCTCGTCTGGTAACTGTCGATAGCGATACCAAAAATCAGGAGTTGCACGATGTCTCACAGATCGGTACAGCGTCCTTCACGTAAATGTTGCAGGGCGCGTTGAGCCAAGTTATCGAGCCGACCTGCCGCCACATCTTCTTCAAATTGCCGATCCCATCTTTTCGCATCAAATTCAGCAAACCAGACTCGGAAATCAGCAAGTTCTTCTGCTGATAGTTGGCTGATAGCTCGTTCAATTTCTTGCAAATTACTCATAAGCTTAAAGGCATTTTAAAGCTCGTTCACTCCTTTCAATGATAATACTCAGGAGCTAGACTCAACTAGAAGTTAACCTCGCCCTGAGTTGAAAAAGAAGAAAGTTTGTAGGCAGCTTTCTTTAATCGCTGCGGGAGAGGAACTAACCCAGAAAAGAAAAGTCAGCACCAGTGCGATCGCGATCGCGTAGCGATGGGACAGTCTACTACTCTTCTTAAGATACAAGGATGGGTTGGAATTTGAACATTGTAAGCGGGTTCAGTGGCTTTTTGCCTTGCTCTATTTCAAAGCTTCAATCGTAACAGTGCCGCCTTCAACCGCTTCAATCTGAACCTTAAAACCATACAGCAAACTCATTCCAACTAGCGGATCTGCTTCGGAAGCCGCTACATCAATAATTTGGTTCTGACCATCCCAAATCACAGCCGCCTTATATATTTCAAAGACGACTTCGCTCCCATCGCCTAATGTACCAACATCACGGTAATGCCAAGGCAAGCCGAGGTCTGCGATAATCGAAAGTGGTAAAGACAAAAAGCTAGTAAATCCTGTATCAATGACCGCATCAACGGTTACTTTTGGCGAACCAATACGTCCTACTGCAACTTTGATGGTTGCTTCGCAATTGCGATTGACCACACCGAACATCATACGGACTGCCTCAGACTGCGACCGCCCAAGCGAAAGACTGCTCGATGTCCAATCCGAATCACCCAAGGTTGAGCATCGGGTTCGCGTTCATAAAGGCGATCGACTGCTATCATTGGCGTATCAGCCACCTCAAAGGCTCCAGTTTCAATGTTGATCGCAACAATCTTGCCATGATTGCCTTCCTCGACCTGCTGGCGCACCTGTGCTTCATAAATCTCATCACCACGGCGAGCAAATTCTTCTTTGCTGTAGCGGGGTTGTCGAACTGTCATAGGCTTTGACCTTGATTTCAACATTGCTCCTACATTTTACCCTGCTCTCAGAATGCCAAGTACGATCGCGAGATCGTAGGATGGGTTGAAGAATGAAACCCATCATTAAATCGATTTAAACATCTTAATTTGATTTGACGCATAATCGCCGCCTGATTTTTGCTCGGCCTAGAGAATGTGGATTGGTTGCGACAAGCGTATAGATACGTTCTGAAGTAGCACCCTTTTAAAGTTGATGCGATGTCTTTAGACTGTACCTTAAGGAGATTATAAATAAAGATAGATGATGGGTTGAGGCACGAAACCCATCCTACACGCTCTACCTCTCATCAAGCCACGGGTAAAAAGGAACACCAGTCATTGGAATGAAACCTCCTGATATTCTTTCAATCTCTTCTAAATTACCTGCCTCATTTTTTTTAAAGGAAGCGATCCAAGAACTATCTTTACTTCGGAGTGGACATACTAATATGCCGTTGCTCGTCAGTTGCTCCACTAGAGGAAGAAGCACCTCGTATTCAGCCGAAGCCCAAGCAATGATTCGATTGTAAGGAGAACCATTTGGTTGACCGATTCTCCCATCACCAAGGAGTACACGCACATTTGTGTAACCATCCTTTTGAAGAAGCTGGTTAGCCCGTTCAACCATGTTGGCATCAATGTCAATAGAGGTAATAACTCCATTCTCTTCAACAATGTTAGAGAGAAGATCTGTAGTATAACCAGATCCAGTACCGATCTCAAGAATAAAATCACCTGGATCTGGGTGAAGCATTCGGAGCATTCGCTCAATGATCTCTGGAGCAGATGTTTGGTGAACTTGCGAACCGTTCTCGTAGCGCGTGTAGTAATCTTTGTTGATATTGAACAAACTCGCAGCAATTATATCAACTTTAGAGTTAGACATATAGCTGGCAAACCTCTTATTGGAGATTCTATCATCAGGTGACATATTACAAATGTAAAAATTAAAATTACACAAAACTAAAAGACAGGAGAAAAATCTCCTGCCTTTGCTACATTTTACTGAACCGAAGTGAGCGTCTTTTCTTCCTCAACTACTGGGTCAGGATTAGTTTCTGGCGCATTTGCCTCCGATGGTGGAACCGCTTGCCAGAATTTACCGAGATAGGATTCCCAGTTGTCTAGAATTGCTTTAGCTTTCGCGCTACCCGTCTTGGCGACGTGTGCCTCGATTAATTCTTTCAACTGTTCCTCGCCAGCACTCGTACTGATTCGTTGAATCTTAACAATGTCTTTATTGACTTTTTCGGCAAAATACCCATCCTCATCGAGGAAGTAAGCCAAACCTCCGGTCATGCCAGCCCCAACGTTGCGACCGACCGAACCGAGAACAACGACTACACCGCCCGTCATGTATTCGCAGCAGTGATCGCCCGCCCCTTCGATAACGGCTTTAGCTAAGGAGTTACGGACTGCAAATCGTTCGCCCGCACGACCGTAGGCATAGAGTACGCCGCCTGTTGCCCCGTAAAGACAAGTATTGCCGATAATGACGTTTTCTGAGGCATCGAAAGTAGCTTCTTTTGGGGGTACGATCGCGATTTCGCCGCCGTGCATTCCTTTACCAACGTAATCGTTAGCTTCTCCTTCTAGAATTAGCTTAATGCCAGGTAAGTTGAAAGCACCGAAGCTTTGACCCGCAGAACCCTTGAATTTTAAGGTAATTTCCCCTTCAAAGCCGTTATTGCCGTATTGTTTGGCGATCGCGCCGGAAATTCTCGCCCCAACCGTGCGATCGGTATTGACAAGGGCGATTTCCTTAGTAACAACGCCTTGATTTTGGATAGCTGTGGCAATTTCGGGATCGGCAAGTATGCGATCGTCTAATACGTCTCCGTTGCTATGTACTTCTTCATGGTTTAACCAAGTGCGGTTTTCGCGAACATTGGGAAGATTAATCAAGCAATCGAGATTGAGTGCCTCTGTTTTGGCTAATTTCGCGCCTTTTCTTACTTTCAACAAGTCGGTACGACCGATTATTTCATCCAATCGACGATAGCCCAACCGCGCTAGGAGCGATCGCACTTCTTGGGCGATAAAGTAGAAGAAATTGACGACGTGTTCGGGAATGCCTGTAAAACGCGCTCTCAGTCGTTCTTGCTGCGTTGCAACGCCAACCGGACAGTTGTTTGTATGGCAGATACGCGCCATAATACAGCCTTCAGCAATCATCGAAATCGAACCGAAGCCGTATTCTTCTGCGCCCATGATAGCTGCCATGACGACATCCCAGCCCGTTTTTAAGCCGCCATCTGCTCTTAAGATAACGCGATCGCGCAGTTGATTTTCTAACAAGACGCGATGAACTTCCGTTACTCCCAACTCCCAAGGGCCGCCAGCGTGTTTGATGGAACTTAAAGGCGATGCGCCCGTACCGCCATCGTGACCGGATATTTGAATGATATCTGCATTAGCTTTAGCAACGCCCGCCGCTACCGTACCGATACCGATTTCGGCAACCAGTTTTACGGATACTTGCGCTTGCGGATTGATTTGATGCAAGTCGTAAATTAACTGCGCCAAGTCTTCAATCGAATAGATATCGTGGTGCGGAGGCGGAGAAATCAAATCTACGCCCGGTTTAGAACGCCGCAACATGGCAATGTATGGGCTGACCTTCTTACCTGGTAACTGTCCGCCTTCACCTGGTTTCGCGCCTTGTGCCATCTTAATTTCTAATTGCTTGGCACTCATTAAATATTCGGGCGTAACTCCAAAGCGTCCAGAGGCGATTTGTTTGATTGCAGAACTTGCTGTATCGCCGTTACGCAGTCCTTTGAGGTGGGGTAAGGTTGGCGAATTTCCGCTTGCATCCACGTCGCCGAGAACCTTGAAACGAACGGGATCTTCGCCGCCTTCGCCAGAGTTGGATTTGCCGCCGAGACGATTCATTGCGATCGCAAGGACTTCGTGTGCTTCCCGCGACAGTGCGCCTAACGACATTCCACCCGTACAGAAGCGTTTGACGATCTTCTCAACCGATTCGACTTCTTCAACGGGAATTGCATCGGAAGCAAGTTTTAAATCCAATAAATCGCGCAACGCCGTTATCGGACGTTGTTGTAAGTATTTTTGGTAGGTTTCGTAATGGTCGTAAGCTTCTTGGTTGTTACCATTCGCTTCTGCTTTGTAAGCTGCTACTGCTTTATGCAATGCTTTCGACATTTCGGGAGAGTTCATATGGTACTCTCCACCGGGACGATAGTTAACAAAACCGTAGTTTTCCAGCTTTTTAATCGTCAAGTTGGGGAATGCTTGTTTGTGGAAGGAGACGACTTCTTGCGCCAATTCTTCTATACTTAAACCGCCAACTCTGCTAGTCGTTCCTGTAAACGCCAGATCGATTAATTTGCGTCCTATCCCAATTGCTTCAAAAATCTGTGCCCCTTGATAAGACGATAGCAGCGAAATTCCCATTTTAGAGAGGATTTTTAAGATGCCTGCTTCGACTGCCTTGCGATAGCGCTTCAAAGCTACTTCAAGGGTAATCTTTTCTAACTTGCCGCTTTCCATCAGTTTTTGCGTCTTCGAGTCATTCCACCAATGGCGGACGCTATCTAAGGCGAGATAGGGACAGACTGCCGACGCGCCGAAACCGATTAAACAAGCAAAATGATGGGTACTCCAACATTGGGCGGTATCGACGATTATAGAAGCATTTAGGCGCAGTCCTTCTTTGATTAAATGATGGTGTACCGCACCGACAGCTAGTAGGGGAGGAATATAGCTTTGATGTTCGTTAATAGTATTTCCAGCCGCGCGATCGCTTAGAATTAAAATCTCGGCTCCTTCTCTTACCGCTTGGGCAGCTTCATTGCGCAAACGTTCCAAAGCGCTTTCCAATCCGCCAGGGCCGCTAGTAATTTCAAATAGAGTCGATAACTCAACTGTATTCAACTTAGAAGCTTTGATAGCAGCGAACTCTGGTTCGTTGAGAACAGGAGTATCTATTTTAGCCAAACGCGCCGCTTCTGGACTAGGATGCAACAGATTGCCCCGTTTGCCCAATAGCATATTTAACGACATGACCAAGCTTTCCCGCAAAGGATCGATGGGAGGATTAGTTACTTGTGCGAAACGCTGTTTAAAATAATCGTAGAGCAAGCGTGGCTTACTCGACAGCACGGCTAAGGGAATATCGTCACCCATACAGAAAGTGGGTTCTTTCCCCTGACTTGCCATCGGTTCGATTATCATTTCGACATCTTCTGCCGTATAACCGAAAGCGGTTTGATAGCGTAGTAAGGTTGCTTTGTCTTCGATTTGAAGTTGTTCGGAGAAGGTTTGCGGTACAATTCTTGTACGATGAGAATTTACCCATTCGCCATAAGGATGTTGTTTGGCGATGCGCTGTTTAATTTCCCAATTTTTGAGGATTTCTTGGGATTCTAGGTTAACTGCGATCGCTTGTCCAGGACCCAATCTTCCCTTTTCAACGATTTCTGCTTCGGGAAGCTCTACTACGCCAGCTTCGGAAGCAACTACGACATAGCCATCTTTAGTAATACTGTAACGCGCGGGACGCAAACCGTTGCGATCCAAACAAGCGCCAACAATTTTCCCATCGCTAAAAACGAGTAAGGCCGGCCCGTCCCAAGGCTCTTGCATTCCGCTATAGTATTTGTAAAATCCGGTAATTTCTGGATAATCTTTCAGATCTGGCTGATTTTGATAAGCTTCTGGCACTAGAATCATTGCTGCTTCTAGGGGGTTGCGTCCGGTACGCACCAGCAATTCCATCGAACTATCTAAGTTGTAGGAGTCGCTATTATTTTGGTTAACAATGGGCGTAAGTGCTTCTAGTTTTTCCTTACTCCATCCCGGCACTTCTAAGCTTTTTTCTCGCGCTGCCATCCAGTTAATGTTACCCAGCAGCGTGTTAATTTCTCCATTGTGTCCCAACAACCTCATCGGTTGAGCGAGTGGCCACTTGGGCATAGTATTGGTACTGAAGCGGCGGTGATAGATAGCAAACTGACTTTGATATTTAGGGGATTTTAGATCGAGATAGAATTCGCCCAAAACTACCGCTCTTACCATCCCTTTATAAACAATGGTACGGCAAGAGAACGAACAGATATAGAAATCATCGGCTAATTGTTTGCCAACTTGCGATCGCGCTACATACAATACTTTATCTAACTCATCTCCAGCTAAATTATCGGAAGATGTTACTAAAATTTGCTCGATATAAGGCAAATTTTCCCGTGCTTGCACCCCTAGCACTTCCTGTTTGACGGGAACTTCTCGCCATCCCAGTACGGTCAAATTCTCGGCTTTAACCGTTTCTTCTACATGAGTTTTTGCGTCTGCACGTTTGCTAAGGTCTTGAGGCAAGAAAACCATTCCTACTCCCAACTGACCCGCAGGAGGCATAGCAATATCATTTTGGGCAAACCATTCTCCCAACAATTGTAGCGGCAGTGCGGTCATCACTCCCGAACCGTCGCCCGAATCGTTATCTGCGCTACAGGCCCCGCGATGTTCCATACAGCCTAATGCCAATAGCGCCTGTTCTATCAGCTTATGAGAACCTTGACCTTTCACGTTGGCAATAAAGCCTACCCCGCAAGCATCTCTTTCTTCCACAAGCCATCGCGGGCCGATATAAGGGATTTCTTGAGCTTGGTTAATCGATTGAGTGCCATTTTCTGTATTCATTATCTTTCCACGATCCATACTGGTTAAAGTACCGAATAAAATTTGTAAACTAAATTTTTGCGCCGACAAATAATAAAGATGAAATAAGATTTTGATGGAGATAAAAATTAAGACCCATGGGTCTCATTTTTTCTATTAAAATGCACTGGCTGCATTGCTGCTGAAAATTGGTCTGAAGTAATTGATATTTTCCTCAGTCAAAGAAACCGCAGGGAATAGCTTTTAACAATCTTGCAACCCTAGCGGCAAATTTAGCTTTCGTTAAATTATCTCCGATTAGCAATATTATAAGAAATGTTGAGCTTTAACAATTGTCTGTCAGAGTTTGTGGTAGTTAGCGCGAATTAGGTTTAATCATACTATCATCAAGCAGGCTTGGATAATCGCCTTTTAGATTGCGGCGAAGCCGACTGGTCAGAGCTTACGCTACGCGATCGCAAAACCTTTTTGAGACTAGTCAAGGCAAGCTTTTATTTAACTTAACATTATGTAGCAAAAACTAGGGAGCGGAAGCGAACGAAAGTCATTAATTCTTGATGTGTTAATTTTGTCTAAACACGATCGCGCTTAAAGCAAAATCGATATTAAGATCGAAGTCTCATCTATAAAAGAGCAAATTGAGGGGATATCTTTGGCTAACCCTACTCGGCAATCCTGGAGCTTTTTTTCTTGCTCTTTAGCAATAACGCTAACTGCCTATTTGATAACGAGTAATTTATCTGCTGAGGCAGAATATCCAACGATTGAGAATCTACAAGTCGCTCAATCGTCCTTTCCTACTGCCCAACAAGGTCAGGAAATCTCTCTCAACGGACGCAGGTTTCCCGTAGCTTGGACGCAATGGAACCAGGGAGACTCTGCCCGCACTGGAATAGCCGACACGGGAGCTATGCAAACCTTGGGAATAGAACTCCTCGACACCAATAAACCTGACGTTCAGCCCGTTCTTTGGTTTTCTGCTGATTCAGAACAACCCATTTCTCTGACGGCAAAATTCATTGCACCTTACCGCTATATCGATGTTACCGATTTAATGGAGCAAGCGGGTGCAAGAATGCAGGTTGTCGGTAACGTTCTTAATATCGACCTTCCCCAACCACAGATTCTCAATGTTCGAGTGGGAAATCAAACTTGGGGAAAGCGACTGGTTATCGATTTAGACCGTCCGATTTTTTGGCAAGTCTCTCAAGCACCAAAACAAGGAGCCGTGATAATGGAAGGAGTAGCGACTCCTCAATTATTAACACAGTTTCAACCTTCACAAACAGCGACCGACGCGATTCCAACAACCGACGAGGACGATTTAGGTAGCGGTTCTCCTGCACCCAAACTCAACCCCAATACTCGTATTTTCTCGATGCAAAGCGATGGCAGAATTACTAAATTGTTACTCGATTTACCGACTGCTCATGGCTTACAAGTGTCGAGCCTATCGAATCCTAACCGTTTAGTTGTCGATGTTCGCGCCGATGCGATGAAACCGCGAGAGATTGCTTGGACATCTGGAATCAAATGGCGACAAGAGTTTGTCAGCCTTAATCGCGGGTCTTTTCCCGTTAATTTGTTAGAGATTGACCCAAAAACTCCTGGAATCGCCATAAAACCGATTATTAGCAATCCTAATGTTCTAGAAGGAACTGCACCAATCGTAACAACTGCTCGCTCTCAGCAAGCAACAGCGGCGATTAACGGCGGATTCTTCAACCGTAATAACAGGCTACCATTGGGAGCAATCCGTCAAGATAATCGTTGGCTATCAAGTCCTATCTTAAACCGAGGTGCGATCGCGTGGAACGATAAAGGACAGGTCAAAATGGGTCGTCTGGTACTGCGAGAAGTTGCGACGACATCTACAGGAAATCGATTGCCGATTTCTTTACTTAATAGCGGTTACATTCAAGCTGGAATGGCTCGTTATACGCCTGAGTGGGGAATGAATTACAAAACGCTAACGGATAACGAAACGATTATTTTCGTTCAAAACAACCGCGTTACCCAACAACTAAAAGCGGGCCTCGCTGGAAAAGATTCATTTGCCATTCCCGCCGACGGTTACTTATTAACCATTCGCAAAAATGGCGCACCTGCCTCAGCATTAACCAATGGTACTGAAGTAAGTATTGAAAATGCAACTATGCCAGCCGAGTTTGCCAATTATCCGCACGTTGTAGGAGCGGGGCCGCTTTTATTACAAAACGGTCGCGTCGTGCTTAATGCAGCTTCAGAACAGTTTAGCAAAGCCTTTGGGCAACAAATGGCATCGCGAAGCGCGATCGCAACGACTAATCGCGGCACAATAATTATAATGGCCATTCACAACCGCGTTGGCGGACGAGGTGCAACCCTGGGAGAATTGGCTCAAATTCTGCAAAAGATAGGCGCAGTCGATGCACTTAATCTCGACGGCGGAAGTTCGACATCTCTATCGCTAGGAGGACAACTGATCGATCGCTCTCCCGTCACAGCCGCAAGAGTTCATAATGGGATTGGGGTCTTTATTTCTCCTTGACTCCTAACGTAATTCATTAGAATACAAGAAGTACCCCCAGTCTGCCCAATATGCTTGGAAATTTTCAACAAAGTCATCTGCGCATCGAATTAAAAGCCGATGAAAATGTTATTCGAGAAAGTTTGCTCAAAACTAGTAAACTGCGTCAATGGCTTTTTCCAGTAAGTTTTTCTTCTGGATTGCCAGAAAAGTTACATGAAGGATTAGTGTTTACTACCTGGATGGGGTTTATTCCCGTTCATCACGAGGTAAAAGTAGCTAGTGAAAACTGTTTGTGCTTGCTCTTAAGTCAAGGAATTGATGGCTATCATGAATGGTGTTGGGGAGATGGATGGGTACAGTCTCGTTTAGAAGGAATCTCCTTATTACCGTTAAATTTAGGACAAACGTTAAATTTATTAAAGTTTCGCCAATTTGTGACAGGACGCGATCGCGTTTAAAGTTTAATTATCTTGAAGCGCGACACCACGGGAACAAATTTTTTGAAAGCAACGGAGAGGGTGGGATTTGAACCCACGGAACCTTTCGGTTCACTCGATTTCAAGTCGAGCGCGATCGACCACTCTGCCACCTCTCCTAGTAGCACGAATTCTATTTTAACAAAGCTTGTGCCATTGATTCTAAGCACTTTTAAGAACGGGGCGATCGCGATGGTAAAGCAAGCGATCGCTAACCACGGAAAAGTCTTTGCCTACCCAAATTAAAGAGATTTGTTCGACAGCGCCATTTCGCAAAGAAACCACTGAAAAATTTCGCAAGCGTTCTTTATCTTCAGTCCGTTCGATAATACGAGGAACGCTAGCTGCATTTAAATAAACGATTCCTTGTGGGGTAGTAGTCACTGCCGTCCGCAATTGCGATCGCGTATGACGGAGTTGATGGTGCATATGACCGAAAGTAACGAGAGGAATCGTTTTACCAGAGGCTAATACTCGTGCGATCGCATCGGCAAAATCTGGATCGCCGTGGTCGCCTCCCAACGGTTCCCAATCGCGACCACAGATATCTTCTGGGGCTTCTCCCAAGCCAACAGGGGCGTTGTGCGCGAGGAAAATGACGGTATCGAAAGCTGTTTGAGTCGCTGCCGCAACAATTTTAGCCGTAGATTCTTCAAAGTTATTTACGCCGTAGCGATCGCGTAAAAAGGTTCGATTTTTCCATTCATCGCCGCCCCAACTAAAAGGACGACTGCCTACAACCGATAGTCGCAACTGGGGAAAATCTAATTTACTGTAGCCAACGTGTGCCTCGCCGAGTAGATCGATTTGTTGTTGCACCCGATCCTCTTGTTCGCGATTGTAAGGACATTGTTTGCGTCCCCAGGCTGAGGCGCTATACCAAGCATCGTGATTGCCCATGATGGCAGCTTTAGGAATCTCAAGGGCAGCAATGCGGCGAACCACTTCTACGGATTCATTGCCAAAATCTCCGACAAATAAAGCTAAATCGACTCCTAGATGTTGTAAGGCAAGATTATCTTCTTCTTCCCAGCGATCGTGTATGTCGCCAACTACAGCTATTTTGATTAAACGTTCGGAACGATCGCTCATGCTAACTCCCAATTTACTCCTTATATCAGGATAGTCGGGCGAGCCTGACTCCAGCAAGGAAGGGACAAGGTTTTATGGTCGAGCCTGAGTTAGGTTGTGCGCGCGCGATCGCATCAAAGTAAAAAAACTTTTGTAATGAAGAGGGCGCATTGTAAAACCTTTGACAAAAAAGCGAGCGCCGAAGCAGAATGATTACTCGACAAAGTAGGATTGTTGCACAAGCAAGACGAGTATCCCGCATGACTCACCGACAGATAAAAGCAACGAGTCGCGATCGCCAAAACATCAGCGATAAAATCGGAAATTATTCTGTTTGACGAACTCACCAAGCTATTTTTAGATCGCCGTCTCAGAAATTAAGCTGACTAGTCGCTTCTTGTTTGCTTTTATGCTGGGCTAACAAATCGGCGATTTTGGGGTCGTAGATTCGCAAATAATTCCAATAATTACCAAAAACCGACTCTATATAGCCTTTGGTTTCATTAAAAGGAATTTTTTCGACAAAAACATCGGGATCTCTAGTGCGAAATCTTTGTCTCCAATTGGAGACATTTCCAGGGCCGGCATTGTAACTCGCTACTGCAAACAGAGAATTGTTATCGTACTCGCGGTGAGTGTAGTCAAGATACCAAGTCCCCAATTTAATATTGTCTTGTGGATCGGTCAGCGAGTAATCTTTTAAGTCAATTTGCTCGGCAATCCATTCTCCCGTAGCAGGCATCACCTGCATCAACCCTACAGCGCCAGCCGGAGAGTGAATTTCGCGCTCAAAACGCGATTCTTGACGAATTAGAGAAGTCACCAAAACTGGATTGAGTTGGCGTTGTTGCGACCAAGAGAGAATCGTATCAAAATAGGGAAACGGAAACAGCGCGTGCCAATATTGAGAAGTTTCTCGTAAAGCCTGCCATTGTTCGCGATCGCCAGGATCGACGCGATCTTTGAGCAGCCAAATGCTATTAATTCCCTGAATATTTTGACCGAGAGAGAGTTGGAGCAATCCTTTCGCAAACTGTTCGGGGACGGTTAGTTCTCTGTCGCCAACTTCGGCTTGAAATAGCGTCCAAGCGTCTTCGTTCAAACCCAGGCGATAAAGTTCCTGGAAGGTTTCCGAGCCGGCTGATGGGGTGGGTAGGCGTTCGGGTTTGACAAGCGTTGGTTGCAACTGACGCACGGTAGTAAAATCGCCCACTTCCCAACCGAGCAGAACGGCAGAACGCCAAGCATAATAGGATTGGGTATGTCGTGCGAGGATGTATTCAAAGGTGGTTTTGGCATCCTGGGGACGACCCAACCGTTGCGCCCATTTACCAATCCAAAAAGCTGCTTTGGGAGCGACATTGCTATCGGGATTATTCGTTGCGATTGGTTGCGCCCATTGCCATGCTCTTATGTAATCTCCAGCATCGGCATACTTTTGGGCAACTTGCCAGCGATAGTCAGCTGCCGCGTCGGATTTTGCATACTCATCTAATAGCTTTTGTCGGGTTTGCGCCGCAGTTTTTTTAGACCCGATCGCATCGAACATTTCTGCCTTTTCTAGTAAGGCTTCTGGCGCTTGGTCGGGAAAGTTATTGACAACGCGATCGACATATTTAACGGCTTCTGGAGTTGGCGACAAGCTGGCTAAACGCCGCAGTCCCAATCCAGTTTCTTCAGCATCGGGAAATTTTTGGACGAGTCGTAAATAGGCAGTTTTTGCCTCTTGCTTTTTGTCGGTTACTTGTAGCGATCGCGCTAGTCGATAAGCATTTTCGGGCGTTGAGGAGGCTTTAGCATAGGTTTGAGCCGCTTTTTTATAGTCTGCCCCATTCCAATAACCTTGGGCAATAACGCTCCAATCTTCCGGCGTTAACTGCTTGCTGTAATCTTTAACTAAGCGATCGCGAATTGCTTTTATTCCTTCGCCATCGGGTTCGTATTTGACGAGAAACAACATTAATTTGGGTTGTTTGGGGTTTTTCTTGAGGCGCGCGCGCACGATTTCGTGAGTGCGTGGATGTTGGGGAAATTCTGCGATCGCCCGCTCCCAATATTCGGGGTTTGATTCTCCTAATTGATACAATGCTTCGGCGACGACGGGAGAATCGGGATAATTTTTTAGTAATAGTTGCCAAGTTTCTTGCGCTTGAATAGTTTCATTGGTTAATTCATAAGCACGACCTCGTTTGAGCAGGATATAGGGAGCCATAAGCGGATATTCCTCCTCTAATCCTTTTAATTGAATCAGTGCCGGTCCTCCTTCGTATTTTTTAATCAAATCCGAGGCTAAAAAATAACGAGCGCGGCTTCTTTCTAGGGAAGGTGTATCGCTTGAGGCAATTGATTCGAGTTGTGCTTCTCTTTGCTCTGGCATAAGAGTGGAAAGAGAAAGAACAACCGAGGGTCGATCGAGATCTTCTTCCTGTGGCGTTTGATTTGAGCCAACCTTAAAAGGGGTATTTTGTCCTATCCAATTGACTGCTTTGGGATTCAACGCGATCGAGCCTAGCAATGCTAGCAAAAAATTCCCGAACTGACGAGTAGAGGAGTTGGATTTATCCATTTTTTGGGCATTATCTCATCTGAATGCTTACCACCAATCCCTATCTTAACGGTCGGGGATCGCAATTCGTTTGTATGTTATCTATCGAGTAGAAGTTTCTGGCGAGAATTCTTACTGTTTTTCATGGGTTTGCATCACGTTTTCGTTATCTTTTAGAAGTGCATAGCGCGCGCCCAAACCGTTAAATTTTCCGAAGGTCGTACAATACCTACGATAAGCTATGAATGAAAATTATACTTTTAAATCAAATCGCCTACTTTACTTGATGAATAAATTATTCTGGCTAAATATCTTAATCTTTTTAAGCTTATTAACACCCATTTACAGCCAAACTAATAATTCTTCCAATAATATTCAGAATAATTTCTCATATTTTGAATTTTTTCAAGATCCTAATATAGTTGTTGGGTTATGGCGAGGCTATCGCGAAGAGAAAAATTTTTCGATGTTTTATGGATATGAATTTCGCTCTAATGGAACCTATTTAGCACGGCATAGAGTCTATCGCGGGGAAGAAACAATTCAAGATGAGACTTGGCAAGGACAATGGGAATTAGACAACGGGATACTTTATTTAAATGGCGCAAGCATCGCTAATAAGCAAAGAAAAGTCAGAGTTCGGTTTCAAATAGTCGATCGCAACACTCTAGATTATGAAGGGGGAACTTTACTCAAACCTTATATTCCTCTCAAACTTCAAAAACAAGCGCATTCTTAAGCTAGTAAAACAACTTAATTTTATTTATTTTTTGCAAAAACTCTATTTTTTTGGATAATTCTTTTTCGGGGTTCAATAATATGGGAATCTACTTCATAATATTGAGCAGCTTTTGACATTTGAGTTGTCAAAAGTTTTTCATTATTTAAAACAATCAATTCTTCAGGTTTAGACGAATCTACATTCAGACATTTAATAATTTCTGCTGCTATTACTTTAGCTAACAAAGGTGGAACAGAATTGCCTATTTGTCGAAAACCATGCCATTTGGTAGCATGAAACCTAAACCAATCGGGGTATGAATGTAAACGCGCCGCTTCGCGCACAGTAATACATCTTGGTGTCAATGGATGAATTGGTCTAGGAGAAGTAAAAGCCCCACGATTGCTAGCTGTTCCTGCTCTAAGTGTATTACATAAACCATCGAATGATAGTTTATAAAATCGACTAATTGATTCTGTTTTTCCTTGAGGTGTTTGAGCAAATCTTCTAATTGTTTCGGGCGTATGTTTTGTTCGCGAACTTGATGTTAATAATCTTAAATCGTATTTTCGCAGGTAAGAATAATCATCTTCTATAGATGACAAACATCTCAATTTACTAGCATAATCGCTAGGCTTCCCATAATCTGCTATTACCCAGTCTTTTTGTTTGAGTTCTGAATAATAATTAACTTCTGGTAAATCCGCGATCGCTCTCTAACTGTTGGAGAATTAGGAAGATTAGATAATTCACTATTTTCTGATTGTTTAGATTTTGGTTTGGTAATAGGTTGAGGATAGTTAGGTAGATTGAAATCTTTTCTACATCCCATTAAAAATAATCTTTCTCGATTTTGAGGCACTCCATAACAAGCAGCATTTAAGACTTGATAATTTTCTTCTACTTGATAATCGTTTTTCCAAAACTCATCAATAATTTCCTGAATGAATTGACGATGCTTGCCAATCGTCATTCCTTTGACATTTTCCATAACAAAAAACTTAGGTTTCAATTCTAGTATCAAACGGAGAAAATGAAAAACAAGAGTGTTGCGAGAATCGTCTAAATAACGTTTTCCAATCAGAGAAAATCCCTGACAGGGAGGACCACCAAAAACAACATCAATATCGCGATCGCCAATCGCAGATAAACGTCTAATTTCTTCTCCAGTTATATCGGTAACACTTCGACATAAAACCTTCCAAAAGGGAAAATTATATTCATGAATAGCACAATGAATGGGATCGATTTCTACAGCAGCCAGAACATCAAATCCCGCTTGTTCAAACCCCAGCGTCATCCCCCCAGCACCAGCAAATAAATCGACTGCTATAGGTCGCATGCTCATCATGAAAATCGAAATCTAATTGTTAATCAATTAATTGTCTCGCAAATCTCTAAAATTGCACAAGAATATCAACGCGATCGCGCGGTTATGATGAAATTTGAGATTGATTAAGAAAACTTTTTGCGATCGCAAATTATCTATTGAGAGTAAATCGTCTTAACGGGGTTTGCGTTTTGTGCGATCGAACGAAGTCAAGACCTGATAAAGTATTTAACCGACCCAAATTTTTTAACAAAAACAAATATTATGACAACGACAGACGATAAGACAATTGTCAAAGACTATTTCAATGCGACTGGATTCGATCGCTGGCGTAGAATTTATGGAGATGGCGAAGTCAACAAAGTTCAACAAGATATTCGCATCGGACACCAACAGACTATCGATACAGTGTTAGAGTGGTTAGAAAGCGATGGCAATCTTCAAGATTTAACCATCTGCGATGCGGGTTGTGGGGTAGGAAGTTTGAGCATTCCTCTCGCTCAAGCAGGTGCTAAGGTGTTTGCCAGCGATATTTCCGAAAAAATGGTTGCAGAAGCTCAAATGCGATCGCAAGAAGTATTAAATAATACTAACAATCCCGTTTTTTCCGTACAAGATTTAGAGCAATTAAGCGGAAAATATCATACGGTTATCTGTTTGGACGTTTTGATCCATTATCCTGCCGAAGAAGCCGCCAAAATGATCGCTCATCTCTCCTCACTAGCGAAATCTCGTCTCATTATTAGTTTTGCCCCAAAACTTTTTGGCTTTCTATACTAAAGAAGATAGGTGAATTTTTTCCTGGCCCTAGCAAAACAACTCGTGCCTATCAACATAAAGAAACCGATGTCATCGAAATTTTGAAAAACAATGGTTATTCTATTCAACGCACCGGAATGACCAGCACGCGCTTTTATTTCTCTCGCATTCTCGAAGCAACTCGATAAAGTTCAGCACTTGAGAACTGGATAAAAATGGTACTCACAACCGGGCAACTCATTCAATGGAAACAAGAGGGGCGTGCTATAGTTACCTTAACTGCATGGGACTATGGAATCGCTCGTTTATTGGACGAGGCAGGCGTAGATATCATTCTCGTCGGCGATTCCTTGGCGATGGTCGCTCTCGGACATTCAACGACTTTACCCGTCACGTTAGATGAAATGTTACACCATGCGGCTGCCGTGCGTCGAGGGGTCAAGCGATCGCTTGTGGTGTGCGATTTGCCATTCTTAAGCTATCAAGAAAGCACCAGCCAAGCAATCCACTCGGCAGGTCGAGTCCTCAAAGAAACAGGCGTAGGAGCCGTAAAATTAGAAGGCGGACATCCAGCAATTGTAGAAACCGTCGCACAGCTAACCACTATTGGCATTCCCGTCATGGGACACGTCGGACTAACGCCTCAGTCGGTGCATCGTTTGGGTTACAGACAACAAGGAAAAAGCGAAACAGATGCCGAGAGAATTTTAGCAGAAGCGATCGCGCTTTCTCAAGCAGGTGCTTTTGCTATTGTTTTAGAACATATTCCTGCTAACCTAGCTGCACAGATTACCGCCAAAATTCCTATTCCTACCATTGGTATTGGTGCGGGGCCTGATTGCGACGGACAAGTTCTCGTAAGTGCCGATCTTTTGGGACTTTCATCCAAAAAACCGCCTTTTGCTAAAGCTTATGTAAATTTACAGGAAGTTATTACGAAAGCCGTGCGAGAATATGCTATGGAAGTACGCGATCGTCAATTTCCCCCGTCAAATTCGAGCTAAGAATAAGTTACGATTGTCAATAAAGCTAACCCGCCTTACTCGCGTAGACGCGATCGCAATAGCGAATAAAGGCGGGTTATTGTTTAGTTTAGTTAAACGCAAGCAGAGATAACTCCAATTTGACTATCTCACTTAAGCAACACCTTGAAAGACTAGTTCTGGAAGGTGTTGCGTGGTACTAGGCGTACTTGGAAACCCTCGTTCGATTTCTTGAAATTTAATTTGCTTAGCTTGAAGCGCTTTTTGCAAAATCTTCATTGCTTCTATCGGTTTACCCCGACCGCAGAAAAGAAATCTGCTGCGAAGTAGCCATGTTCTGGCCAAGTATGAATAGCAATATGAGATTCTGCTAAGGTTGCAGTTGCCGTGACACCATGGGGACTAAATTGGTGAACGCACATATCGATCAACGTTGCTTCTCCGGCAGCAATTCCGTCCATAAGTGCCTGACGAATCCGTTCGGCATCGTTTAGAAGGTCTGCTGGTGCCTGCCAAGCTTCGAGAATCAGATGGGTTCCCAGTTTGTTCATTCTTTTTATGTTTACTCCACTAAAATTTCTCAAGATTCATAGGTATAGCATAGCAACTATACAATCTCAATAGCTATCCGTATTTTTGTTGAAAAAATTAGAATAATGGTAATTGTCTACGCAATTTCACTGATACTTAGTTCCCAGAATCTTGGTGATTTACATTTTTTAAAAGATAGCAATAGCGCTCTGAGAAGTTTTATGGCGCAAAAAAAATTAAGAATAATGCAATAGTTTCAACCTTACTTTAGAGAGAGCTATAAAAAAAACACCAGAGTTAAGCTGAGGTAACAAAAAATTCTTATAAGGTACTGAAGATGTCTAAATTCTTTTGTTATTCATCTGTCGGTCTAGGATTACTACATCTAGGACTTTTAACAGTGGCGGCTGTAGGATCAGTAGCAACTGCTGCCTGGGCAGAAACTTTTCCTGACACTCAAAATCACTGGGCGAATCCATTTATCGAAGCACTTGCCGAGAAAGATATTTTCGCCGGATATCCTGATGGCACATTTAAACCAGATCGCCCAGTGAATCGCGATGAATTTGCTGCAATCGTTCGTCAAGCTTTTAACGAGAGTCAAGAGCGGCAGATAGCTAGTGGCAGCGTTTATAAAGATATTCCCGAAGGCTACTGGGCATCAAATGCCATCAAAGAAGCCTACGAAATGGGATTTATGTCCGGCTATCCCGGTGGATTGTTTCGTCCCAATCAAACTGTTTCTAGGGTTGAGGTATTAGCCTCTTTGATGCGCGTACTCAATCTACCTACTGATTCTCCCACTGCATCCACCAAAGATTCAACTAAGCCCGCTCAAGCAACTACCCGTCCAATAAATCAGCCTCGTTTTTTCATCCCTTTAGGATTTACGGCTTTAATTCCGCCAGTTATAGCGGCTCCCAAAGCAGAGCGAGCAGCTACTCCTAAAGAGACTTCGGGAACCGCAGACAAAACCGAAAGAGCATCTGCTCAAACTCCTGCCTCGTTTGCTCTGAGCAACTACTATGCGGATGCTGATAAGATTCCACAAGAAGCTGTCAATGCTGTCGAACAAGCAACCAAGGCAAATATTGTAGTCAATCATCCTAATCCTCAATATTTTAATCCCGATCGCGCTGCCACCCGTGGAGAGGTTGCTGCCTTTATCCATCAAACTTTAGTTCGTCAGCAAAGAATAGAACCGCTTGCTGAAGATATCGAAGCCTCCAATTACATTATCGATCGCGCCCCTGAAAAAAACCAAGAGCCTCAAACGGGTTCGTAGGGTAAATTAAAGCTGACGACCTCACTAACTTTTTCCTTGTATTTCTCTAATACCAAACAAACTTTTTTCTGCATTGGAAACGAAGATTAGTGTATCTATCGATAGATATTATTGCGATCGCCAATGACCGAGCGCCATTCCTTTTTATTGAGTCTTCCGGCTGCCATTTGGCATGATTGTTTCTCCTAGTGAGGCCGCAATTAAATTGGTTTCGGTTAACTGAGCGCCAATTAAATTTGCCTGCTGCAAATTAGCTTTACTTAAATTTGCTCCCGTTAAACAAGTCAATAACAAACCCGCCCCAGATAAATTAGCCTTTAACAAATTAGCATCGCCTAAGTTAGCATTAAGCAAATTTGCTCCGGTTAGATTTGCACGAGTTAAATTGACTTCTTGGAGATTAGCGCCGCTTAAATCGGCTCCTTGTAGGTTAACTTGACTTAAATTAGCACCTCTCAAATCAGCAGAAGTTAAATTAACCCCTTCTAAATTAGCACCTTGTAAGTTGGCTCCTCGCAAATCTGCCGATCGCAAATCAGCAAAACTTAAATTTGCTTTTTGTAAATTAGCTCCTTTGAGATTTGCTCGATGTAGATAGGCGCGAATTAACTTAACCTTTTTTAATTTAGCTTCGCTGAGATTAGCTTCAGTAAGAATGGCACGGGTTAGGATTGCCTCGCTGAGATCTGCTCCTCTAAGCATTGCGCTCGTCAGGGTAGCACCAGTCAGATTAGCTAGCTTGAGTTTAGCCCTAAATAGTTGCGCTTGAATCAAACTGCTACCAATCAAACAAGCTTTACTCAGATTCGCCCTTTTTAGAATTGTACCGCTCAATATCGCTCCACTTAAATCTGCTTTGATTAACACTGCCTCGGTTAGATTAGTTTGAGACAGATTCGTATCAATTAGTCTAGCTTGATATAAATTAGCTTGCTGTAAATCCGCACCGCTAAAGTTTGAGTTTATAAATTGTCCGCCTTGAAATTTACCTTGTTGTAACTCTGCCTGTTTAAAATTGGTGCGATTTAGATGGACAGATTGAAAATCAGCTTGGAAAATTTTTATGCCTTGGAAATTACGTTCGCCTTTCTTATATTGACTCAGGACTTGCTTGGTACTCATAAAAAGTTGTTAATGTTTTCTGGAATGACTGCTCTCCAGGCTTTCCATTGCTCTTTTTCTATTTAAATTTCAATGGCATTTCCGAGGACAGTTCAATCTATTTGCCCCAACGTAAAAAGATTTAATCAAAATTGCTCTAATGTTTGCCCTAGAAGCAACCTTATCTATCCCGAAAACTTTGCCTGTTACTCGCTCGAATTTTCTAGATGTGGAGCGATTCTAAAAGACAATAATGAATCTGCCCCTTACCTATAAATCTGGTATTTTTTTCCAGCCAGGTCTAGGCATCAAACTAGAGAAATCTTGTTTGTCGATTTCCTTAATATAATCTAAAGCTTTTCCGAAATCGCTGTTCGGTAACATACATTTATATAGCTCTTATTTATTGCTATAACATATTTTGTAAGAAAAATCAAGAGCCAAAAGATTTGACGAGTTAACTCGTAGAAAAAACTTAAATTAGGCAATAGTTATGCCAACGTAATCTAATTATTGACCAGCATGATTTAGATTGTCAACTTGCGGGCGATCGCGGAGCGCGAACGGCTCTGTCGCTGCGCAAGGGCACAATTACGTTTATATGAGGTTTGTGCGTCAATCTTCTCAAACTAAGCTACCCTGTAGATCGATAGCGATCGGCAACGAACAAATTCATGAAAGTTGGTCAGGGATTAATTTTGGTTGGAGGAGTGACTTTAATTGGATTGGGTGGATTAATGATTGCAACTAATCCAAGCGGTCAAGATTACGAACAATATGCAAGCGAGCAGCTAGCTCAATACTTAAAAACAGAAGGTTGTACGCAATTATCGGATAAATTGGGCGGTTTTGTACAGGGGTATTGTAAAACACTAGTCGATACAGGACGACCGCAGCTTAGAGAAGTAATCTCGCAACAGACGACGCGACAAAACTATTTATTATTTAGCATTTATCAAACCCATCTGTCGCTTCCGTCTCCCGTACCGAGTTATCATTTTGAGACTATCGGAGCCTTTCAAAATTTTTACACTTACAAAGTCGAGCAATTGTAGACTAAAGTTGATAGCAATTAACGGGCGATCTTAATTAGTGACCAATTAATGAAAGTCGGAAGTAAATTTACTCCCGAACTACTTTCCTCCTAAATTACCGAACGCTGTTAGAGTTAATTCTCAAAGGTTAAGCTAATGAGTAACGAGTCGAATCATAATCAAAATACCGACGCTCAACAAACTTTCTCATTTGAAGAAGAAGAAATTACTAGAAACCCACCTTGGGGAACAGTGACGATGCTCGAAGAAGGCTCTCGCTATCGTATTAACCGCATTGTCGTTAAACCAGGACATCACATCAGCACTCAAATGCACTATCATCGCAGCGAACATTGGATTGTTGTTTCTGGAACCGCAAGAGTTATCTGTAATCATGAGGAAAAATTACTCAAACAAAAAGAATCAACTTACGTTCCGATGAATACTCCTCATCGTGTTGAGAATCCTGGCGTTATTCCACTAGTGATGATAGAAGTCCAAAATGGAGAATATTTAGGCGACGATGATATTATTCGCTTTCCAGAAAAATAAAGTCAATTGTTTTGGTTAGAACGTGATTTCAGATAAACAAGAACAATTTCAAAGCGAGTATCAACAAGGAAAGTATGCCTTTGAAAGAGGTCAATATCGTCTAGGCGTACAACACTTGGAAAAAGCTAGCCAACTAGTCGCACCTAACTCGCGTCTGGGTGGAGAAGTACAAATGTGGTTAGTGACGGCATATCAAGCAGCTAATCAGCAACAAGAAGCGATTTCTTTATGTAAAAAACTGACTCAACACCCTCACTTGGAAATCCGCAAACAAAGTAAACGCTTGTTATATATTATCGAAGCGCCTCAATTGCAAAGACCGCGCGAGTGGATGACTGAAATTCCCGACCTAAGTAAAGCTTCTGAGAGTGAAGGTCAGTACCTTCGCGGTAGCGGTACAGTTAAAAAAGATGTGTCAACTGTCATTGAACCAATCGATCTTACTCAAGTCAACACAAAAGATAATAAATTTATTTGGGTGGCTTTAATTCTTATTCTTCTGCTTTTAGGTGGTGCGATTTGGTTGGGTTGATGGCTGTTAAGCTGTTAAACATTTAGGCTGCCATAAAAGTTGGACGCTTGGACGGGGAGACTGGGGGACGGGGAGAGAGTTTTAAGAAGTCTTTCTTCACTCATTAATAGGAAATCTAGATGTGGAACAGCTTACTACTTTTCGACCTGAAGGTACGAGGATGCTTCGATCGCATTTTTCTCGCTCGTTGAGGATAGGTGTGTCGGATAAGTTGCTTAATGGGACTTAAACAAAAATCAAGCCCAAATATAGAGCCTAAACTAGCTTTATAAGCAGTAAAGACATCCCTGTTCTGAGTTAACCAATCAAAGAAACGAAAAGACATGGCTGTACGAAATGCCTCTAAAGCTTCAATAAAGGTGTTCAAAGGTTTATTAGCCCATCTCCTTTGTAACCCCCCAGTTAACTTGTGCCAAAGGATAAAAGTGTAGGCGCAAAACACTCAGACAAAATGCTTGAGTAGACTCTTTTTATCTCGAACTTGATATTCTTTTAAACCTAACCATCCCTTAGCTTCCCGATAGAATACTTCTATCCAATTTCTTTGAGAGTAGGTTTCTACTATCCATTTTGCTGTCACTCTAGATGATTCGACATTAGTGAGCAAATAATCAACATCTGTCGCTTTTTCCCAAGAATCTGCATTCATTACGATAGCAAAAGTTCTGATTCCTTCTAAGTGAGATATTTGGGCAGTAAAAGTAGTAACGAAAACAGTTTTCGGTTTATCTAAGTTGATAACGACTTTCTCAAAGTCCTTTGAAGACAAGCTTTTCGCCTATTCATCTAACCGACTTTCGCTTTCAATTCCTGAAAAGTCTTTAATCATAACTTTTCGATTTTTAGCGAGTCCACCTAGATATTTTAGTTTCTTTTCTTCTAAAGCTTTAAGAAAGGTAGTATTGTTTCCGTAGCCAGCATCAATTAAGACCATTCCTGGTCGCTCGCCTCTAGCTAAACTGCGTTCAATTAACTCAATTCCTAATTCAGGTTTCTTTTTAAAGTTTTCATCTTTTTTCCCCTCTGGTAAAGAACTGGAATGCTGATATAATTCAATGTCTAAAGGTAAACTTTTTTTCCCATCATATAGATGAGTTGTTACCACCACTATCCCATTATCGGTTTTCCCAATTTCTCCGATATATTGTCTTCCCACACCGTCGGTAAAATTGCCACTTTTTCTATGTCCTGAGTCATCTAAAATTAAGGGAAATCCTCGACTGATTTTTGTTTGAGAACTTTTGTTCATCACTGCCAAACGTTGTTCATTAACTTGAGTGGCTGACCAAGGAGCATCCGTCAGAAAATGATGTAATCGATTATAAACGACTCCAATGGCATTCTCTGAGATTTGAGTCAAGTTTTTTCTCTCACTTTCTCCTAATAATCCTCCTAAATCATGTCTAAACCCATTTTTTTGGGCTTTGGTTTTGAAGCAATCATCAAAACGCTTACACCATTTTTCAAAACAAGGGGGCATGGTCGTAGGAGTTGTCTCTCTCATCGGGTCAGACTCGACGTGAAATGCTTATCTGTTAAGCATTATACTCTTATTTGACTTATTGAGTGGTATGCAAGTCTAACCGTTAACTGCGCTCCGGTTCGGGAGACGGGTAAAGGAGCGGTTGGTATCGATTTGGGATGTAATAATGCCATAACGCTTTCGACGGGAGAACAAATCTCCAAGCCAGATTTTGTTAAAACTGGTCAGCAAAAGGTCAAGATAGCTTCTAAAAAACTACGCCGTAAACGTTCGCCCAACCGCAATAAGAAAATCAAGGCTTCGCGCCGATGGAAAAAACAACGTAAATTCGTA
>JAAUUT010000220.1 GCA_012031035.1 Candidatus Altimarinota bacterium | reverse complement strand
GGGGAAAGGGAAAAGTCAATCTTTCTCCTTGTCTCCCTTGTCCTCCGAAGGACGCTCCCTGTCTTCCTCATCTACTCGTCCCTATTTCCTTTTACTGGCAATTGCGATCGCAACTTGTCTGCTTATTGTTTTGCTACAATTTCAGGAAGTAGATGCCAAGGAATCCGATCCTATTCTGCCGCCTTTACAAGTTCATCCTTTACCGCCTAGCTTAGCTCAGTGGCAAAATTCACCAAACGCGGGCGATTATTTTTCTCAAATTCAATCCACAGATGTAGGTTCTTTAATTTGGTCTAAATTTCCCATTAAAGTCTACCTAGACCGTCCTAATAATCCTCAAGATACCTCAGCAAGCGATCGCCGTTTCCTACAATGGGTTAAGGGCGTTGAGGAAGCGATACAAGAATGGAGGGCTTATTTACCTATAGTAGAAATACCACAGCCAGAATTAGCCGATATTTCGATTAAACGGGAAAAGCCGCCATTAGGAGTACAGATCGAGCGCAAAACTGGAAAAGTGGAAAGATTTAGAGCTAGAGCGGCTCAAACGCGCTACAAGTTTTATCTTAGCGAAGATAACCCACCCGTATTGTTACATCACATGACCGTTGCGATCGACCCAGGATTGAGCGAACAGTCCATCCGGTCGGCTACGCGCCACGAACTCGGTCATGCTTTGGGGATTTGGGGTCATAGTCGAGAACAGACTGATGTGATGTATTTTTCACAAGTTCGCACGCCGCCTGCAATTTCTCCTAGAGATATCAACACGCTCAAAAAAGTTTACCAGCAGCCAACCCGATTGGGTTGGGAATTGCCAAAATGAATAATAAATTATGAAAACTCCTTATGGTTCAATTTGAATCAAACAGTGAGACAACAAACTCAGAAATCACCGAGGAAATACGAGTTAAAGGAACGGTTCAAGGGGTAGGATTTCGTCCTACCGTTTACCAACTAGCAAAAGCCAATCAATTGCGAGGAGAAGTTAGTAATGATGGACAAGGGGTTTTAATCGTTGTTGTTGGCGATCGCGCTTCGATAGATAATTTCATCAAACAGTTACAACGGGAAAAACCCCCTTTAGCCAGAATCACCGCCATCAATCGCCGCCCTTATCAGGAAAAACGAGAATTTAGCGATTTTACTATTGCCAAAAGCACTAATAGTCAGATTCGCACCGAAATTGCGCCTGATGCTGCCACTTGTCCCACTTGTCGGGCAGAAACTTTCGATCCCTTCAGTCGTTGGTATCGCTATCCTTTTACCAACTGTACTCACTGCGGCCCTCGTTTAAGTATTATTAAACACTTGCCTTACGATCGCCCCTCTACTAGTATGGCAGAGTTTTTGATGTGTCCCGATTGTCAGCAAGATTATGACGATCCTCTCAATCGACGCTTTCACGCCCAACCTACTGCCTGTCGTGTTTGTGGCCCTCGCGCTTGGTTAGAAAGGGCTGATGGCAAACCCGTCACCTCTGTTATGTTTTCGATGCTAGATGATGTCGATGCGGTAGCAACTTTGATTCAACAGGGAAATATTATTGCGATTAAAGGGTTAGGTGGTTTTCATCTTGCTTGCGACGCAACTAATGAGGAAGTAGTAGCCAAACTCCGCACCTTAAAAAAGCGTCCCGATAAACCTCTAGCTTTGATGGCAAGGGATATTGAAATAATCGAGCAATATTGCCACATAAATGAAGCTGAACAAGAACTATTACAAAGTCCTGCTGCACCCATCGTTTTATTAAAACAAAAAAATTCTTCTTTCCTTGCCCCTTCAATTGCCCCCGGACAAAATTATTTGGGCTTCATGTTGCCCTACACCCCACTACATCATCTCATCTTCAAACGGTTAAATATTCCGATTGTTTTAACCAGTGGGAATTTAGCTGACGAACCTCAGTGCATCGATAATGAGGATGCTAAGAAAAAATTGACGAAAATTGCTGATTATTTCCTTTTTCACAACCGCAAGATTGTTAATCGGGTTGATGATTCTGTTGTTAGGGTTGTTTCTGATGGGCGAATGGCATTTGCCTCTACACAAATCCTCCGTCGCGCCCGTGGTTATGCACCCGCACCGATTAACTTACCAGCAGGTTTTGAAAAGATTCCGCCAATCTTGGCAATGGGTAGCGAATTAAAAAATACTTTTTGTTTGCTAAGAGATGGACAAGCAATTTTATCCCAGCATATCGGCGATTTAGAAAATTTGGCTGCTTGGGAAGGTTATAAACACACTCTCAATCTTTATTTAGGTTTATTAGAACATCAACCTAGTGCGATCGCGATCGATCTTCATCCCGAATATTTAGCAACTAAACAAGGTAAAGAATTGGCTGCTGCTAATTCTCTCCCTCTCTATTCAATTCAACACCATCACGCCCACATTGCTGCCTGTATGGTGGAAAATAGCTTACCTTTGGATACACCGCCCGTATTAGGAATTGCTTTAGATGGTTTGGGCTACGGTGAAGATGGGACTTTCTGGGGTGGAGAGTTTTTATTAGCTGATTATCGTAGTTATAGGCGTTTGGGGACTTTTAAACCCGTAGCAATGTTGGGAGGCGAACAAGCGATTTATCAACCCTGGCGTAATACTTACGCTCATTTAAAAGTAGCGTTTGGTGAAGATTTATTTTCTGACTATGCAGATCTAGAATTAGTTCGGTTTTTACAGCAAAAACCACTAAAATCATTGGATAGAATGCTTGAAAAAGAGATTAACTCCCCGTTAGCTTCTTCTTGCGGACGTTTATTCGATGCTGTAGCTGCTGCAATTGGGATTTGTCGCGAATCTTGTAGTTATGAAGGACAAGGCGCGATCGCACTAGAAGCTTTAGCCGAACAATGGATATTAAATCACCCTGAAGAAATAGCAGTTTATCCTTTTGCTGTGGAAAATAAAGAAGTAGGGGGATCGAATTTACTCTATCTAGAACCGCGTCCCATGTGGCAAGAATTACTCGCAGACTTGCAACAAGGTCGATCCCAACCTAATGTAGCAGCCAAATTTCATCGAGGATTAGCTAGCGCGATCGCGTTAATGGTTCGACAAATTCGCAGCAATTATACCAAAGCAAACATCGATCGAGTTGCCTTAACAGGAGGCGTATTTCAAAATCAAATTCTACTTCTAGAAGTATCGAATTTATTACAAGAAATGGGGCTTACTGTTTTTACTCATTTTCAAGTACCGCCCAACGATGGCGGATTATCTCTCGGACAAGTTGCGATCGCTGCTTTTCAGTTATCTGTCCCTAATAAAAATTAATCGCATAATCGCGATCGACAAATAACAATCAACAATTAACAAAAAAATGTGTTTAGGAATTCCCGGTCAAATTGTTGAAATAACCGATGCTAATAATAAATTAGCATTAGTTAATGTTGGTGGTGTCAAACGACAAATTAATCTCGCTTGCATTGTTGATGAAGAACATTCCGTTGAATCTTGTGTCGGCGATTGGGTTTTGGTTCATGTTGGTTTTGCCCTCAATCGTATCGATGAAGAAGAAGCAGCAGAAACATTAAAAATGTTACAAGAAATCATTGCTTTAACTCAATAAATTATCAAAACAATTTGCAGTTTACTACACAGTTAAAACTCATTGAT
Source organism: Candidatus Altimarinota bacterium (assembly GCA_012031035.1). GTDB lineage: Bacteria > Cyanobacteriota > Cyanobacteriia > Cyanobacteriales > Microcystaceae > Hydrococcus. Next base: position 1,781 of record JAAUUT010000220.1, on the reverse strand, counting down.
TAGGTATTAGCTACTCCCTATTCCCTACCTGATTAAAACAATGAAATACGTTAATGAATTTCGCAATCCTCAAACTGCCCAAGCATTATTTAAACAAATTAAATGCTTAAGTTTCTTATTAGAAAGAACGCCAGAAAACCCCTTAAAATTAATGGAAATTTGTGGCGGACATACCCATTCAATCTTTAAATATGGAATTGAAGCAGCCCTTCCCGATACTATCGAATTAATTCACGGCCCTGGTTGTCCTGTCTGCGTCATGCCGAGAGGGAAATTAGATGACGCGATCGCGATCGCCGAACAACCTAATATTATTTTTACTACTTTTGGCGACGCTATGCGCGTACCTGGGTCGAAAAAAAGTTTACTGCAAGCTAAAGCAGAAGGCGCAGATGTACGAATGGTTTATTCTCCGCTAGATGCTTTATCTATTGCCAAGGAAAATCTCGACAAGGAAGTCGTTTTCTTTGGAATTGGTTTTGAAACAACTGCCCCCAGTACCGCTTTGACTATCTTACAAGCGGAAGCAGAAGGGATTAAAAACTTTAGTATCTTTGCCAATCATGTCTTAGTTGTTCCTGCTTTGGAAGCTTTATTAAATAATCCAGATTTGCAACTCGATGGTTTTATTGGCCCCGGTCACGTTAGTACAATTATTGGAACTAAACCCTATCAAATTATTGCGGAAACTTATCATAAACCTCTAGTCGTATCGGGTTTTGAACCCCTCGATATTCTCCAATCAATCGTGATGGTATTGCAGCAGATTGCAGACGGACGCTGTGAAGTTGAAAACCAATATAGTCGTCTCGTTCGAGTTGAAGGCAACACAGTAGCATTAGATGCCATTAACAAGGTATTTACTGTCAGAGATGAATTTGAATGGCGCGGTTTGGGCAATATTAGCGAATCTGGACTTAAAATTAGAGACAATTACGCCCATTTTGATGCTGAAGCCAAGTTTACTCTTCCTAATTGTCAAGTAGCTGATGCTGCTGCTTGTCAGTGTGGAGAAATACTTAAAGGGGTATTAAAACCCTGGCAATGTAAAGTATTTGGGACTGCTTGCACTCCTGAAAATCCGATTGGTACTTGTATGGTTTCTTCAGAAGGGGCTTGTGCTGCTTATTATAAGTATGGTCGTTTATCTACTATTAGAAAACAAGCCAAATCTCAGAAATCTGAAGCCAAAGTTTAATAATTCTAAATTTTGTCTTTCCATTCCTCGATAAAAAATGAGTAATTAGGAGCAATTTTTACGGTATACAGCATATCAAATCCTTCTCTAAAACTTGGAATCTGTAACTTTTTATAAGTTGCCAAAATTCCCACTAAGGGAATGACTTGTTTTTTAGAACGCTGAAGGTTTCTTTGCTTACACCCCTCTAAGTCTGGAGGAAAATAGTAACCTATAATTGGGAAGCTTTTTTCTTTGGCTGGAATAATATAGCGTCTTCTCTCTTCTATAGTTGGATTCGTGTTATCTATAACAAAACGCTGTTTTGCTTCTAGACAAGCTTGTAAAAAAATCTTTTCTCGATGTCGCGTTTTTAGCATATCGAGATTGATGCGAATGTGAGTATTGAAAAAATGTTTGCGATAGAAGGAAGATTTTCCAGATCCTTGAATGCCGATAAAAATAACTGCTTCCATAAACTGACATCCTCCCGACGCTAATTGCTATCGCAATATAGCGCGGGGTTCCCAACTCAACCACCAAACTTATCCAACAAGCTTTCACTTATTGAACAGAGGTAATGATGTCCTTGGGCGTTAATTCG
>JAAUUT010000094.1 GCA_012031035.1 Candidatus Altimarinota bacterium | reverse complement strand
TGCAAGCTGCGGCGGGGTTACAATTGAGCAGTTGCGGCGATACGTTGAAAACCAGGATAGACCTACGAACTAAGCCCGCCATTCATCCACGCGATAAATCGCGGGTCTTCTGGCTCACTTCAGATAAAGAAACCCTTCGATATACTGCCAAAATACTGGGTCAGGAAGCAAAAGCAGAGGAGGTTTTAGGTCAATATCAACAGCGAATTGATGAGTTAAAAAAACGCTTGGGAAATCAGTTGCAACAATTAGAAATTGCTGTGATTTTTTACGGTGAGGGTATCATTTATACGATTAGCGATCGAGCTACTTTAGTTCCTGTTGTTTTTAATGATATTGGACTGCGGTATAAATTTTTGTCTCGCGGCGGAAATTTAGAACCGCCACTTAGTATTGAGGCAATGAGCGATTATGATGCCGACATTCTATTTATTGTGAACGTCGCCGAAAAACCTTCAAGCTTTTATTTTCAACATCCGATATTTAGAAGCTTAAAAGCCGTCAAAAACAATCGAGCTTATATTGTCGAGCAAGAAACTTGGAGTGCCCAAGGTATGTTAGGAGCAAATAAATTATTAAATGACTTGTTTAAATACTTGCCACAAGGCGGATAAAGTCTGTAAAACCCAGAAAACGGCAATTTTGGCTTGGTATTAGAATCGCGATATTTTGTCTAAAATGAAATAGCTTTGAAAATAGCTACTCATCAAAAATTTAAGAATGTCCAAAATAGCGCCGCGATCGCAACATCCGATACAACGCCTCTTCAAATATGGACGTAAATATCGTTTATTTATCTGGCAAGCGGTAATTTGTTCGATTTTAAATAAATTATTCGATTTAGCACCGCCAGCTATTATTGGGATTGCAGTAGATGTCGTTATCAATGGTAAAAACTCAATCTTAGCTCAATTTGGCGTTACCGATGTTTTCGGACAAATAATCGTTTTAACCCTGTTAAATTTCGTTATTTGGTGCTTAGAATCGCTGTTTGAATATGCTTACGAACGTCTGTGGAGAAATCTAGCTCAAGATATTCAACACGACTTGCGTTTAGATGCTTATACACACCTACAAGACTTAGAATTAGCTTATTTTGAGGAACGCAGTACGGGAGGATTGCTATCGATTCTCAACGATGATATCAATCAACTCGAACGTTTTTTAGATGTAGGGGCTAATGAAGTTTTACAAGTTATTACCAGTTCTTTAATTATTATTGGAACTTTCTTTTATCTAACTCCCCAGGTTGCATGGTTGGCCATGTTACCGATTCCTTTTATTTTATGGGGATCGATCGCGTTTCAAAAATTACTTGCGCCACGTTACGCCGATGTTCGCGAACAAGTTAGTTTGTTGAACAGTCGCTTAGCTAATAATATAAGCGGAATTACCACTATTAAAAGCTTTACCACAGAAGAATACGAAATCGATCGCCTGCGAGGAGAAAGCGAAGCTTACCGTCAAAGTAATAATAAAGCGATCGCGCTAAGTGCTGCATTTGTCCCTCTGATTCGCTTTACTATTCTCTTTGGATTCACTGCTTTGCTATTATACGGTGCGAAAGAAGTTATCGAAGGTCGTTTAGCTGTCGGTGCTTACAGTACGCTATTATTCCTCGTACAGCGCTTGCTATGGCCTTTGACCCGTTTGGGACAAACACTGGATTTATACCAGCGTGCAATGGCTTCTACCAACCGCGTCATGAATCTTTTAGATACTCCCATTGCCATTCATTCTGGTAATATTGCCCTTCCTCTCTCTTCAATTGCAGGAGAGATTAAATTAGATGAGGTAACATTTGCATATCCAGGAAGAAGTGCAGTTCTCAGCGACTTTTCCTTACATATTCCTGCTAGTAAAACTACGGCGATTGTAGGTTCGACAGGTTCGGGAAAAAGTACGCTTGTCAAGCTGCTTTTACGATTGTATGAAATCGATCGCGGTAGAATTACTTTAGATGGAGTCGATATTCGAGACTTGCGCTTACAAGACTTACGAGGCGCGATCGGTTTAGTCAGCCAGGATGTCTTTCTCTTTCACGGTTCGGTGAGGGAAAATATTGCTTATGGCAATCCTCATGTTGCTCTCGAAGAAGTCATCGAAGCCGCTAAAATCGCCGAAGCGCACGACTTCATCGTACAATTGCCCCAAAGGTACGATACTATCGTCGGGGAAAGAGGACAAAAGCTATCCGGCGGACAGAGACAACGACTCGCGATCGCGCGAGCAATTTTAAAAAATCCCCCCATCCTAATCTTAGACGAAGCCACCTCAGCCGTCGATAACGAAACCGAAGCCGCCATTCAAAAATCCTTAGAAAAGATTACCCAAAATCGAACGACAATTGCGATCGCACATCGTCTTTCTACCATTCGTAACGCCGATTGTATCTACGTCATGGAATACGGCAAATTAGTCGAATGGGGAACCCACGAAGAACTATTGACAAAACAAAATATTTATGCTTCTTTTTGGCGCGTACAAATGGGAACGTCCTTCGGAGGACAAGGGAGAATTTTGTAGAGACGCGATATATCGCGTCTCTACTCATTGTTTTTTAATTCTTCCTTGATGTTCGCACTCAAATCCGCGTTCGTTCCAAAATTGTAAATCTACTTTGTCTAATTCAACGCGATCGAAACAAGGCGGTTGAATAAATTGACTAAAAAATGCCCATAAAAGACTGCGAGAGAGATCCAGTGTAGTTTTTAATTGCGATTCTCGATTGCCAGGAATGCCCTTTTCCTTAACTGAATCGACTTCTACCGCTATTCCATTTGCGCCGAGTAAAATCTTTCCCATCCAAGTTGCTCGCTTCAAATGGCTGCCAGAAGTAACTAACTTGACCTTATGAGCGCCCCATCGACGTAAGGTAGGAATGTTGAAAAAGAAATTATCAAAAGTAGAATGAGAACAGTGTTCTAACCAAACATTATTTAAACGGGCGTTTTGTGCCTGAAAAATTGATAAGATGCACGGATCGTCAGAACCATGAGAAATTATAATGGGGACATCTGGATAGTCTTTAGTCAATCTTGCTGTATAAATTTCTCGCCGAATACTTCCTCCGAGAACCAAAATAGCATTCACGGGTTTTGAGGCATTGAGAGGCAATCTAATAGTAACATTGATCAGCAAGCTACCTAGCATTGCCCCTAAAATAACTATGAGGGCAGTTTTAATGATTCGTTTTTGCCGTTTGCGAGCCAGTTGACGACTCAGATCGATTTTTTTCACGATGAAGATAACTAGCGATAACTGACAAATATTACTATTCTTACACTCTCCTCGCTTTATAAACCGCGCAACCTATTTTTTTCCTTAAAAATGCAAAAGATCGAATATCGAATTGCTAATCCTCGCGATGGCAAAAGCATTGTGGATTATTTTTTGATGGCAAGTGAGGGTTTTTTAGAGTTTTTGCTCGATAATCTCATCCCAGGTTTTTCGTCCAAGCAATTACTCGCACAAGCGATCGCATCGCCTGATGGATTGCGATCGCACAAAAATTGTTACGTCGCCGAATGCGATGGTAAAATCATCGGTGCGATTAATATTTTTCCAGTTGATGCCCTTCAAGAAGAAGATCTCAGTTTATTTCATGGCGAACGACTGGCGTATATTTCTGACTTCAGAGAAGTTCAAGACTGGGGTAGTATGTTGCTTAGCACTATTGCAGTGGATCCGCACTATCAAAATCAAGGCATCGGTACTCAGCTACTCGATCGCGCAATAGAACATACTCATCGTAACGGAATCGAGCGCATAAGCCTGCACGTTTGGGCAGATAATGCGATCGCGCTGAAGTTTTTCACGAATCGTGAGTTCAAAGCAATGGGCGGGGCCGATATTCTACCCCATCCCCGCCTCAATCATAATGGCGGCACAATTTTGATGAATCGATTCGTCAGGTGATTAGCATTTAGGAGAGACGCGATATATCGCGTCTTTACAGGAGTTAAGTAGTTTAGGAGTTCAGTAGTTCAGTAGTAGAAGAGTAAAATATTCTCCCCTTGTCCCCCTTGTCCCCTTGTCCTTCTTGTCCTACCCCTTGTCCCCCTTGTCTCTAATTCACGGGGCGATTTGCCAAATTTTGACAATTTTATCTTCTGCCCCACTATAAAGATATCTTCCGTCTGGACTGAAGACGAGCGATAAAACCCATCCTCGGTGTCCGCTGAGAGTTTGCAATAACTGACCCGTCGCAATATTCCATAACTTAATCGTGCCTTCCTTAGTAGCGGTAGCGACGACGCGACTATCGGGAGAAATTGCGATCGCGTTCAAATCTAACTGTGCGCCTTTGAGGGACAATAATTCTTCGCCACCAATAAAATCCCAGACCTTAAGAAAATTTCTGACCGCTGCGACAATTTTCTGACCGTCTGGCGTAATTGCCACATCGTAGATGAATCCTGGTTGTTGGGAAGAAGTTTTTATCCATTGAGGCGTTTTTGCGTCCCAGAGTTTGATGGTACGATCTTCTGCAATCGAACCCGTGACGAAAAATTGTCCGTCGGGACTATACGCAACAGTAATTTCTGAACCAACATTTTCTCCTAAAACTTCGATTTCGCTTTCTCCTTCGAGATCCCACAATCGAATCGTGCGATCGCCACTACTGACGCTAACTAGCGTTTGATTATCTGGTGCGATCGCGATCGCGCTAATATCGCTGACATGACCGCGCAGAGTTCCAATTGTGTCTCCATCTTCCAATCGCAGGAGGACGATTTCCTCACCGATAGCGGCTGCTATAATTTCTCCATCGGCACTGACATCTACAGCATCGGGTTTACCGACAAAACTTTCTGTATAGATTGGTTGTGATTCGTCAAGGGCAATTGCAGTAATTTTTCCGTCTCCAGAAGCAACAACCAGGGTTTGACCGTCTGGACTGATAGCAATAGATGTAATAATACCAGTAAATTTTAGCTCTCCAACTGGTGCTTGTTTTCCCGATTGCGCGATCGGCGTTAATGTTGTTGCGATCGCCCTAGAAGTTGAAAGCGGGACGATTGATGCTGCTACAAGACTAGCACCAGCTAACAAGGCGATTAAAAATTTTCTCCTCATGCACCCTTACTGATTACTGATAACTGATAACTAATTACTGATTACTGATTTAGAGCCAAGGACGGGTTGCTTGCTCTAAGATAACAATATCTTCAGGAGCGAGTTGCCATCCGAGAGCGCCTGCATTTTCCTGCGCTTGAGAAGCATTTTTAGCCCCAGGAATTGGAATGACATTTTCCTGGGCGGTCAACCAGTTTAACGCTACTTGAGCCGGAGTTTTGTTGTATTTTTCTGAAATCTGATGTAATAGATTGAGAACTGGCGTAATTCGATACAATCCTTGAAAGCTAAAACGAGGATCGATACGTCGCGCCCCATTCGGTATCTGGGTGCGATCGGGCGTATATTTTCCCGTAAGTAATCCTTGCGACAGAGGACTGTAAGCTAGAATTGTGATGCCAAATTTTCGAGCCGTATTAATAATTCCTTGCGTTTCTACTTTGCGATTGAGCAGGGAATATTGAACTTGGTTGACAGCGAGGGGAATGTTGCGTCTTGCTAAGAGGGTATGCGCTTCAAGCATTTGCTCGGCTGAATAGTTACTTACGCCAACACATTCAATACGTCCTCGTTGCACTTCGTTTGCCAGGGCATTCATCAAGGTTTCTTGGCTCATCAAGAAATTAAAAGACCAATGCACTTGATACAGAGTAATACGATCGACTTGCAGGCGGTTGAGACTGGCAGTAATTGCCTCCGACACCGACTCGACGCTAAAACGCCAAGGTACGGGGCTATATTTGGTGGCAACATTTATAGGGCAATCTACTTCTTTGATAAATCGTCCTAAAAGCGATTCGGATTCTCCCATCCCATACAATTCTGCCGTGTCAAAGAAGGTAATACCTGCTCGAACGGCTGCTTTAAAGGCTTCTTCGACTTGAGAAGCACCGTAACTATTGCCGTAGTCCCAAAATAGTTTATCGCCCCATGCCCAAGTTCCCATTCCCAAGGCAGTTACTGTTGGTCCGTTATTTCCAAGCGTAACTGTAGCGATCTCGTTTGATTTTGGCGTTTGAGATTTGCGTCGAGAGGAGCGTTTTTGGCTCGGTTGCGCTGATTCGCGTTTGCTTTTGGCGCTGCCTTCTGGACAATCTCCATTGTTGTTAATATGTCCGTTACTCGATTCAAATGTCGAAGTTTCTTCTGACATCGGATGCTCTTTTGGCTGCAAAGACTTAGTTTTTTTTAGTTACAGTAAGCGAAAGATGAACGGATAGCGGAAAGCCGTATCGGGATTGCCAAAAACTTTGACGACCGCAATAATCGGCAAAATCCAAGTAATTAGAATAAATATTGGCACTAAAGGTAACAATAAATAACCAATTAGAATTGCAGTCAATACAGCATAAATTGCCCCATAAAACCAAACATTTAAATGAAAGTTTAGAGATTCTTTGGCGTTTTCTTTAACAATTGGGTCCTCGGAAATAAAGAGAATGACAATTGGAATGCCAATCGAGATAAATAAAGCGCTAAAAAAATTTGCGCCGTGGCACAATGCCGATAGTAACTTTCTTTTTTCCAAACCTGTCATTTCACTCATTATTAACTCCTTTAAATATTAAATAAATTTTTCGCGATTGTCTTGCTTACATGGCAGCGACTTTCGTCAATTTCGCTTAAAACTGACGCAAAAGCGCAAATCGCTATTATAAAGACGGCGAATGTCGTCTATTTTATGTAAAACCATAGCAAAGCGTTCTACGCCCAGTCCCGCTGCAAATCCGGTATAAACTTCTGGGTCGTATCCTACTGCTTTGAGGACGTTGGGATCGACCATGCCGCATCCCATGACTTCTAGCCATTTTCCTTGCCACTGCACGTCTACTTCTGCTGAGGGTTCGGTGAAGGGGAAGTAACTCGCCCGAAAGCGCACGGGCAGATCTTCGCCAAACATTTGTTGTAGGAATTCTTTAATGGTTCCTTTGAGGTCACCAAAAGTTAGTCCTTTATCGACTGCTAGTAATTCAACCTGATGGAATACGGCTGAGTGCGTTGCATCAACCGTATCTCGACGGTAAGCTCTTCCTGGTGAGACGATACGAACTGGTGGTTCGTGGGTTTCCATGTAGCGAATTTGTATTGAAGAAGTCTGAGTGCGCAACAGTAGACCGTCAGATAGATAAAAGGTATCCTGCATATCTCGTGCGGGGTGATCGGCAGGGGTATTCAGTGCCTCGAAGTTATAATAATCTGTCTCCACATGAGGCCCTGTAGCGACGGTATAGCCCAAACCAACAAAAATATCTAAAATCCTATCGACCGTGCCGTTTAACGGGTGAATGCGCCCTAAAGGACGGCTAACGCCTGGCATCGTGACATCTAGGGTTTCTGCTTCTAGTTGAGCCTGAATTTGAGCCGCTTGCAGGTCTTGACGCGATCGCTCTAATCTCTCTTGTAGTTCTTCTTTAACCTCATTGGCTAACGCGCCAATTCTTGGTCTGTCATCTTGGCTTAATTTACCCATTCCCCGCAAAATCTGAGCGAGTTGACCTTTTTTCCCAAAATAATCGATCCGCAATTGCTCTAGTTGTTCTAGGTTGGTTACTTGAGCGATCGCGAGTTGTGCTTCTTGCTTGAGGGTCTGGAGTTCGTTTTCGATCTGGGTCATAGAAGTTGCGGTCATACTCAAAAGATTAAAGGAGAGATTCGGTTAATTTCGATCTGATGTTTATAGGACTTACTAATCTCAGTTTACCGAATTGGTAATAGATCGCCAGTAAGAGAAAATAATAATTAAGCTAAAATCGCTACCGAATCTCGAATGATAAAACCTCTCAAACTTCTCGTCAGCAACGATGATGGTATTTTTTCTCTAGGCGTGCGATCGCTCGCCAATACATTAGCTAGCGCCGGACACTCGGTTACGGTTGTCTGTCCCGATAGCGAGAGATCGGCGACGGGACATGGTTTAACGCTACATCAGCCCATTCGGGCGGAGGTTGTAGACGGTATTTTCTGCGATCGCGTTACCGCTTGGTCTTGTTCGGGAACCCCTGCCGATTGCGTTAAATTCGCCCTCAGCGCCGTCCTCAAAGACCGCCCCGATTTCGTTCTTTCGGGTATCAACCACGGTTCTAATCTGGGAACCGATATTCTCTACTCTGGAACGGTTTCGGCGGCGATGGAAGGAACGATTGAAGGCATTCCCAGCATTGCTATTAGTTTAGCTTCTCCAACTTTTCGCGAATTCCAACCCTCGGCCGATTTTGCCGTGACTTTACTCGCTCGCCTCATGCAAACTCCACTCCCTCAAGCGACTTTACTTAATGTTAACGTCCCTCCTGTTGAAGCTCAGGCGATCGCTGGCGTGGCGATCGCTCGTCAAGGGTTGCGTCGCTACATCGAAAATTTTGAAAAGCGATTAGATCCGCGCGGAAAAAGTTATTATTGGTTAGCTGGTGAAGTTATTGAGGAGTTAGAACAACCCGAACATTTCCACTTGCCTTCCGATATTCCTACTGACGTGCAGGCAATTCGGAAAAATTATATTACGATTACTCCTTTACAATATAATCTTACTGATGTTTGGGGAGTCGAACATTTATCTAAAATTGACGGATTTAAAAACGATCTTTCTAACTAATCGTTAAATTGATAACATTATTCTATTCGTGATATTCTAATCGAACCCAGTTTTTTATTAATAATATGTCTTCTTTCAGATTTAATCCAGAAAATGAACTCGATGATGAAGAAAAAGTGACTCTTACAGATGAAGAGGAGAGAACTTTAGAATGTTATGTCGAAAATTCTTTGGAAACCGAAGAAACAACTTATTTATTATTAATGCCTGTCGATACGCCCGTTGTAATTCTGGCTTGGGAAGGCGAAGATGAAGATGATTTTTCGGATGCTATTATTATTGAGGATAGCGAAGAACTCGAACAGATTTTTGCAGATGCTAAAGCAGTATTAGCAGAATTGGATCTAGTCTTAAAAAATACGGCTTATACGCTTACAGTTAGCGGGGAATTACCGCCATTAGAAGATGATGACGTAATTACCTTAGAAATTGATGCAGAAGAAAAGCCTTTAGAACCAGAAGAATTACAATTTTTAGCTAGTTTTTATACGCAAGAAGCAAAATATTCGATTTATACGCCGCTATCTCCGCTACTCTTTTTAGCTAAATCTGGGGAGCGCGGGGAAATTGAATTAGTTTCTCCCGATGACAAACAAATGCAGCCAATTTTAGAAGAATTGTTGTTTGAGGAATTAGAAGAATAGTATTAATTTAGAATCAAAAACTTTTTATTCTTTTTTCAGTTAATTTTATAAAGAATCCATTTTCCTTCGCGATCGAAGAGCGAACCTTTGATATCTCGATGCCAGTCAGAACGGGTTAAAATATAGTCTGCGTCGTACTGTTTGGCAATATTGATTAATTCAGTTGGGCTACGCTTTCGATAATACAAATCTAAATCATCTCTAGAAACCTTCTCTAGATTTATTTTTGCGATCGCAGCCAATCGATTTTCCCACTCTTGAATTCCTTGATTGGTATAAGGAAAAGAAGCAAAATTAAAAACAACCGATCTCTGGGAATAAAATCTAAACTCAGTTTGAGAAGGGGGGGTTAAAACTAAAGCATCTTTACTATCTTTTTTCGCGAAATCGTAAGGCTAATCTATCGAGTTCGTAGATTCTTTTAGCACAATGCTAATTCTATTATAAACAAAATCTGATAAAGTTTCTGGAAGAAGTTTGAGGAGTCCCAAACTTAAAAATAACAAAGAAAACGAAGTTAAGCTATAAACTATTATCTTAAATTTTCGAGAAAAGCTAAAAATTTCTTCGCCAATAAAAGGTAAAGCAAGAATCCAAAAAAACATTGGCTTCCAAATAATTTGTTCGGCAATTGTTGCTGACTCAGTGGGAATCAAAAAAAACAGTAGGAGCAGAGAAATTATAATAGTAATTACTAAGACAAGTTTCGACTGTATTATGGTTAGATTATTGGTAGCTTTTAAGCCTATCCATATCATTGCTAAAAATAATAGTAATGTACCGCCATTATTAACGATAGGGATAACCAAAAGTAAAAGACAAACTCCTAAATTTCTTTGTCTATATTGTTCGTTGATGAGAACGCTTAACCCAATTAGTACCATTAATTTAGCAAATGGTGTAGTTCTAGCTAACTGAAGCTTAGCAACAAATGACAAGGGATAGATCTCAACAAATAGATAACCAATTAACAAAGCTAAAAAGGTTATACCAATAACCGAGAATAATTTAATTTTGTCTTGCGATCGCAAAGAATCTGTTATCCTAATAAAAAAGATTCCCGCCAGCATAAACCCGATAAAATTTCTCCATTCCTTACGAGGAAAAGACGAAGGAATAATATGATGGGGATGGCGCAAATATCCATAGATTTCAATAAACTCTCGATTATCTATCGCGTCTCCCCCCAAATTGCCGCTCAAAACCATCGGCAAATAAATAATTAAAGCTAATATGACCAAAATCAATAATGGGGAGATAGCTTTCCAAATACTCTTAGCTTTTTTAGCTTCTATTGCTAACCAAGGAAATATTAATATTCCTGGGAGAATGCCGATTAAAAACTGAAGTAAAGCGGCTAATCCAAATAAAAAATATCCGAGATTCCAGCGTTTGTCAAAACAAAAATAAATTCCCCAAATTGCCAATCCCATTGCGAAGATTGCAGGAATAGGTTCATTTCTAAACAAAGAAACATAACCAACCGTTCCATCAACAGTAAAAAGTCCCAAAAAAACTAAGGCAGATCCCGACAATTTAGAACGACCAACTTTTTGACCGAGCCAATATAGTCCTAAAATAAAAGAAGCAAAAGATAATAAATAACAAAGAAAATAAGTTCTGGCTACTCCAAAACCTGTTTGAGAAAGAAAATAAATCAAGTATTGATAATAATATCTGGGTGTTTTTTTAAGCGATTCTAAAACAAAAAAATCTTTTTGATAAAGTTCTGAATCTAATAAAGTAAAAACCGGAGGAACTTCTACAAGATTATTAGAACTGGGGAATCTGTACCCGTAAATGAATAGTGCAACAATGATTATTAGAAGATAAATAGATAAATCGATGAATCTTTCTTGACGAGAATTGTTTTTCTGATTTTTTTGACGAAAGTCATTTTTAGCAGAAATAGACATTGATAAATAGTTTGACTGGTTTTAATGAATACAATGATGGGTGTGAAAAAAGGCAATACTAAGTCTAAAGTAACCAACGAAGTGTAAAATTATCGATAAATTAATTGCACAAACTAAATACAAACTGCATACAAACTGCTTCACTCTTCAATTAACCGCCTCAACGCCTACAATAATAGAGAAGGATTATTGAGATTTGTAAGCTTTCATTACAGAAGTATTATGGCTCCTGCTGTCATTATCGAAGGTTTAAAGAAGCGATACGGTTCCGTAGAAGCCGTTAAGGATATATCTTTTAAAGTCCAAAGACCAGAAATATTTGGCTTACTCGGCCCTAATGGTGCGGGGAAAACAACAACGATTCGCTGCCTGTGTACCCTAAGTAAACCCGACGCAGGAAAAATAGAAGTCGGTGGCGTAGATGCGATCGCGAACCCAAAAATCGCACGCAGACGACTGGGTTATGTCGCCCAAGAAGTCGCGCCCGATAAAGTCCTCACGGGACGAGAATTACTCGCGCTGCTTGCAGCACTTTACCACTTACCCAAAGCTAAAGCCAAACAACGAATCGAACAATTGCTTGAATTGCTTGGTTTAGAAGAATATGCCGACCAAAAAACGGGAACTTATTCGGGAGGTTTGCGCAAGCGTCTCGATCTCGCAGCAGGTTTGCTACATCAACCCGAAGTATTGGTACTCGACGAACCAACTGTAGGATTAGATATCGAAAGTCGTTTTATCGTTTGGGAATTCTTGCGCCAACTCAGGCAAGCAGGGACGACCGTCTTGATTACCAGCCATTATTTAGAAGAAATCGACGCGCTTGCAGATCGTTTGGCAATTATCGATCGCGGCGTTGTAATTGCCGAAGGAACGCCATCTCAGTTAAAAGATAGAGTAGGCGCGATCGCGTTACCTTACGAATTCGGGAATTCTCCCCTATCGAAGAAGCGCAGAAAAGCTAAAGAGATTTTACAGTCTCTTCCCTTTGTTGAAGAGGCGATTATCAATAGTGCCCAAGGAAATACCCTCAATCTCGTCGTTACATCGGGAGGCAATCCACTCGGTAAAATCGAACAATCTCTGCAAGAAGTCGGTTTGCCCATCTTTAGCATGGCGCAATCTCGCCCCAGTCTCGACGATGTTTATTTAGCGGCGACGGGACGGACGTTACTCGATGCAGAATTAGCCGCCGCAGGAAGTCGCGATCTCAAAGCAGAGAAAAAACAAGCAATGAAATAATCTTTTGAATTATGAATTTAGAATGATGAATTATGAAATTAACGAACCAAAAATCTCTCTTAATTTTATGGATAGATCGAGAAATCTTTCCTACAATTCATCATTCATAATTTATCATTCATCATTTTTTAGTCGTCGATTGTTGGAAAACACATATGAGTCAAACGATTACCCCTTCCAAATTAGAACCTGCTTTAGCGCCAAATCCCGCTAAGGGAGGACAAGTTAATGAATCCTCAAATGCCATAGGAGAGTTCGTACAAGAAACCCTGGCGCTTACCAAACGTCTGTTTATTCAGTTGCAGCGCCGTCCTTCAACCCTAATTGCGGGGGTGATTCAGCCGTTTATGTGGTTAATCTTGTTTGGCGCGTTGTTTTATAATGCCCCAGGCGGTCTGTTTGGAAATGACTTGAACTATGCTCAATTCCTCGCGCCTGGAATCATTGTTTTTACTGCCTTTTCTGGCGCGTTGAATGCAGGGTTGCCCGTCATGTTCGATCGCGAATTTGGCTTTCTCAATCGTCTGTTGGTCGCGCCCTTATCCACTCGCTATTCTATCGTAGCGGCTTCGACCATTTATATCATCGCACTCAGTTTCATCCAAACGGCGGTCATCGTGGCAGCTAGCGCCCTGCTAGGGGCGGGTTTGCCGAGTTTGGCAGGATTAGGAACGATCGCGTTAATCGTCTTTCTCATCGTTTTAGGCGTGACAGCGTTGAGTTTGGGGCTAGCTTTTGCACTGCCCGGTCATATCGAGTTAATTGCTGTTATCTTCGTAACTAACTTGCCTTTACTCTTTGCCAGTACCGCTTTAGCGCCGCTTTCGTTTATGGCGGGATGGTTGCAGGTAGTTGCCAGTCTCAATCCGCTAACCTACGCGATCGATCCGATTCGCTATCTCTATCTCAATAACAACTTAACGTTGAATAGCGTCGTCCTGCAAACGCCTTGGGCATCGCTCAACTTTGGTAGCATACTTTTAGTGCTAATTGCCTTTGATGCGTTAGTATTGTTGACAATTCAACCCTTGTTACGCCGTCGTTTTGCCTAAAATTTTTGTTTATTGCTATGAAAAGCCACAATTTAACCTCAAAAAATTAATCTCATCCCTCAGTCTCTTAATAGGAAGCACTGTAGGCACAATCGCACTTCTCGGACAAACAGCTTTTGCCCAACAAGTCAATTCGATGGATAATCGCGATCGCCCTGAGTACCAAACCAACGAACAAAATACGATGGGCGGCGGTTTTGGAGGCAATTCTTTTAATGCTTTCGATCTCATTCACCGCGCTAATATGAATCGCGGTCGTTCGATGGGCGAATTTCAACAAGAAACCAATTCCGGCATGAGAAGTGCTGCTGAGGAGTTTAAGCGCCAACAAAACGAACGCTTGCAAATGGAAAATCAGCAATCTGGATCGTCTGCGCCAGTAGGCGAACAAAATTAGCTCGCGTTAATTTTTAGTAGTTGCATTAGCGCCAGGAAATTAATTTCCTGGCTAACATATAAAGTTCATTAAAATGAACTGATGTCTTCTATATAATCCTATGCACGAGGACTTTGAATATTAGCCCGAAGAGCTTGCACTAGCATCAATAAACGTTCGCGATTAAAATCGCTGCCATATGTTTTAAAGTTATTTTTATACTAATAGATTAAGTGTTTTAGTCCATTTTAATGGACTTTATATATGAGACGGGGAATTTATTCCTCGGCGGTTTTTGCGAAGAAGTGCAGGCTCTGAATTTTAATAGTGTTTCAATCTTGAATAGGCGTGTTTAAACAGTCAGGTGTCATTCCTTACCGAATTCGAGAAGGGAAAATAGAAATTTTGCTTGTCACTTCATCGAGTGGCAAAAACTGGATCGTTCCGAAAGGATGGATCGAACCATTTATGAATTCTATCGATTCTGCTGCTAAAGAAGCTCGCGAAGAAGCTGGAATTCTTGGGAGTTTGCTTGAGCCTGCGATTGGAACTTATCGCGATCGCAAATTAGGATTTACTTACTCAGTCGAGATCTTTTTGATGCGAGTTGAAACGATTTTAGAGGAATGGGCGGAAGCAAGCAAGAGAAAACGTCGGTGGTATAGCCTTTCTAAAGCAAGCGATCGCGTTAAAAAAGCAGAACTCAAACAAATCCTTGAGAAGTTGCGATCGCATCATCAGTTATCAGTGACCAGTGACTAGAGTTCAAAGTTCAAAGGTAGAGACGCGATATATCGCGTCTTTACAAAGTTCAAAAATTTACCATAGTGACTTTTTGCGCGACGATCGCGACGAGCTTTTTCCCCACAAAGACGATCTCGATGGCGAGCGACGAACAGAAGCTTGTATGCGTCTTGAAGTCGTTCTAGTCGCTTGTTGGCTAGTAGTGCGTCTTGGCGTTGCTGCTCTTGTCGGGGTTGTTTTTCTGTAAACGCGAGTTTGCGATCGCCGCACGGTAGACGAGCGCGTGACGCTAGTTCTGGATCTCGTGCGGCTAACACTTCTCTTAGCCGTCGAGGAGCGCGAAGGGGTTTTTGTACTGCTGTTGTCCTGGTGGGCGTTGTCGTCGCTTTTGGGGTTGATTGTACGGTTTTTTGTACGGAACGCTGTTGAGTTGTTTGCTGGGGTTGTACTGCCTTGACCCGTCGTTCGATTTGGGTTTGAATTTCTGTTACCTTAGCATTAGATTTCAGCAGGTAAGTTTGTGCTTGTCCCGCTACGACCGCATCCGCAGGAATGGCTTTGAGATGTTCTTGTGCCCGATCCCACTGGGTTTTGGCTTGTTGGTACTGAGGAAGCGTTTGAGCGGCTTCTGTGTCTTTTGTTGCGCGATCGATGAGCGATTCTGCTTGTTTGAGTTTTTGCTGTGCTTGTTGTTCCTTAGCGACTCTGGCGTTTATTTGTTCTAATTGAGTTTGATATTCTTGGTATGTTTGTTGCGCTTTAGGAGAGATTTTAACATCGTTGGGAATCGCTTTTAGTTGTGTCAGCGAGCGATCGAGTTGGTTTTGGACAGTTTGGAGTTCTTCAACGCTTTGAGCTTGTTTGGATTTGGCGATCGCTTCCGTTCCGCGATCGACGTATTCTTGATAAATATTTTGATATTGTGCGTCTCTAGTACAGTTATTGAGCTTTTTACACAACAGGGGATTAAAGGGAGCTTGGAGCGCAAAAACCACGCTACTAACCAGCACTCCAGCCGCAACAATACCGCTCATTATGAAAGGTTTGCGTTTTTTGTTACCCGATCTAATTTCTTGGTTTTCATAGATGAGTCGATCTTGAGGCGGCGGATCGAGTTCTTCTACCGCTTGTGCGAGTTCGGACGCAAATAAAGCGGTTGGTTCGTCTTCTGGCAAAGTAGGTGTAAAGATGAGACTAGAATAGCGAATGTTTACGGAAGCTGGTAGAACCGCTAACACTTCTTTGGCTGATTGATAGCGTTCTTTTGGCTTTTCTGCCAGCATTTTTCGTAAAATGTTTTCTAATTCGTCGCTCAGTTCGACATAATTATGCCATTGCCATTCCATCGAATGACTGTCAAAGAGTTCGGTTGGCGATCTTCCCGTCAATAAGACTAAGGCAGTAACCGCCAGAGAATATAAATCGCTATTGGGATAGCACTGACCCATTAACATTTGTTCTGGCGGCGAATAACCCCGTTTGCCAACCAGGGAAACCGAGCCTAACGTGCGAGAATTACTCATGTAGCTGTAGTAGCTTTGAGTGACCGCTTCTTTAACGATGCCTAAATCGATCAGAATCGGTTTGCCGCTCTGCCAACAGAGCATAATATTGTCTGGGGCAATATCTCGATGGATTACATAACATTTATGAAGGTAGTCTAGTACGGGCAGAAGATCTTTAAGCCATTGTAGAATTTCAGCTTCTGAAAACACTTGACCCAGACTGAGGCGTTCTCTGAGTATTTGCCAGTAATTTTTTCCCTCGATATATTCTTGAACGATACAAATTCGTCCGCGATCTTCAAACCAATCGAGAAACTGGGGAATTTGAGGATGATCCAGTTTTTGTAAGACTTTTGCCTCTCGCTGAAAGAGTTCGAGCGATTTTTTAACGATATTTTCTTCGCTTCTAGCAGGAAGAAATTCTTTTAGCACGCATAGTGCCTCAAAACGCTCTCGGTCGGAAACGAGATAAGTGCGACCGAAGCCGCCTTGTCCCAATAGGTTTTCTATCCGATAGCGATCGCCTATATAGGTACCAGGCAAGATCTCTGATAAGGCTGTCATAGTCATACACGTTAATGATAGCTACAGATGCAACGAGATGAAAAAGTTTTAACTCAGTTAGCAGGATGGAGAAGATTCAGCGATCTAGTAAGTGGGAGATACAGAGAATTTTAGGAAAATTTTAGAATTGCTCCTATAGCTTCTGAATTTTAACTTTTAAATTTAAATTTGACTACGTTCTTGAGGAAGATGATTTAATACAGCAACCGTCCTATTCTAATGCAAGTTGCAATATCTGCGTCGGTTTTGATTGCCTGGGCATTGATATGAGTAGCTGTTGCACGATAGCCTAGAGCTTGTAGCGATCGAATTAAATGCGATCGCTTGGGAATATCCATCTTACCTCGTCGTCCAATTTCCCCAAGTGTATAGAAATAAGGGGGAAAATCGGCTTCAGATTCCATGATGGCAAGTAATTTTACTCGTTGCAACCATCCTAACTGTTGGGCGAGAGGTTGCATTCGTCTTATCTGTTCGGCAGAATGCAATTGCCCCAACCACATCGGTCCACTCACTATTAAAGGAGTATCATCGTGCCGGCAAGATACTTTTCCTAACTTCTGCCAAGAAACGGGTTGATAATCGCCGCAATGATGACAATAACCGAGAAAGCCGTAATTAATTGAAGTAATACAAGGCTTTGCATTCAACTTCAGCATTATGCGATAGGTTTGTCCTGTAAAGAGCGAAAAAATAGGCTCGACTCCCAATCCCATACTTGCTGCTGCTTGTTGTATGCCTCCGATTAATAAGCGTAGTGCTTGTTCTTGAGAGGCGGGATGACAGCGAGCATAAGCGCCATAAGCACTGAGACTATTTAGGGGCGCATGACCTGTTGCCGTGCGTCCGTCTGTACTGGTCAGGTAAAGCAAGCCGCCAATTTTAGTCGCTCTCAAGGCGGTACTCAAATAAGAAGCGGCCGAACCAAAACCATCTACATCTACCAAATCGTAATAATCGCGACGATTGTAGCAATCGAAAAAGAGACGATTGGCATCAGTATAAGTCACTTGGCAGTGTTTTGAGGCGATCGCACCTCGCAAATTATCTTCTAAAATCGGTTGCATTTCTGGATTGCTATCATTTGCCCAAATCCAATCCGCACCGCACTCTAACCAGTAACGCAACGTCCTTACGCCGCATCCCGTCATTGCATCGATGACTCGTAAGCTTCCCGTATCGGATTTATACAGCATTGCGGCTAAAACGCCTAAATCTCGCGTTACTTGGCTTGCTTGACGGTAAAAAGCATTCCCGATTTGAAATTTGGCTTGACCTTCAGTGTGGAAAATAAAAGGTTCGCGATCGGTTTCTGGCATAATAGCAGTTCTCTTAACAAGCGAGGAAAAATTTTTCCCCTTCCCCTTTCCCCAGACAAGATCGGAGTGTACTTCACAAAGAGCAAGAATTGCTATGAGTTGTTACGATTAGTTTCACCTATCTTCATAAAAGGAAAATTAACCTAATCGAGGATGATAATGAGTAGTGTTAACCTCAAAGTCAATATCAGGAGATAAGGCGATGAGCACTTTAGAGTTTCTAGCCCAACTGAATACAGCCATTAAAGGATGGGGGCTATGGATTAGTCGAGACAATCTCAACGAAAATCATATCGGGCAATATTCATTTGAAAACGATCGCTTGCCAAAAAATTTCATTTATGTCGGTAATTTAGAAGATTTAGCCCATATTCGTCAGAAATATATCCTAACGAACCTTGAATCTGCTAAAAATGAGGATTTCATAGCGAAAGAATGGGCAGAAAGTTTTCTTTCTCAATGGAAAGCCCAGTGGTTAGTTCCAGCTTAAGCTGTTTGAGTCAGAAAACGCGATAGATATCGTGAAATTAATTTGAGTCTGAAAAAATTGAATAATTGCGATCGCCCTTTTTTGCCGCACTTGGCGCAATTGTTTTCTTGTATTCTCCTAGATGTTTCTCTTCGCAACACCAAGTTTCATGTATTTTGATGAGGGCGATCGCTTTTTATTTTTTGTTAGAGAAAACACTTATCTTAGAACATAAGTTAGGTCAGTAACTGTACGAGGTGAATCAGTTCTGGCAAAATCAATTTTTCTAATGCTAATTTAACGGCTCCAGAAGAACCTGGTAGGGAAAAAACCAGTTTCCGATGATAAACTCCTGCAATTGCTCTCGACGCGATCGCTCTCGATCCGATTTCTTGATAGCTTAAATAGCGAAAGATCTCGCCAAATCCTGGTAAAGTCTTTTCTAATAACCCAGAGAGAGCATCGTAAGTGGTATCGCGAGGAGCAATTCCCGTTCCGCCATTGAAGACAAGCGCGTTAAGATCGGGACGATCGCATAATTGAATTAACTGTTGTTCGATCTGCGTCGGCTCGTCTGGGATAATTATATGTTCGCCGACTCGATGACCTGCTTGCTGCAAAAACGATTTGATGAGTTGACCGCTTTTATCGGTTTCGAGAGTGCGAGTATCGCTAACGGTAATGACCGCACAATTAATGACAATAAAATCGCGATCGCGATGGGGAATAGAAGTCATTTGAATGATGAATGAATAATTTCATAATTCATAATTTATCATTCATAATTTTTTGGTCATATCGATTGGGAGATGAGAGCAGCGATCGTCACTAAATTAGACGATCGCGAGTGCTTAAAATTAAGATTTGGTGAATTGTAAGCCTTTTTCTTGAGCATATCGCTCCATAAAACGCATAAAGCGCTCCCATTCAGTAGGAGAACTCATAATCACGACAGCTTCTAAAGCTTCTGGTTTACCATTAATAAACTTGCCTTTCACTTCTCTAGTGATGATTTCCCCCTCTTCGTCGATTAAGTACATTCCAGTAACCTCATCTCGACTGTCGTTACTAAGAATTTTAGGAGACTGGAAATAAAAAGTTGCCGTACCGCTTTCCTCAGTGCGCGATCGCGTCAAGCGAACATCAGGAATCGCATCTTCTACCACTCCTCTTGCAAATTGAATTTCAGCCATTCTTTAAATTATCCTTTTTATGTAATGGTAATTTTCCCATCATCGCACACGAAATAGATCCCACGTTAAAACAGTTATCAACGATTAAATTTCAAAGTTCAAAGGTAGAGACGAGGCGGGCTTTTTGTCGTTGTACGGCAAAAAGGCGAAGCCGAGCATGCATGCGACCCGCCAGAATCGGCGGGTCGATCTCGGTTTTGCCCGCCGTTGCGATATATCGCGTATGAAACAAAGTTCAAAAAAGTTCTCCCCTTTCCCCTTTTCACCAATCACCATTCCCCAGTCACCAATCGCTTATGCTAAGCTATTCCTTTGTCTTCACACTCTCAAGCTTTGCTAAGATTGTTCGTTTACTGTTATGGCATCACTTCTAGAGGCTGAAGTTCATTCATCGCTGCTGTCCTTTCTGCGCCAACGGGGCAAGCACAACTGGCCTCATCATTTAACAATGGCACGTCTGATCTCTCGTGCTTTGCGATTGCAACGACCCGCACTAATCCAAACCGGAAGTCCTGCAACTCAATACAGTTTAAGCTATCTTACCCCCGCACTGCTGAGCGAAAAACCCATTCTACTCGTCGCACCCGAAGCCATTCGAGAACACCTATTACAAGTCGAAATTCCTCAACTTCAGGAATGGTTGCAAACTTCCAAAGAAATTTGCACGGGCGATCGCATTTTAGATGATTTTACCGGATTAATGTTAACTTCGCCGCAAGCATGGCTGAGCGATCGCATCAACAATCGGAGACGCTTTCCTCAAGATATCCTTACCCTCATCGATGGCGCTGATGAATTAGAAACGTGGACGAGAGAATGCCTTACTGTCGCGATCGAAGATTGGCATTGGGACGAACTCATACAAGCCGACCCCAACAACCCAGATTTTGTCAAAAATGTCAAGGCTAAACTGTCCAAAGAAATCTTATCTCACCCCAAAAATCCTTATGAATGCTATTTACTTGAAGAAGCGGAACTAAAAAGCTTAGAGGAATTATTGAAAGATTTAGCTGCTTGCGCTCCCTTACCGCCTCCTTTCGAGCAATATTGGCATCGCTGGCAACAAGAAAGACAAATGATGTGGGTTGCGATCGACAGAGACAGGGGGCAGTTTACACTATACGTTGCTCCTGTAGAAGTTGCTGCGATTTTAGAACGAGTTTGGAAGCAACAGCCAGTCGTTTTAATGGGGAGTTTTTTAGATAGCGATAAAAATGCTCCTGTTTATCGCAAACAATTGGGATTAGGAGAATTGCTCTGTTTAAAATTCGTTCCTAACCGACAAAATGAATACATTCAACTATACGTACCAGATCGTTTTCCCTTGCCCAATACGCCCGAATTTCAGGTAGCATTGCTCAAAGAAGTTCAAACTTTAGTTACCGAGTGCGATTTCTTACGGGAGCGCTACACGGGGACTATCAAAAAGCCTATCATTGTATTGGTAGAAGATGTCCCTTTAAAAGCCAGAGTTGGAGCGACGATGGCGGCTCAATTCGGCTCTAGAGTTCGGGTAGAAACAACGAATCTAGCCCAAGACGGTATTTTAGTATGTGGCTGGCAATTTTGGTGCGAGGAGCGACAACAATTTCCCACACCGCAACTTCTAATTATTGCTACCTTACCCATTCCCTCACTGGAAAATCCTTTGGTAGCAGGACGAGTGGCTTATTATAAGCGCCAGCGCCAAGATTGGTTTCGCCTCTATTTGTTGCCTACAGCTTTGCGCGAAATTCAACGCGCTGTCATGCCACTGCGAGAATCTCAGGGAATCGTTGCCTTGTTAGATAATAGAGTCAATTATCGCAGTTATGGCAGTCGCACGCTTACAGCCCTAGAACCCTACGCGCGGATTAATTACATCGATCCGAATTGGTTTGGCAAAGACACCGATGAATTATGAATTATGGGCGTTGCTGAATAAGTTAATGATAGAATCACCATTAAGCGATCGCAACAACCGACTTAAATTTGAGGGCGTTGGTGATTGCGTAATGCTTTAGACAGAAGCAGGTATGGTTTTGAACTTTAGATAAAATAGCAACAAGCGGATGGAAAGCTTAAGCATATCTACAGACAAAAGTTTGTAGTTCATCTATCTCTGTTTAGCGATCCTAATAAAATTCAGGATTTTTTATAACTCTCCTCAAACTTTGTAATAGGCTAGAACGAGAAAACCAATTCCAATCTGTAGGAGGTTATTCAACAGCGTGGAGGGAAATTCTGTTATTCGCGATCGCGACTATACTCTCATCATTGACAAAAGTGGTAGTATGTCCACTCCGGATCGCGCCGGTGGGAAAACTCGTTGGGAAGCGGCTCAAGAGTCTACACTAGCATTAGCTAAAACTTGCGAACAGTTCGATCCTGACGGCATTACCGTTTATTTGTTTTCTAGTCGCTTTCGGCGCTATGAGAATATAACTTCGGATAAAGTTGCCAAAATCTATGAAGAAAACGAACCGATGGGTCGTAGCAATCTCGCTAGTGTTCTTAAGGATGCCCTAGACAACTATTTTCAACGCAAACAAGAAGGCAAAACCAAACCTAACGGAGAAACCTTCTTAATTATTACCGATGGAGAACCAGACGATCGCAAGTCAGTAATGAGGTTGATTATCGAAGCTTCTCGTCAGATCGATCGCGATGAAGAAATGGGGATCGCACTCATTCAAGTGGGTAGAGATAAAAAAGCAACCGAGTTTTTGCAAGCGCTAGACGAACAACTTCAAGGAGCAGGGGCAAAATTTGATATTGTCGATACTGTTACTATGGACAAAATGGAAGGCATGACACTGACTGAAGTTTTACTTAATACGATTACGGATTAAAAACATCCTACGTTCGACAAGGAAGACTTTATCGGTAAGCAGTTATCAGTTTTCTCAACTCCTGAACTCTTGTAAAGACGAGGCGTGGGGGGCGAACTTCTTCGCCCCATCAAGCGCCGTCCGCCGCCGTCATATATCGCATCTCTACTAAACTTTTAGTCTTCATCCGTCCTCCTCGCTCCGCCGCGCAGGACGTTAGTCCGAGCAGCGCGCTACGTGCGGGCGGGTTCATTATTCATAACTCAATAAAATTTCTTAATTCTTAAATTTTGGGATTTTGTGAAGAAAATAAGTCTTTAATGGTTTCTATTAAATTAAAGATATCTTCCCAAGAGATTTTTAAGAGAGATAAAATGCCAATGGCGATAAGAATTGTCCCAATGAAAAAATTATCTTCGTATAAAAATAATCCAACAATAACGATAAAATAAGGAGAAATTATTCCACTTATTTTTTCTACATTACTAACTCCTTCCGATCGCTCTTCATCGATGTCTTCTTCAACCGAGTCAAATACCTCAAAATCTTTGGACTTTTCTTCAGCTTTGGCGAGTTGAGATGACATCATTGAATCTAGTAAATCGGAAGGATCTGAGGGGTTGTTTTCTTTTGGCGATTTTCCAAACATTTTTAACTCGCATCCTTGATAATATTTTTACTATGGTAGCCAAAAATCGGGCAAAAGATTGCGACTAATTTCGCGTATCGTTTTATTGAAACTTCGCGCGACTTGAATGTGCGGTTCGTCGGGTTCTATGGGGATAATTGCGGCTTTTTCTCCAATATTCAACCGTTCGATAACGAGATTAGCTGCTTCTAAACCTGTTACATAGGCTTTTTCTTGCGACCAAGAACCATGATTAGTAATAATCCAATCTCCACTCATAAATAAGTTAGGAATGCTGGTTTTTGCTCCCAGAAAATATTGATAGCTGCCTGGGGCAAAATGGGTGACTCCCTGACGAACTCGAATAACGCTGCGAACGCTGATTTTGGCCTCTCGAAATTCGGGGATGCAAGTCCCTAAATCTCGATGAACTTTGGTCGCAATTTCATCATCTGTCATCGGCAATAATTGATTTGCATGATAAAAATCTGCTTCGATAACACTACCCGTTTCGTCTTTATATTCATCTTGTAAAGTATTGAGGTCAAAAAATGTCCATCCCGTCGTAGGATCGAAACCAAAACAAGCATTAGAAGGAAGAGGGACGTTAACTTTGCGATCGAACCACAATCGCGTTGCCAATACGTCAATTCCACCCAAATTATTTAAATCTCGAAATTCTGAATATCGATTTAATGTTTTACTCCCTGCAACAATTTTTTTGATTCCGCTAACGCTAACCCCAAAAATAACAGCATCTGCTTCAAAAGTTTCCTCGCCACAAACTACCGCTTTAGCATTACCGAACTCATCCAAAATAAGGTCATCAACCCGTTTATTAGTAAGAACTTTGCCTCCAACTTTTTCGACCTGTTCTACCCACGGTTTAAATATCTTTTCTCCCACTGTTCCGCGACACCAAACTACATCAAAATCGGGCTGGTGCGCCAAAATGAAGTAATATAACATTCCTAGTGCGGCGGCGGCGCTACATTGTTCTCCTGGGGCAAATAAACCCACTAATAACATGGGTTCAAAAGCGTCTTTATATAACCTTGCAGACACGCCAAATTGTTTGAATAATTCTCTGGCAGTAACTTTGTCATAACGCTGCCAAGCTTCATGGGAATTATCAAAATCGACAACTGCATAGAGAAGCGGCAGGGCAGAAAGTCTGTCGATTAATGGCAAACGTTGGAAGCGAGTATAAATAAATGTTCCTAAAGGAGTAGGAAGTCTCGGTTCGTTTTGAAAAATCGGAGATTCAACTTCTAATCCGAAGGGAGAATATTGCGACGAACGAGTAAAAGGCGTAAAAGGATCGAGATCTAATGCGTTAACGAGATTGAAAATGTTGTAGTAAGGATACCAAAAACCATGTATTCCCCCTTCTACAGACCGTCCCAAAGGCGTTTTCCATCCAGCAACTAATCCGCCTGGATAGGGTGCTGCTTCTAAGAGAGTGACATCGTAACCTTGTTTGGCAAGATGATAGGTTGCACCTAATCCTGCCCAACCCGCACCGACGACTACAATTCGTTTTTGTTGCGATGTTTCAGGCATTTTTGTATTTAATCGAGCCGATATTGCAATCAGTTGGGAATTTTAACTAGCTCTTCTGTTGGCAATTATCCCATCTATTTATTTATCTTACGATCGCGCGATCGCATCTTTAAAAAACTAGCCTTGCTATTTCGATCCTTCTGTAACTTCTATAGTAGCAAGCGCGTACTTTGGCAAACCAAAACTGACTTGTAAAACTCTAAAGCAGCACTGTATAGATTAAGCTGACATAAGCTTATTGAAAAAGATTCGCATTTCGCAAAAGTTCGTGTCAACCCAACAATATCTGACAAATCTGTTCAAGAAAATACAATCAGTGCAAGATCTTATCAATCGGCCACGATCCATACTGATAAGACAACGCCGACCCTACGAACGTCAATGACCTCATATACGAATGTCGGTGGCCATTGAAAACGATTTGTTTCATTTTAGTATCATGGTTTTTCGAATATCTTGGCAGTGCACAAAACTCTAAACATTTTATTTCTTCTTCACGTCTAAAACACACGCACAATGGTAAGTATGATGATTGCATCACTTCTCTGGTCAAGGTTTTATTGTCTTGATTGATCTATTTTGCGTGAAACTATTTGCCGAACTGGAAAGAAGATCGAAAACGAAAGAGTCATCGAACACGATCAATCGTTGTCTCTCGTTCTCTTGTGTTCGTAGTGTCTATTTGACATCGATTGCATTCCTAGACGTCTTTTGTCCCTGATATAATCTTCATTCTTCAGTTCGATGTCCCTCTCGCGCTTATTTGTTCGAAAGTTTGTATAATATAAGATGACGGAGAAGAGAAGATAAAAAAACGCGCGAAGGACGCCTCAGGGCTAACTGACCATTCTCGCGAGAAGACGGATGTGATCTTGACCGTACGTATGTGCGTGATAAGCGTTTTGTCTGGACTAGTGAACTAAACTGGACAGGGAGACGAGAGTTGATTAAAAAAAACTGCGGAAGAAAAAGAAGAATGACTTCCTCGTTTGAAACATGCAATCGACAAATCTTTCTTCCTTTACCTTATACAGTTTACTTGCTTGCCCAATGGAGACAATCTCGTGATTGATATGCACCGAACATTGATGACAATGAGCGAGTTGCTCAAACCTCAGCACGTTTTTGTTGCACAGAGAAGGTTTGTGCGCGGTCCCAATTAGAAGATCTGAGGCAATGATGCCTGCAAAATTAAGCTGGAAAGTTGTAATGATACTCGATGATGAAAAAGAGCATTTCCACACCCAATGTTTATCGAACAGCTATTTAAA
>JAAUUT010000093.1 GCA_012031035.1 Candidatus Altimarinota bacterium | reverse complement strand
GGGCACTAGCGGTATAGACGACAAATTCGGATTTTGCACGAGAAGCAGCGACATAAAAGCTTTCTCGTCCAATGGTTAAGCTATTAACTGGTGCAGCCGAATAAATACAATAGTCAGCCGTCTGTCCCTGACTGCTATGAACGGTATCTACATAACGATAATCGCTGTGAAGTAATAAGGATGGTGAAACATCTTGGGTTTGACCGTTGCTAAGAATGGTAATTTGACCGTCTGGGGCAAATCCAGTTATGGTAAAGCGCTGTCCGTTCAGTTGTTGGCGAGAGGGGGTGCGGATGTTTTTAGTGAAGCGCATCTGCTCGCCTGGGCGGAGTTCTAACTCTTGGACTTGATAAACTTCTCGTTGTTTGTATTTGTCTAGAGAAAGGGTATGGTCAGAGCCGGATGCGTCAATTAGGTTGGCCGTGTTGGTTTGAGGGTTAACGGCACTGACGCGATAGTAAAAATAAGAGCTAAACTGAGCATTTTCATTTTGGAATTTGATTACGTCTCCTTTTTGATAATGATGGGATTGAGTAATGGCAAACTTATCGAGGTCAAATCGTCGAAGGGTAGAGATGATTAAGCTTTCATTGCCTAATGTTCCTTCCTCGATTAACCCAGAACGGACTGCCGTTGTAATTGCTATTGAATCGGCTTTTGTTCCTGCCAGAATTAAGGTTCTGGAGCGAACTTCTTGTTGTCGGCTTAGATAATCATGGGCGATCGCATCTATGCGTTCGGACTCGGATTCGATTTGTTGGATTTTTCCCCGCTCGTTTAATTTCTGGTAAGCTTGATTGACGCTCTCCTCATCCTTATCATGAGTTGCCATTAAGTTAACAATTTGCTTGAGGAGTGGATCGCTTTGTCGTAAGTTTTGGTCAATAATGGCGGTGGGAAAGCCTTGATTTTGTAGAAGTTTGAAGGGTGCGCCCGCTTCTATTGCTCCTAATTGCTTAGTATCTCCCACTAAAATGATTCGGCTATTAGTAGCTTGCGCTTTCTCTAAAAGCTGTTCCATTTGGAGAGTTGAAAGCATCCCCGCTTCGTCCACCAGAAGAAGTTCATTTTTTGGTAGTCGCTCGTCAGAGATGAGTAGATAACTAGCAAGGGTTTGAGACGATATATCACTTTCTTTTTGTAGTACTTCTGCGGCAGCCGCAGAAGGAGCAAGCCCTCGGATGGGGAGAGCGCCAATCGTTTCTTTCAAGGCTTTCATGGTATAGGTTTTGCCTACACCTGCATCCCCTTGAACTAGCACGATTGCATCAGAGCTAGTAACCATGTGGAGTAAGGCGTTGGTTTGTCCTGAGTTGAGATTCTTTGCAATGGCGATCGCGTTCGCTCGTTCGATACTAGCTAAAGGTTTGTGGCTGTCTCGTCCCGAATCCGCGAGTCCTAGAATTTTTTGTTCTCTACTCAGTTGATGAGTAGTTGTCAGTCGTCCGTCGCGGGTAGGAATTAGGTCGCTAGCCGATTCGATTTCTGCAATTATTTGTTTTGGGTCGTATCGACCTTGGCTTTGACGCAAGCATTCTTTCAAAAATTCATGCTTAGTAAAAGCTGTCTGCCGTTCTGTAAGAATGTCAGTAGCGCTGTGAAGCAGAGAAGAAATACGATCGCTTTGAAGAGGTCGCTCGTAGGCTTTTTCTAATCGAGAACGGGAATTGAGAGAAATTTTAATCCCAGCATCCGCCGCTCTTTGCCGCCATTCTTGTAATTGTTGTTCTCTGTCAGTTGGATGGAGGTGGTGCTTCTTTTGGGGTCGAGTTTTCAAACAAGCGGCTTGTTTTTGGGCGGCAGTTGCCCCTGAGCGAGTCAATCCAGCCATGGCTAATTCTGATTCTATTTGGTTACTGCGGGTGGAAAAGATCGCATTTAGTTTTTCTTTATCAACTCCAGCTAGTTCAAAGGTATGGTCGTCCGTCCACTCTATTTCTCTTCCGATTTGTTTTAACTGACGGGCGAGTTCGTGAGCGTAGTAAGCGCCAATGGTTTTCTGTTGAATGTAGAGTTCTTTGTTGGCAACGGCTCGCCAAGTTCCATCGGGACAGAGTGTTTGGTTAAGGATGACGCAGTGGCTATGGAGTTGGGGGGGGTCTTTATTGCGGTTATCGTCGTGATGGAAGACGGCAATTTGGGCGGTTTGACTTTGTAATAAGAGTTTGTTGCCTTTCTGTTTGGTTTGGTAGAAGATGCAATTGTTTTCTACATATTTCATTGTGGAGCGAACGGCTGCTTTGTGGGCTTCTAGTATTTGTTTGTCGCCCATGACTAGAGCAGCAACGCTGATACTTTTAGGGGCTGATAGGGTAACGTCAGTGCCGGGGCGATTATGTCTTTTACTTGGCTTGCTATAGTTCTGCTGTTTTCGTAAAGGGTTGCCGTTTGGATCTTTTGCTTGATAAGCGTTCTGAAAATGGTTTTCTTGAATTTGACCGTTTAAACCTTGGGCAGAGGCTGCTTTGCCTAGCCATTCGGAGTTAGCTAACCCATCACCCTGAGAATAATAATTCTCTTGAGCGTAGTCTTGAGGATTTGTGTAACATCTCCCAACCGTTGCAACCATTGATTCGAGCCAAATTTTCAGCAGATGGGGCAATAATTAAATGGTACTTTGTAAAAGTACATAAGGGGTGATATTTAGAGCCGGAATTTTGGAGGAAAATGATTTAGAGGAGTTTTCTACCGCCATAGGCGGTAAATCTAGACAATTGATTAAGATTAATCTGGTTGGAGTTGAGGGAAGAGTATGGATACAGATGTTTCACCAATAGAGTTAGCTTTACAAAAGCGATTAGAAAAACTTCAGCCGAAGACGAAGAGTTCGGGATTTCTGCGAGGAGTAATTATTCGTCAGTCAGTAAGAATCGATGCGGCTTTGGCAAATGGATATAGTTATGACGAGATAGCTTCTATTTTCACCGAACAAGGAATTAAGTGTAAAGGTTCAACGCTTCAGAAATATCATCTCCAAGAAAAGAATAAGGGAAAGGAATCTACAATTCCATTATTAAAAGAGGATAAGAGCGCGAACCAGACAAAAATTGGTCAGTCAGAAAAGAAGCTTCGTTGAGTTTAAGGCGATAGTTCTAGTCCCGGCTTTGTATATTTCTCGCTCGGTGCTTGGACGTATTCATCGGGTTTTTTCTTAACAGGAAGTGGTTTAAGCTGTTCGACTTCAGATAACCAACGCTCTCAAGAGACTTGAAAGTTTTTTTGTTGGTTTTCAGAGCTAATCAAAATCTTCGTCATTGTCTTCACCATCTTTTTCATCATTAGTTTCATCATCGATCGAAAAGTCTTCTGGAGTACATTCAGTTAGAAGACTTTCCAATGATTCGGGAAACTCTCCGTTGAGAACTTTTTTGGAAAATACTTGATAGCAGTCTTTCTTGTCGCCTTCCTTACGGGGAAATCCCAACCAAAGGATGATAATGACTTTTTTGTCTTTGAAGGCTCTAAAGAATAAGCGATAGCGATTGGGCAGCCCCATTTTTTTGAGACGACCGTATTTTTGCAAGGGCTTTTGGAGAACAAAGTGAGAGGCAAAAGGATCTAGGGGAATTTTTTCTTTAATTCCTACATCTAGAGCTTTAAGTAACTTAACATCTGCATGAACGACAAAATCAGATGGTTCTAATTTAGATTTCAAGCGTTTGACTTTCTCTACTAGAGAGAGCCATTGTGCATAAAACAGTGGGTGAAAGAAAATAGTCCATTCATTGCAGACTAAAGGATTCATGCGTCTAGGGTCACGTCAGACAGTAGCTCGTCGATCTCATCGCTCATTTCTTTGGTATAGGGAACGAGAGAGTCAGGGTCTTTGATGGCTTCAGAAAGCAAGGTATCTAGGAAAAGACTCATCATCAGACTTTCAGTTTCCTCAGAAGAAGTTTCATCATCAGGCTCTAGTCGCACTAAAAGGGTATTTTCGTCGATGACTTCGATGCGACCGCTAGCTGATACTAAATGGGGATAGTCGCGCGAAAAAGCTCTTGGAAGACGAAAGCCATCTTGGTTGCCAATTTTTGCAGGGCTGATGGGGTAGTTTTTGGCTGCCATAGAATTAATAATTTCCATGTTGGGTTCGATTGTTATTACACTATGTTATAACAATTGAGAATTATCTGGTTTGATTTGCGCTCGCTGGTTTTGAGGGAAAGGGGGGACTTCTGTAGTTAGTTCCTGTTCGGTATCGGGTAAAGTTTCGCTGACCATTCCTAGCGCTGTACCCAGACGTTCAAAGTAATCGGGAACTAGATTGGTTAATTGTTCTAGACAGCCATTCGCTCTCTGTTCGGCTTCTTTTAAAGTCGCTATCAACTGTTCGTTGGAAGAAAATCTCTCTCTGGCTGCGGGTTGGTATTCTAGATCGGCTAAAAACTGAAGTAGCCAGCGTAAGGAAGCTCCTTTTGGGGAGCGCTCAAGATTTTGAAGAATCTTCTCGGTTGTTTGAGGAGAAGTAATTTCTTCAACCCTTTCAGAAGAAGGAGCGTTTTTGCATTCTTCTCGGTTTAGGATTTCTGAATCCATTTCGTTTGAAACTGTCATTGGGGACAGTTCTGAGGGGGGTGACGGGTAAGATCCCGATTCAACATGGAATTGAGTTTCTGTCGCTTCTGTCACCGATAAAGACGAACGATCGCGATTATCTCGTTCTTGGGAAGAATCTGGCTCAGTAGGATGATTTGGGGGATTGAGAGTAGCAAAAAAGCGAATTGTGCGTCCATTTTTCTCTAGAATGCCTTTGCCCATCTGTACGAGTTTTGAGAGCAATTCAAGGGTATAAGCGCCTATATCTCGACCGACAGAAGCCGCACGGCGACCTACAGCTTTGATGGCGCGATAGATATCTCGCGGCGTTACTCCATTCTGTTGAGTGACAGCCATATCCCAGATTTTGATCAGGATTGAACTAGCGCATTCTGAATCAGCAGCTTTTTCTTGAATGACACTGAAAGCACTGCGATAGTAGCGACAGACTTCTACGGCTCGTTCTAGGGTATCTCGCTGTAATTCCCAGAACGGACGTTGGCGGTCAAAATAGTATTCGATTAAATGTAGTCCGAGCGCAATTCTGAGTAATTGAGTGGGCAGTTTCCGCATCCATGCGCGGATGGTTGGGGTAGAACTGGTTTCGGCTTGTGCGCCGATTTGCTCGACTAGATTAGTGTAGCGATTGTCAGCATCGCGAGACAGTTTGATGATTCCAGTCGGGAGCGCGTCGAACCAGTGGTAGAGTTCGGGAAGTAGCTTGCTTAGTTGGCAATAGCCTTTAATTCGCTTGGGCGGATGAACTTTTGGGACGGCGTAGAGAAATCTGGCTTGCAGTCCTTGGGCATCGTCGGGGTCTTTGAAGGCTTGACGAAAGGCGAGCGGTTGAATGCCGCCAGCGATGTTGAGACGGGTTTCAAGGGCAGCGTATGAGTCTTTTTCGGCATCAATGCGGTCTACGAACGAGCCAGAACCGTCCCACATTTTTAGCAGGCATTCTAGCCCTTCAGATTCGCCTCCAGAACGCGAGAATTGTCCTAAAGACTTAAATAGTCCTGCTATCTCATCGCGTGCCCATAGAGAGCCATTTAGCCCCTGCTCGGCTAATCTTCGCATGACGGCTTGTATGGTAGCAACTTCAAAAAGATATTTGCGTTCGGGTCGAGGGGGTTCGGGTTCTAGGTCGTCTTTGCTCTTAGCTTTTAAGGAAAGTTTGTGTTCGCGTACATCTTGGAGCCAGCGTTGGTTTTCTTGGTGTTGTAAAAGTTTGAGCGGGGCAAGGATGAGGTTTTCAGCGCGACTTTTGCCCGTACCGGATTCGCTCACTAAACACGTCCAAGCGATCGCGGGGAGAGTATGCGATTCTACGTCTAGATTGACTCGTTTTCCGGCTAGGGAAAGGATGGCGGGAAGGAAATATTGCCAAAGGCTTACGGGGTCTATGTTAAGGACTAGAGCATCGCGAACAAAGGCTTCGCTAAGTTGGTGGGGAAGGATTTTTTTGAAGTCTAGAGTAGCATTATGCCAGTCAATGAGTTGGTTAAACCGAGCAGTATCTTCGTTATTAACTTCATCGAGAGAACAGCGAATAGCAGCGACCAGTTGCCAAAAGGCAGCTTTACTCATAACAGAACGGGTTTGCACGGAGTCTAGTCGATCGCGTTCAGAGTAGTCGAGCAATCCAGCTTTGAGAATGGTGGTGACAGTAGAGACAGTAGCTGAAAGGTCTAGTGGGTCTGGGTTTGATGTGTCATTATTGGGAGAACTGTCACGGTTGACAGTAGTTTTTTTTGATGGGGAAATGTTTTCTCCCGAACGGTTTTGGTTCTGGGTGCGGTTGTGGAAGTGGCGATCGCCCTTAGAAGTTTTAGGAAAGCACCAACCATCAAGTTTTGCCATGTGTCCTATTGTACCAAGGCTAACTCCGCCGTTTTCTGAAAAGCTTCTCCATTTTTTCTCGCATTCTCCTGGCTTATATTTTGAAGATTGCTGGCTCCAAGAATCCCATTCGGCTAACAAGGAATCGTTAACCGAGTGAAGTGCCATGCCAATAGTAAGCCAGTCGTCGTAATCGTCAGCGCGATATGAAGATAAAGCGTTGAGGTAGGAAAGGGCAAAATCGATATCCGTCCAAGTTTTTTGAAAGCCATTGCTTCTTTGTGCGGTTGAGAATAAAGTTTCAAGTAGGGGGGTCGTTTGGGGAGTCGGGTCGATCAGCATTTGTTCGATGACCCAAGGGGGCGCGATCGCGATCTCGATTTCATCAATCGCGCAACCTTCTACCCAACAATATTCCCCAGTCGTCGGATGGACGGACGGGGGTAGAACCGATTGTAGGTTTGACCAACGAAATTCTAATTGTTCGGATGAACCGTCGTCGCCAAGAGTACCTGTTTTGACTTTTTTGGTTCTAATGGCATTTTTGTATTCTTCTGGTACTAAAAACAAATATTGGCAGCGACCAACTCGCCCTGAAGTAAAGGCGACGGTAGGAGGTAGTGGTTCGCGAGCGGAGAGTTCGAGAATTTTGGATTCAGCAGAAGCCCCATCTTGGTCGAGTGCCATGAGGTAGTAAGTTTGACCGTCTTTGGTTATGGGACGACCCGTGAGGAGTCCTATGCCTTGAAGTTGTATTTTTTTGATTTCCCCTTTGATGGGGACTTCTACGCCGCCATCATTAATCGCCGCGCTCAGTTCGACAGCCTTCATGGGGCGATTCTGCCAACCGTCTCCTAAAGGCTGTTTGTTGTCGTTGAGAGGAACCAGAGAAAGGTCAAGAGCGATCGATTGGATGCGGCGGAGTCCGTTTATAAGTTTTTCGCTGATAGAAGTGAAATAGCTGAATTGGGTCATAGTTGCCTCTAGGCAGTTGCGAGGACACCCAATTTTGCCAGAATTTTCAAATTCGCGTTTGGCAACGGATCTATATTGATCTAAATATATATTGATCCAGCTTGTTATAAAACGCTGAAATTCTTGTCGTATAAGGCTTTGGAAAATGAGTTTGTTGCACTACTCTAGAAAGTTTGTTGCACTACTCTAGAACTTTATGGCAGTATTCTAGAGTCTTTGTTATATCGATCTAAGCTTTACTGGGTAAAGCTTTTAACCTAATTTTTGCAAGAAATTTAAATATAACAAAACTCAAAAACTCAACAACGGTTTGTTATATAACAACTATTGTTGGGTTGGGGATAGCAAAAGTGAGAGTTTTTCAGTCTTGAATGTCTAACAATTTCCTGAGTTTAGCTTCCATTTCCTTAGAGAGTGTGCGATTCCCTTTTTCGATATTGGAGACGAAAGCTTGCGTAACTCCCAACCATCCTGCCAGTTTGACTTGACTCCAGCCTTTTGCTTGCCGAGCCAAGCGAATTTGCTCGCCTGTTAGTTCTGTAGATGTCGTTGTCGATGAATTAACAGTTTGAATCGCAGGGTTCGATTTAGGTAGAACAAGTTTAGGGTCAGTTTTCGCAGCCAACAGTTCGGGAATTGGGGCAGGGGGATGGATAGTGATTTTGGCGGCTAGCAACCGTTCAAAATAGCCTCGTGGTTTTCGAGCTTTACTACCCGGTCGCAGTTGTTCTGGGTAGGTGGCTGGGTCAAACTCAATCTGAAACGCCCTTTTAAGTTCCGATA
The DNA here is from genome assembly GCA_012031035.1 of Candidatus Altimarinota bacterium. Lineage (GTDB taxonomy): Bacteria > Cyanobacteriota > Cyanobacteriia > Cyanobacteriales > Microcystaceae > Hydrococcus. The sequence continues at coordinate 18,030 of JAAUUT010000093.1, read as the reverse complement.
GAACTTCCAGGGCATGGTTCCAGCGATTCGTTAGCTTATAAGCTTTGTCACGGTTTTCTATTGCTTCATTGATGTCCGTTTGAGGGAGGAGTGCTTCTAATAGGGTCTGGACTTTATAAGTTCCGCTAGTGTGGAATCGACTTTCTAATGTCAGGTGAAGCCCCAAGCGCAAAGCTAGCTCGTCGTGGTAAGGGTCAATCTTGAGGATGTCTTGGGCTAAATAGCCAAACTGATATAGAGCTTTTTTAGCTTCATAGCCCGCTTTATTCAAAAAGGCATAAGTCCAAAGTCCAGGTCTGACCGTAATGTAAACTTCTGTTGGTTCATCGATTTTTCCTTTTAAATTAAGTTGTCCGCCTCTAACTTCTACTAGCGTCTCCCACATACGAGAGGTTTGTACGCTGCACTCAACCCGTTTTCGATCCCAACCTTCAACCCAAGTTGCTTGGATAGTTAAACATCCTAAAGCAAATGCTGCTTTAGCCACTTCATTAAGTTTTTGAAATTTGTTTAGGTCTGTGCGTTTATCCCAACCGAGTTCCGCAATGATGTCGCTGCCTTTTAATGTAAAATGGCTTTCCCAAGCTTTGTCTTGCCTCATGGTATGGGCAGCAAAAATTAGGTGTAATTTTGCAGTAAGAAGTCCAAACTTATCGATAATTTGTATGGCTTCGTCCCAAGGCAGTATGGTAATTTTGCCTGGGGTGGTGATGTAATGCTCGATAATATTGCTAGACTTTCCCTTAGCTTGATGCAGAAAGTAGGCAAGTCCTGAAGCATCTTTCCCCCAACGATCTTTTCTCAATTGCGCTTGAAGGCTAGATACCATAGGTGCGGCAGTGGCAGCAGGGGTGAAGGGTCTGTTACTCTCAAACAGCGTAGGTTCGGTTTGAGGAGGATGTTGAACTTTTGGAGCCTGAACCAGATTTTTCAATCTGACGTTTTCAAAAATCATCATATAGTAGAAATGGATATGACGTAAAGAAATCAACGTGCTTCGGCTCGTCTAAGCCAATAAGTTAGCCGTTGATATCTCGCTCGCGAGCGCGCGCTCTTCTTCCCAGGTCAAAATAGGAAAGAGTGCGCTCGCTTATTTATTAGAAAAGCACAGATTTTTGAGTTAATTTCCGTTTGGATAGGTAATGGCGATTAATTAATAAAACTTAATATTACAAAGTTCTCTTAGGTGGTCTGCCTCTCGATCGTTTTTTCGTTAATCCTTCTGGTTTGCCTGGATTTTTATTTTTGCCAGTCCATTGCAGTTCTCCATCCCAGGACGCTAGATAAGGAATTTGGAGTTCGTCATCGTCTTTAATTGACTGGTTATAGTGAGAAATAGCTTTTATATATTGCTCGATATTGCTCGCAGGAATTTTCTAGATTTTCGTCATTATTTTCATTGGCAAGATGTACTGCACCTCGTAGCAAATGACCGATCAAAAATTCTTTAGGGTCGTAGTCGGTAAAATCTAGAATATTTTCCTCATTTTCAGGTGAAAATCCCGTTTTTAGACTCTCGCTTAAGTGTTTGATAAATTTTCTGGTTTCGCGGTTTCGAGTAGTTTTTCCAATTATGCGACCGCCAGAAGTTGTTTGTGGTTTACCCGTTAGTCCAATTTGATGAGTGATGAATAGAGAGCGAGAATATTCACAGGTATACCACAAGTGTTCGGGCGAAATAAAATATTGCGCTAATTCTAGAAATGGATGGATTTGTCGGCAAAAAGTTAAAGTAGCTTGAGAAAAATCGTAGTTAACGCGAAAAAGTCCGAGAATCTCGTCAATATTAGGGAAAGATAACAGATAAGTATGACCGAGGTCATTGACCTCAAAGTTAAGTGAAATTCCCATATAATGAATATTAAGTTTCCTAATGGCTTCTACTTGTCCGTCCGTGCAGGGTTCTACGTCAAGCCAAGGCCAGGTTGTCAAGGAGAAGATAAACTCTTCAAGTCCCCACTGTTTGACGTTGGGGTTTAATTCCAGCAAACTAGTTTGCCATTGTCGAGGATCGCCAGATGGCAGTGACATATACTGGGGAGAGAAAATCTCGTAATATCGTTCTAGCCATGCGCGATCGGGCGTTCCAATCGCATTACGATCTAAAGGAATAGCACCCAAACCCATTAATTTTATTAATTCGGGCGAGGTTAGTTTCATTTCAGATGCCAGTTCATCTAGCATCTGCACTCCAGTAGGCGTGAGAATTTTATTGAGAAGCTCTCTCATCTTTGTCTAAGGTAAGAAAATTGGGGCAATAAAACTTTTTCAACTATTTTAGAGCGAAAAATTAAGAAGCAAAGTCTTAGTTTCTACCCATCGAGCATCAACGCCCGATAACCTGCTTGAACAAAATGCCGATCTGCCGTTACTGCATCTGTCAACCCTTGTTCCTCCATAACAACGAAGGAAATGCAGTCGGTCAGACCCCACGTTTTATCGGGACGCTCGTGGTAAAGTTGTAGGGCGCGGGTGAAAAGCGGCGTGTCTATGCTAACAACGTTAAGATTATCAGTCTGATAACAACTTTGAATGAACTGAACCGCAGCCATGCGGTTAACGGCACTGAGAGCATTTCCTACTTCTGTCAGCACCGCTTCAGTTACCCATACTTGAGACGCATTTCGGACAAGCGGCAGCAAAGACACAGCCTTTGAATGTAGCTCGTCGCGTCGGTTTAACAAAGCTTCGATGAAAACTGTATCTAAAAATAGCCTTTCTCCAGCCATTGGTTATTTCTGGTGTTTTGGCGTGCCATACAAATAATGGTCGTGTTCGCTCGACCAATCTTCGGGAGCTTCAACACTTCCTGCAAACGTCTCTAGCACGTCCCAAGCATTTCCTACGGAGGCAGTGACGGATTCTGTCTCGATAGTAATCGCGTATCGCTTATTAGGTTCTAAATCTAATGATGTCTCTGGGCGGAGAACTTGACCATCAAATATAGCCGTTATTACTATGCTCACAACTCAACCTTTCTTTAAGAATTCACTTAAATTTAGGGTATCAAAACTTTAATAATTTAAACTGAAAAAATCCAATCGACTTTTCTCTAAAGTTGATTGTTCGGACTCCTAAGAAGTGTCTAGGAGCTTTTAGCCCGTGTCAAATAATTCAAAACCCACACGAATCATCGCCTTATTTAACCAAGCCGGAGGGGTTGCCAAAACCACCCTCACCCAAAACCTGGGCTACCACCTTGCCCAACGACAGCATCGCGTCTTGCTTATCGACATCGACCCCCAAGCCTCCCTAACAAAATTCATGGGGCTAATTCCCAAAGAATTAGACAAAACCGTTACCGATGCCATTATTGAAGAACTACCCTTACCCATCCATGAGGGAATTCATGGCATGGATTTAGCTCCCGCCAACCGCATTCTTTCTGGGGCAGAAATGCAACTCGTCAATACGCCCTTGCGTGACTTTCGCCTCTCTGAAGCAATCGAACCTTTACTTGGCGAATACGACTTTATCCTGATTGACTGTCCCCCCAGCTTAGGATTGCTTTCTTATATTTCTCTCATCGCCGCTACTCACGTCCTCATTCCCATAGAAACCCATCTCAAAGCCTTCGAGGGAACCGACGAACTCCTGCAAACCCTCAATGCCGTCAAAAAAGCTAATAAAAAATTAAAGATAGCTGGATTTGTTCCCACTCGGTATGCTAAAAGCAATGCGGCTGACGTGAGGGCGTTGGGAGCGATTCAAGAACAACTATATTCTTGGGGAAAATTTTTCCGCCCATTCCTCGCGCCACTGCCTTTGTCGATGCTTCAGAAGAAAGAGCGCCCTTAGCGGTCTATGCTCCCAAACACCCAGCCGTCGAAATTCTTGACGAAATTGCACAATCCTTGGAATCTCTAACCAGTTAAATCCTCAATCCCTTTCTCTTAAAGTATTTTGTTCGTTTCTAATTTTTATCGAGCCAAATGAGTCGAAGCAAACGCGATAAACCCTTTAGTGGAAACCTCACAACTCCCCAACCGGGTTGGTTATCTTCGGATGAAGCCGACTCAGAAAAATCTTCTGAGTCGCTTGTCAAACTATCTGAGATTCACCTTCCCTCGCAGCAGCCCAGACATTACTTTGACGAACACGCCTTAAAACAACTCGCCGACTCGATTTCTCAACACGGTATCCTTCAACCGTTGTTGGTTCGTCCTCTTGAGAAAGGGGGTTACGAACTGGTAGCTGGAGAGCGCCGCTATCGTGCTGCTACTGAGGTAGGATTAACGGAAGTGCCAGTCGTGGTGAAAGAACTCGCCGACGAAGCCGCATGGCAACTAGCACTGATAGAAAACCTACAACGGGAAGACCTCAATCCAGTCGAAGAAACGGAAGGAATACTCCAACTGTTAGCCTTTAAGCTGGAGATGCCAGTCGAAGAAATTTCCCCTCTTTTGCATCGGCTTCAAAAAGCCCCGAAAGACGAGGCTTTGAGGACAGCCAATAACGTTATTGTCAAAAAAGAAGCCAACGAAACTGAATCTTCCAATAACGTTATTGGAAAAAGTAAAAGGCGAAAAAACTCTCCAGCTAATAACGTTACGAGCGAGCGCGAAGAGGCTCCTAGTTCCGAACTCGTCTTAATTGAAGCCGTCTTTCGTGACTTGGGATTAATGACTTGGGAATCTTTCGTTAACAACCGACTGCCCCTACTCAATCTCCCTCAAGACATTACCGAAGCCTTACGTCAAGGAAAAATCGCCTACACTAAAGCCAAAGCGATCGCCCAAATCAAAGATGAAAACCAGCGAACTGCTTTGCTCAAGGAAGCGCTCGCGCAGCAACTATCTCTCAGCCAAATCAAAGAAAAAATCGGCTCGCTTCAATCAAAGCCTAAATCGGAAATTCCAGAAGTCCCAGAGCGTTTGAAAGTTGCCTATCAAAAACTCAAAAAAACGCGAATTTGGGAAAACCCCAAGAAATGCAAACAAATAGAAACTTTGCTGACCAAACTAGAAGCCTTGCTTGAAGAGACAAGCTAAGATAAAAAGAACGCTCGCCGGATAGAAACCTGAGATTAAATCGCTCGTTCTAAAAAAACAGAACATAAACGTTGTTGGTAGAGGAGTTCAGGAATAGATGCCAAATTTCTCTAAAATTAGAGCCATCCTAGAAGCTTGGCTTGACTACATTCATCTAGAAGACTTGAGTAACGCGGAAATTGAGGTAGGAAAAGAAGAAAAACAAAAAGTTTGGGATAAAGAGGTACAACTGATAGGCGATCGCTTGAACATTTCTCAATCGGTCTTTCAACAACTCAAAAAAAAGTATCGAGATCTAGCAGAAGCCGGAAAACAGCAAGAATTTAAAATTGCCGTCGCTTTTCCTCAAATTTATCGAGTCGAGAAAGGAGAAAGACTCTTTAAACCCCTCTTTACTATTGAGATTTCCTCTATCTTTTCTGAAAACTATAAAGCAAAAGGATGGGATTTAACTTCTTTTGAGTTTCAGCCCGTCATTCCCAATTTAATTGAGTTGTATCGACTTGACGAAGAAGAAATCGACAAGCTGGTAATTCGTGAAGGGCTAAAAGTTTTTCTCGAAACCACTTTTAAATATCCCTTTTCTACCTTGCAAGACTTTTTAGATAGATTGCCCCCGACTCAATCTACCTTGACGGTCAAACCTTTACCCTACCTTTTGCGCTTCGATTTTGTCTCCTACAACTACAATCTCAGAAAAGACCTGCAAAAAATCTGCTCTCAACAAAACTGGGGATGGGCAAACCCATCTCATCCCGCTTACGAATATCTCTTCGGTCAACCCCAGCCGCCAAGCCATGACGTGCTGTTTCTCGGTGCTTTTCCCACCGACCCGCCCAACGCTTCTCAAGCAAGTGCCCTCAAACACGCCTCTGTAAATTCTCTTACTGCCGTTATCGGGCCTCCAGGAAATGGCAAAACGACCTTGCTGTTGTCTATCCCTGCTCAGCAGGTCGTCAAACGCGCTTATCATAATATCTCGACGGGAGTAGATGTCAGTAATCTAACCTTAGTGACCAGTACTAACAATCGAGCCGTTACTAACGTCATCGACAAATTAGCCGCCGAATTAGGGAGCGCTCGATTCTATTTGGAAGGCGGGCGATCGCAGTTAATTAACAAACAAGTTATCCCCAAATTGCAAGCAGCGATTGATTGGCTAGAAACCGAAACCTTTAATGAATTAGAATGGCAGCAAACATCTCAACAGATCTTAACCATCGTCAACGAACTGCAATCCTTGCCCGACCGAGATAAAGAAAGATTCAGACAACGGGAAAGAGATTTACAAGACCTCGGACAGTTAGAAATAGAAATTCAATCCCTCAACGACCGAATAGACGCTCAAGAGCGTCAGTTTCTCACTTCTGAGACATCTAACTACTCGCAGTATCCCCTAGAAGCTTACGAACGAATTTTGCCGCTACTCGAACGAGCGATTAAGTCTCTTCCTTCCGTCGAATTCGAGCAGTTACAGAAAACTGCCCGTCATTGGTGGGAGCGAAGTTGGTGCTGGCTCAAAACCTTTTGGCTGCGTCTGACCAAAACTAGCACAGTTCAGATTATGAATCGATTGCACAAAGAGATAAAAGCGCCGTTAACCGCCACTCTTGCCACTCCCTTTCCCTTTCGACTTCCTCTTACCCGCGAATCTCTAGAAGTAGCTTACGAGCAAGTTACGGAGCAACTGAAGGCTTTTAGAGAATGGCATTTTCAACAACCGACCTCAGCCAGAAGTCCGATAAATTCTTTGATACGGCAACTAGATGAGTTGAATGGGAGGAGAGCGCGACTCTCTCAAAGACTCGCTAGCTATCCGACTGAAGATTTTTACACTCGCTATCCCAAAGACTATCATCAACAACAACAACAGTTGTTCGAGCAGTCCTGGCAGTATCTCCAATCCTGTGCGCTGCGACGCAAAAAAGAAGTGATTGCGTCCCTAAAAATTTATATTGATGTTATTAGTTCGGAAAGGGAATATGACGCGCGACGGAGGTTTGCTAACAATTGGTCGAGTATTCTACGCGATGTGAGTTTGCTGTTTCCCGTTATTGCTTCGACCTTGCAATCGGTCAGAAATCTTCTGCCGTATCCTGACAATGGTTGTATTGACTGTACTGTAATTGATGAAGCGGGAATGATTCCTCTCCATCAGGCGTTTCCCGTCCTGGTTCGCAGTCGGCAAGCTATTGTGGTCGGAGATCCTCTTCAATTAGAGCCAATCGTTTCTTTTAGCCAGCAAACCATCGAGCAATATGAAGAACGGGCGTTTAAAGGACGCTCGCTGAGCAATGAAGACTACGAACGCTACAGTCCTACGTCTATTTATACGGCAACCGTCTATCATCGAGCCGCCGGAGCAACAGGCGATTTAGGGGATTTAGGGAAAGGAATTCTTTTGGACGAACATTATCGTTGCGTTCCTTCAATTATCGAGTATTGCGCTCGCATCAGCGGTTATCGTTTGGTTGTCAAAACCCCTCCAAAACCTTCAAAACTAGGTTCTAATTTAATTGCCTATCGCGTTGAGGGAATAATTGCTAACCATACCAACCCAAAAGAAGTCGAAGCGGTAGAACGCATAATCGAGCATCTCCTCGACAGGGGTTACTCACTCGCTGAGATTGGCATCATTTCTCCCTATCGCGCTCAAGCCGATGCCTTATTTTCCCATATTCAAGAGCGTTATCCCGATTTTAATCGCGATCGAATTGGAACGGTTCATACTTTCCAAGGGGGAGAGAAATCCGCCATCATCTTGTCGGCTCGGCAGTGTCGAGACGTTGATAGCTTACAGTTTATTAACCGCCGTCCTAATTTACTCAATACGGCGGTCAGTCGCGCCAGGGAGTTGTTTATCCTGGTGGGAAATTTAGAGCGACTTAGGAACGAAAGGAGTTATATGGGGAGGTTGGTCGAGCATATTCAGCAGCATGGAGAAATCCGCGAATTACCACGAACTCATTAAGCTTCTCGCTATCGGTCGTATTTTTTTAGATACTTTTGGATAGCTAATTTCAGGGAGCTTTTAAACCGGGGCGGATTTTTCATTACTGAGACAAATCTATCGCGATCGCGATCTGACAGAATTAAGCGCTCGTGAGTATCTACTTCCTGTTTAACAAAATGACATGAACCAATTGGGGACTTGTTTTCACAACTGGCATTTTGTTGCCACCCTCTTAAAAGATGGTCTAGATGTTTGTTTTCTTCTTCAGGTACGCTCATCTGATTGTTGAATTCTCAATTCTGACTTGATTTAATACTTATGTACTGATTGCTAGGTTGGTGAGATTGGCTTTGGTTAAGGCGAATGGTTTTGACTATATAAACGACTTGGTTAAGTAAGCGAGGTTTGTTCAGCAGCATCGGAGTCAGATCGATCGCTTTGGAGTTGGGATACCTTCTTTTGATATTTCCAAGCGATCGCCGTCGAGAGTTCGCATAGTTCTCTAGCTGATTGCTCAAAATCTTTAGCTAATTCTAAAATTTCGAGTAAAGTTTGTTCATCAGGTAGTTTTTTCATAATTATTCTTCCAATCGAGTCATTAACCTTTCCAGTTTTAGTTTAACTTCTAAAACTTTGCCTAGAAGAGTCCCTAGATCTTCTCCCGCAGCAACAATGATTTCAGTATTATCAGGGAGCGAAAGAGTTTCAGTGATAGCTTGAAGTTGTTGAAGGGAAGTGGCTCTAAAAAACTGAGCCGTATTGAAAAAAGCTAGGTATTGAATCAGGATAGCATTGTCAGGAAAACGAGAAAGTAATGCGTTAACTCGATTTAATCCTTCAGTGGCTTTATTATCAATCTCAATGAGTTCAAAATTCAGTCTATCGATAAGATTTTGAATAAGGGGTGGAATCGGCATAGAAAATTTGAACAATTAATTATCGATACACAAAAGTTTTTCTGTAGGATAGATATGTCGTTTTATAGCGACGGGGACACACTGCCCTGGGTAGGCAGTGTCTATCCTGTAACTATTTATTCAATAGTAGTCGGCGATCGCGATCGCATTGTCGGGAGCGAAAAAATTTCAAGCCAGTTTTAGCGCAGCGCTCGTGACGGCGCGGGTAGATAACCTATGTTAGAAAGGATAAGCTAGTGCGCCGTCGCTCTCAAACTGGCAACAGGGGAGTCTGAGGGGAAGTATGCCCCTGACTAGCTAAATGGGGAGAGTTAAACTCAATTATGACGAGGCGCAGGCGATAGGTTTTCTAAGTAGCTTTACGGAAGTTGTAGCTTTCCTGATAAGATATCTGTTGCAATTTCTAAGTCACTTTTATTAAGCAAAGACTCAATTGTTATCGATTTTAGATCTTTTGCAAGAGAGAGGATTGCATCTATTTGAGTGCGAAGCTGTTCGAGTTGCCCTTCTAGGCGTGTTACTTCTAAGCGTTGGGATTGGGTCAACTTCTGCTCTTTCCAACGTCGAAGCTGCTCTTCGTATAGCCATAAATCAGAAGCTTGTTGAGTATAGACACTCACAACCCGCTCGACTGTAAAATTGTCTAATACACCAGGGCGGTTTTTAGCTTGCTCGCTTGGCTGGGTATTGTTCTTTTGCAGCTTCAAGCATCCCATCGAGCGCCGTAGCGATTAATGGCAGAGAGCTAATCGGCTGCCAGTTGGGTTGAGGGTCAAGCACTCAAAAGCTCAGTTCGTATTCCTTTTGGCGGTCAGATGACTTTGGGAATTCCTTATGAGGTCGGTCTAGTCTTCGATCGCTACAGTTACTCTAACTTTCGGGGATTTGCCTGTTCGGTTGAAGAAATGGGCGAACTTCTCATTATTGGTCGCGATTTGATGAACCTGCATCGCATCGAATTTAATGGGCAGAATTTAACCTTTACGATTTTTTAGCTCGCGATCGCCCCCAAGCTCTTATGCTTGGGGGGAAATTTTTATGGGTCAAGAAGAGCTTGAATTTAATGAGATCGAGGTAATAGCAGAATGTTTCAAAAAATTGTGGAATCGATCGCAGTGTTGAGTGATTGATTGTTGGTTGAGGGCGAGCGCACCTCAACCAACAAAAACCCTGCGATCTTGCAGGGCAGATTATCATTTATACTCTTAAAGCTTCAAGAAGTTTAAATTAGAGAAATTCCCTTTAGCTGCTGAAACAGAGTCGTAGCGTAAGAATCAGTCATTCCTGAGATATAGTCAGTAACCTTAAGTAGCTTGTCGTAACAGCTATCACCCTCAACGGGGCGGTATTCTTTGGGGAGCATTTTCAACAGGAGTTCGCTTTTCCCCTTGCTATCGTCGTTCTGAACAGCATCAGCGAACTTGGAAAACAAATCACCAAGCACCTCATGCCCAGCGATTTGAATGCCAACGACCTCATGGCGGAAATATACTTTCTCTTTGGTTAAATTGACCATCTCCTTAAGAATGCCGAAATGTTCGCTTTGCGAGATCGAGTCCTTGTCAAATTTTCCTGCAAGCAGATCGTGTTCATGGCTGAGGAAAAGATCGGCTACTTCATCAATGAGGCAACCAATAGCCTTAGCACGCAGATATTTAATTGGCATTGAGCCGAGATAAGTGCAAAAACGGAAATAGTAGCCAAAAATGCTTGCTCTGTCTAAATTTCAAAGATTTCAGGAGGGAGATGAATAGCCGCTTCAAATGGTTGTGGAATATTTTGCAGATTCACAACATAATCGCCATACCGCTTGATATGTCTGGTTATATAGGGACTTAAACTGGCTACAAAGCGATGATTGACTGGATATCCTTGTGCCGTTAATGTCTGAATTGCCAATGACATATCGACAGTATTCTGTAAAATCACAGCACTAGCTACCAAATCGAGATATTTCAACCGCTTTTCTTGCTCAATTGGGTCGTTTTCAGTAATAATGCCATTATGGCCAAAAAATATCCAACCCTTGAAAATGATGGTACTTTTCTACAATATTGGTGATGGCAGTAATCTCTTGTCGCATCCTGGCATTGGAGATATACTCCAACAAAAACATTGTTCGCACCACCTTCCCCAACTCCAAAAAAGCTTGATAAAGACGGTTTTTCTTACTGTAGCTGCTCAACTTACGAAGAAGCGTAGAAGGCATCACCTTCCCCGCCTTAATCGACAGCACCACTCGCATCATGTCATACCAGTGAAGCTTAATCAAATTCTAATTAACCACATCCTTAAATAAAGGGTCAATATATTTGTAAGTGGCATCCGCGCTCGGACGCAAGAAAGTAAGCTCCTTCCAGTTACGGATGCGTGGCATCAAGAAAGATTCCAAGAAGGTAAGAGATAGCAAACACTGGGCCTGATTGACATAATCGTATCCGCATACAGAGTATCGGGTTGAATATCAGAAAGATTTTTTAACAACCCATCCAAAATATAGACGGCTTCCCAAACACCGGCTTCATATAGCAAGCACAACAGTAAGGTACGGCGTTTAGAAAGTTTAATATCTTGAAATTCTGAGATATCTAAAGCCCTAGCGTGTGTTGCTAAATATTTCACTTTAGCCGGGGTTATACTTGACAACAAGCGTTTGGCATCGCCAAAAGTCATTAAAGAGTTAAACTTTGTTTGCAGTTGTTTGAGATAGCTCAGTTTGGCACTTTTGGGTGGGGATTTAAGTAAATTTAAGGTGACGATTGATGAGGATGTTTCCCCTAATAATAGTTGGTCTAAATAAGCTTGTTCTTCATTAGATAGACCTTGAGAAACTCGTTGAAATAATCGATTGTTGGTAACGGAACGGACATGACTAACCAAACGGTCAAGGGAATTGAATGTTGGCAACTCATATCGTTCCTTAACCAATTCTTCAATGGCAATGTTAATTAAATCAGCCGGATGATCTTTAACTTCTGCGGCGGAACTGACAACAACAGCTATCAACTTTTGGGCAGCTTTATCATAAGATTTTACCCCTAAATATTCCCGTATTGCTTGTTGATAATTACGCCTTTGGCGGTCGGTTGGAATAGCTTTCACCCAATCACGTATCATCCCACAATCCCTTAAATCGCACTGGTGAAAGTTCTGTGTAGCGGACTGTATGTTGAATATTGTTGTGTCCTAAATAACCTTGAATAGTTCGAGTATCCACTCCTTTGGCAGCCAAAGCATATCCACAGGCATGGCGTAGCATATGAGCATGAACTGGAAACGGCAACAACGCTAGTTGACCCGCCCGCTCGATAATCCCACCGATTGTATCTTTGGCCAATGGTCCGTGACGAGACGACTGGAAAATATAAGGAGAAGCAGGATAATCGCGTTGAAGCTTACGTAGTGCCCGAATTTCATCACCATATAATGGCTGTGTGGAGGGAGTCCCTTGCTTGAGCCGCTAAACGTGGAGATTTCCGCCACTCCAATCAATTTGTTCCCATCGTAGTGCAGAGGTTTCCGCAACCCTCAGTCCGTGGCGATAAATTAAGAGGATTAGCGTCGAGTCTCGATGAGCATGACGACCACCAGCTTTCTTAAGTGCATCTCGCATTGCCTCAATTTCTGTTCCTAGTAGGTATTCTCTTGTTCTCACTGCGGAATACTTGTGGGAGTTGGGTGTTTCTGAGGCTGCACTTTGAATTTTACCAACTTTCGATTGTTGGATCGTCTTTGTCGTCATACCCAAACCCCATGAAAAATCAATGTTATGTTGACTAGTATTACCTACTTTGACTCATAAGTTGGTATTTAAGTTCCGACGACCTCAATTAGTAAAAATCTACTAACTCATGCTGGCTTTTAGCCGTCCTAATGTTTAGGAAAAACAAGAGAGAGCAAGAAGCTGAAAGATATATAGGATAAGCTTTTTCCGTCTCTATTTCCGGTTTTGCACTTATCTCGGCTCAATGCCAAATTAGCTTTTTAGATCAACTCATCTAACAACTCCGTCACCTCAAGTTGATATGAACGGCGATTGTCGTCGTAGCGCATCAAGGTATCGAGGTTAGCGTGGCGGCTGAGTTTCTGTACCTTCCTCACGTTCCCATCGGTAGCATCGAGCGCTGCTGTAATCGAACTATGTCTAACTCGATGGGGCGACATCGGTTTGGTGATTCCTGCCATCTGGCAATACTTTCTAACAATTTTGTAAATTCCATCTCCAGTGAGTCGATGTCCGAAGTGATGGAAGTCTAGAGAAATAAACAAAGGAGCGCTTTTCTTTTTCGTGCCACTGACTTTCAACCATTGGAGCAACGCTTCTGTAGTAGCACCACTGAGATCGATAATCTCAAACTGCGTCCCTTTCCCTTTTCCGAGAACTTTAATCGTTTTAGCGTCGGGGTCAAAATCCCCTATATTAAGCTGACTGACTTCATTTCGCCTTAAAGCATTGCCCCAAAGCAACTTCAGCAGAGCATAATCCCTCTTACCTGCTTGGGTTGCGAGATCGCAATTCGCTAAAACCTGTTTGTATAGTTCGGGCGTTACCCCGCTCGTGTCTCGGTAAGTTTGAACTTTTTCCCCTTTGACATCTTCTAAAGAGTAATCGCAGACTCCTAATTTTCTCCCCATCGCCACCAACGCTTTAATGGCGGCGAGGCGGCGGTTGACGGTAGCCTCAGATAATCCCCTTTTAAACAGTTCGGCTTTATACTTGAGAACTAGAGCCGTGGCGCGATGGCGATCGAGGTGCAACAACTGTAAAACGGTATCGGGAGTAGGAAGAGAACCCGTCACAGTCTTGAAAAAGTCGTTGATATCCTTTCGATATTCGTGGCGGGTTCTTTTGTTGCGCTTGTCCTCTAATAGTTGGGTTAGCACGTCTGGGTTCTTGGTTAGGTCAGGGAAACTAGGGGCAATCTCTGCTAAATACGATTGCTCTAAAAAAATTGCTTCGCGAGTTCGATTTTGATTCATTTGTACTGAACGTCGCTATCGAAAAGATACATTGGCGATAGCGGCTCTCTTGGGGATGGTTCTATTATCAGGGATTAAGCGACTCTTCGAGCGCTTGATACATAATTTGTCTTTCGCTTCTTTATGCTTGTTTATAACGAGAGGATAAGAGCGGAGGAAACAATGGCAAGAAGAAAGACCAAAGAATTTACGGAAGCCGAACTGGATGAGATGCTTGTAGCGGCAGGACGCGCGAGCGAAGTCAAAGCCGTGCCAGTAGAAGTCGTCTATTCAGATCCCCAAGAACTGACCACAGCCGAGAAAAAGAAACGGAAGCAGCTAGAAAAAACCGTTGAAAAGGCTTTTTATTTAGCAGGCTTAGCACTTAAAGAGTTGAGAGACTTACGCCTCTATCGCGAGACTCATCGAAGCTTCGATGACTATTGCCGCGAGCGCTTTGGACACAGCCGTCAGAAGGCTAACTTTTTAATTGTGGCAGCAGATATTTATCGGCATTTGACAACCAATGGTTGTCAAATCTTACCAGCCAACGAACGTCAAATCCGTCCTTTGTGTCTCCTGCCACCCGACCAACAGACCGAAGCTTGGACGACGGCGGTAGAAGAAGCTAACCCCAAAATTCCCTCCGGTCGTTTAGTAAGGAGCGTTGTTAACCAAATTAGAGAGCTTCATCCAGTCTCTAATCCATACAAGGTGGGCGATGTCTGTGAAATTAGGGTCAAAGAAAACCCCGATCTCAAAGGGAAACACAAGTGTTGGGGAATCGTTCGCTCGATTGGCGCTCGCGCTTGTACCGTTGCCTGTTGGGATGGGGATCTTGAGGTGAAAATCGAACACCTCAAGCCTAAAGAATATACAAAAGCACAGCGAAAAACGCTCGGCGAACTGGTCAAGCGTCTAGAGAAGTTTGATGGATATGAGGTAGAGCCTGCCGCTTATTCAATTCTGGAAAATTTTGGCAAGCTACCGCGTCTCGATCTGACTCCACTAGAAGACAAGCTTTTAAGTTTACTAGAGCAAGAATATCAAATAATTATTGAACGATAATTAACTTGACCGCTTGCGTCAATTACTCCGTTTAAGAGCAGCACTTCAGTTTTAGCGCTCGCGTCATTATCCAAGTTTTTAATAGCTCCTGATTAGTATTCTGTCTTAAGAGGGAGCGCTGAGGGGGGCGATCGCGACCCAGATAAAAGAATTCTTCATCCTGAGTTGTTGGTAAAACTAGTTTCCGGCAGTAGAAAAGCTTAAAGGGAATATTTTTTGTTGAGTTTTTCCGCTCCGCGAGCGAAAAATTACACGGATCTCGGCGATGATGCCATTATAGATTTCATCGTTGTACTAGAACGATCGGACAGTAGACATAAGATAATTAAGTTAACTTTTTAACAAAGTTAGCGCAGACAAATGAAAGACATAGGGGGAGAACAACCCATATCCTTTGAAATCGCACTTAGAGTAGCAGATGCAGCAGTTTTTGCCAAAACTTCTCGGCATCTGAGAAATATTGAAGTCGCCGTTCTTCAGGGAGCTTTGCAAGGAAAAAGATACGACCAGATCGCAGACGAGATTGGCTATGCTCCTGAGTATATCAAGCATGATGTCGGGCCTAAGCTGTGGCAGTTACTTTCCTTAAGTCTTGGAGAAAAGGTTAGTAAAACAAATTTGATGGCAGTGCTGGCACAGC
Source organism: Candidatus Altimarinota bacterium (assembly GCA_012031035.1). Taxonomy (GTDB): domain Bacteria; phylum Cyanobacteriota; class Cyanobacteriia; order Cyanobacteriales; family Microcystaceae; genus Hydrococcus. The sequence goes on along the minus strand of JAAUUT010000093.1, from coordinate 2,502 downwards.
AAGCTGCTCGAGTAGATGGAAAGACAATGAATCCTCGATCGCCAATCGACAATTCTCAGGTTGTAGAATTAAAGTCGCCAGTGGGGTTAATTCCTCTTGAATCGGCTTTTTATATAGAACGTCCGACCGTTGAATCGCGCTGCTATCAAGAGATTATTAGATCGGGTGCGCTCATTCGCATTAAAGCACCGACTCAAATGGGTAAAACTTCTTTAATGGTCAGAATACTCGATCGCGCCAGACAACAAATTAGAGATCGCGTCTATACTGTTCCCTTAAGCTTGCAAAGAGCCGATAAAGCTATTTTTAGCGATCTCGATCGCTTTTTGCGCTGGTTTTGTGCTTCCATCGCTCGCAAGCTACAACTATCCCAACAAGTAGACGATTATTGGAGCGATACTTTTGGCTCTAAAAGTAATTGTACGGCATATTTTGAAGACTGTTTGCTGCCAGAAATCAATGCGCCTTTAGTTCTAGCACTCGATGGGGTTGACGAGGTATTTTTACATCCAGAGATTGCCGATGATTTCTTTTCGCTGTTGCGTTCGTGGTATGAAGAAGCAGCTTACGGAGAAAGCGGCAACCCACTCTGGCAAAACCTGCGGCTGATTATCGTTCATTCTACAGAAGTTTATATTCCCCTCGATATCAATCAATCGCCGTTTAATGTAGGTCTGGCGATCGAATTGCATCCTTTTAGTAACGAACAAGTCCTCGATTTGTCTCAACGCTATCAACTTAACTTATCTGAAAGCGAACTATCTCAACTGATGCAACTTCTGGCAGGACATCCTTATTTGATACAGCAGGCGCTTTATCATCTCGCACGACAAGACCTTACTCTAGAACAATTAATGCAAACGGCAGCGACAGATGCAGGGATTTACAGCAATCATTTACATCGCCATTTAAGCCATTTGCAAGAACATCCTCAATTGGCATCCGCTTGCGATCGCGTTATTAAAGCTTCCACTCCTGTTGAATTAGAACAAAATTTAAAATTTAAGTTACACAGCATGGGATTAGTTAATTGGCAAGGCGATCGCGTTGTTTGCAGTTGCGAACTCTATCGGCGCTATTTTCGCGATCGCATTGCATCGTCATAGCTTTTAAAATAGACACAGATTCTATCCCTCCAAGTCTATTTAGAAGTTTATAAATTAGAGCAGGGAGAATATATCTTGCAACGAGGAGAACCTGTCTGGTTAGATGAATTAGCGTTAGGAATCGGGCGAGAACAAGGAAGTAATCAGGGGATTAAGCGAGAATGGTTATATTGGTACGATCGCGGTGGCAAGCGTTATTTAACCCCAGAAGAACGCATTCAAGAGGCGCAAGAAAGAACGAAAAAACTAGAAGAACGTTTACGAAGCTTAGGAATTAATCCTGACGAGTTATAAAAATGGTGGCGATGTCACATTGCGATCGCATTGTAGTTTTTGTAGAAGTCAAGTTCTAACAATGAAGTTGTGCGGCGGCAAATAACCTCGAACTCTTACCGATAGGATAGCCTCTATACCGTCTGCACCAACGCAGTGTTGGGCTGCTGCTAGTTGAGGTGTTTTGCCATATAGATACAGGCTAACTCCGTCCCATTGGGTAAATGATGCTTAGACTCATAGTGCGATGTGTAACCTGCTTTTTTATAAAAAGGCACAGCATTCAACGAGGATGAGAGATGTAATGATTTCAACCCTTTCTCTCTTGCCACATTCTCAAGTGTTTGTAAAATCCTTCTTCCCAATCCATGCTCAACGCTTTTGGGACTCACATAGACAGCTTCTACCTCTCCAGTCTCAAAATTAAGCTGACCAAAACCAACAATGGATTTGTCATCCTCTACAACAAAAAACTCTCTCGTCTCAATAACTTCACGGTAGCTTTCCGGGATGAGGAAACTTGTCCATGCTTGAATCTGTTGCTGAGTGTAATGATTTTTACACAGTTCGCTGATGGCTTCGGTATGAACCTGCCAAATAAACTCTTTATCCTCTTGCTTGGCTCTGCGAATCATGCCCATCAGATTACAACTCTAGTCTGCGATCGCTCCAGTTTAGCTTTAATTGCTCTACCGATAAGTTTATGCACTATCCCACTGAATAATTTTGCGATTACTTAATCTCGGACACCCACCAGCAAGCTTGAAGTACCGTCCCCACCGAGAGACTAAGCAGCCCAACTATTAATTATACGGAAATTTTATAGATAATATCGGTGTTCGGACATTATACAGAAACTCTCTAAACATAATGGGATTGAGCCGAGATCCGTGTAAAAAAGTGCAAGATGGCGCTAAATCCCTTACTCTGTAATCTTTTTAACTGATATCTGAGTCATCAAGTGGTTGGGAAATCTTAATCGCGCAAAGCCATCCAAACTTTGCCTAGTTGGATTCCTTTTAGGCAAAGTATAATGGATAGAGAAACATTTTTGTGAGGTTTTCGGCTATTCCTTCAGAACCATCTCCACTTCTGTTTTCGGCAAAGTCGGTTTCTCAGTCTC
>JAAUUT010000092.1 GCA_012031035.1 Candidatus Altimarinota bacterium | reverse complement strand
GGGCACTAGCGGTATAGACGACAAATTCGGATTTTGCACGAGAAGCAGCGACATAAAAGCTTTCTCGTCCAATGGTTAAGCTATTAACTGGTGCAGCCGAATAAATACAATAGTCAGCCGTCTGTCCTTGACTGCTATGAACGGTATCTACATAACGGTAATCGCTGTGAAGTAATAAGGATGGGAAAACATCTTGGGTTTGACCGTTGCTAAGAATGGTAATTTGACCGTCTGGGGCAAATCCAATTACGGTAAGGCGCTGTCCGTTCAGTTGTTTATAATCAGAGGTTCGGATGTTTTTAGTGAAGCGCATCTGCTCGCCAGGGCGGAGTTCTAACTCTTGGACTTGATAAACTTCTCGTTGTTTGTATTTGTCTAGAGAAAGGGTATGGTCAGAGCCGGATGCATCAATTAGGGTAGCTGTGTTGGTTTGAGGGTTAACGGCACTGACGCGATAGTAAAAATCTTTGCTGAATTGGGCATTTTCAGTTTGAAATTTAATTATGTCTCCTTTGTGATAGTGATGGGATTGAGTAATGGCAAACTTATCGAGGTCTTTACGTCGAAGGGTAGAGATGATTAAGCTTTCATTGCCTAATGTCCCAGAAGCTATCAAACCCTGACGAACTGAATTAGAAATCGCCTGAGAATCAGCTTTTGTTCCTGCTAAGATTAGAGTTTTTGAGCGAACTTCTTTTTGTCGGCTCAGGTAATCGAGGGCGAGAGCATCTATGCGTTCAGATTCTTTAGCGATTTGTTGTATTTTTCCCCGCTCGTTTAATTTCTGATAAGCTTGATTGACGCTCTCCTCATCTTTGTCATGAGTTGCCATTAAGTTAACAATTTGCTTGAGGAATGGATCGCTTTGTCGTAAATTTCGATCGATTTGGGCGGTGGGAAAGCCTTGGTTTTGAAGAAGGAGGAAGGGTGCGCCTGCTTCAGGTGCCGATAGTTGCTTGGGATCTCCAACTAAGATGACTCGGCATTCGAGCGAGTTAGCTTTCTCTAAAAGCTGCTCCATTTGCCGAGTTGAAAGCATCCCAGCTTCGTCTACCAGAAGGAGTTCATTTTTTGGCAGTCGCTCGTTAGAGATGAGTAGATAACTAGCAAGGGTTTGAGAGTCAATCCCGCTTTCTGTCATAAGTATTTCTGCTGCTGCCGCAGAAGGAGCAAGCCCTCGGATGGGTAGAGCGCCAATCGTTTCTTTCAAGGCTTTCATGGTGTAGGTTTTGCCTACACCTGCATCTCCTTGGATTAACACGATTGCATCAGAGCTAGTAACCATGTGGCACAAGGCATTGGTTTGTCCTGAATTGAGATTTTTGGCGATGGCGATCGCTGTTGCTTGTTCGATACTAGCTAAAGGGTAGTGGCTGTCTCGTCCCTCTTCCGCGAGTTGAAGAATTTTTTGTTCTCTGTTCAGTTGATGAGTAGTCGTCAGCCGTCCATCGCGAGTGGGAACGAGATTGCTTAGCGATTCGATTTCTGCAATTATTTGTTTTGGGTCGTATCGACCCTGGCTTTGACGCAAGCATTCTTTTAGGAATTCATGCTTAGTAAAAGCAGTAAGACGCTCTGTAAGAATGTCAGTAGCGCTGTGAATCAGAGAGGAAATACGATCGGGTTGAAGAGGTTGATTATAAGCTTTTTCTAATCGAGAACGGGAATTGAGGGAAATTTCAATCCCAGCTTCGGAGGCTCTTTGCCGCCACTCTTCTAATTGTTGTTCTCTGTCAGTTGGATGGAGGTGGTGCTTTTTTTGGGGTCGAGTCTTTAAACAAGCTGCTTGTTTTTGGGCGGCAGTAGCGTCCAAGCGAGTCAATCCTGCCATTGCTAATTCTGATTCAATTTGGTTACTACGAGTGGAAAAGATCGCATCGAGTTTTTCTTTATCGACTCCAGCTAGTTCAAAAGTATGGTCGTCCGTCCAAGATATTTCCCTGCCGATTTGTTTTAACTGACGGGCGAGTTCGTGAGCATAATATGCGCCGATGGTTTTCTGTTGAATGTAGAGTTCTTTGTTAGCAACGGCTCGCCAAGTCCCATCGGGACAAAGAGTTTGGTTGAGGATGACGCAGTGGCTGTGAAGTTGGGGGTCTTTGTTGCGGTTATCGTCGTGATGGAAAACGGCGATTTGGGCGGTTTGGCTTTGAAGAAGAAGTTTTTTGCCGTTCTGTTTGGTTTGGTAAAAGATGCAGTTTTTTTCTATGTATTCGATTGTGGCGCGGACGGCTGCTTTGTGGGCTTCCTCGATTTGGCGATCGCCCAAGACCAGGGCAGCGTAGCTGATACTTTTAGGGGCAGATAGAGTAACGTCTGTGCCGGGGCGATTGTGTCTTTTACTCGACTTGCTGTAAGTCTGCTGTTTCCTTAAGGGGTTGCCATTTGGGTCAAAAGCTTGATAGGCATTGTGAAAATCTTTTTCTTGAATTTGACCGTTTAAGCCTTGGGCAATGGCAGCTAGGCCTAGCCATTCGGAGTTAGCTAAGCCATCACCTTGAGAATAATAATTCTCTTGGGCGTAGTCTTGAGGGTTGGTGTAGCATCTCCCGACTGTGGCAACCATTGATTTGAGCTAGATTTTTAGGAGCAAATCGGAATAAAAATATTGTACTTTAAATAAGTACATAAGGTGTGATATTTTCTCGCGGAATTTTAGGGGACAATTATAAAAAGAGTTTTCTACCGCTCAAAAGCGGTAAATCCAGACAATTGATTAAGATGAAAGTTATTGGAGTTGAGAGCGAGTATGGATACAGATGTTTCACCAATGGAGTTAGCTTTACAGAAACGATTAGAAAAACTTCAGCCGAAAGCGAAGACTTCAGGTTTTCTACGAGGAGTGATTGTTCGTCAGTCGGTAAGAATCGATGCAGCTTTGGCGAATGGGTACAGTTATGATGAAATAGCTGAGATTTTTACGGAACAGGGAATTAAGTGTAAAGGTTCGACGCTTCAGAAGTATCATCTTCAGGAAAAGAATAAGGGAAAGGAGTTGGCAATTCCATCATTAACAGAGAAGAAACTCTCGACTCAGACGAAAGCTGACTTGCCAACCAAGAAAACTCATTCTAAATGAATGACATCAAATGGCTCGATATCGTTGATGAGATAGAAAAAAAAGTCGGAATCTATAGTTAATATCTGTTTGAGACCTTTACGCTCGGCGGCAAGAACGAGAGTCGCATCTCCGAGATCCATTGGGCGGTCTCGATATTTCTCGATGAGTTCAAATAAGCGGTGATAATCTGTCTCTTGAATCTCATAAAAGATCAACCGACCGTCGAGAAGAAGTTTCCCAAGTTGATTCTGCATGACCCATCCACCGCGATTGAGAGCGAGATACATGGCTTCGGCAAAACAGGGCCATGTGGTGATGAGAGGTCTTGAGAGTTTCGTCAGTGCTTTCTTGATAGATGCGTGCTTGGATTGTTTTTTATCGACAAGGGCAAAGAGAGGCCCCGCGTCGCACAAGGTCATAATTCTAGCCCTTGTTTCCTATATTTTTCTATTAGGGCTTTCCCGTATTCATCTGGCTCTGACTTTGGGGGTTCGGGTTCAAGCTGCTCGACTTCCTCGAACCAACGCTCCCAAGAGGCTTGAAGGTCTTTTTCACTGTTATCGGAAGATGAACTAGGAGGAACGGTTGTAGGTTCGCTCGATTGGATGGTTAAGGAGATTTCAACGGCTTCTTGGCATTGATGCAAATATTGCGTTACTTCTTGGGGAATAACCAGCGTGCCGTTTTTGATGCCTAGTCTAAAAGTTTTGCTGCTCATGTTTTCTCTCCTAGCAAGTTGTAAATTTCAAAATGCGTTTCTAGATAATCGATTTTCAGTTGTAATGACATATGGCTTGACTTGAATTTCTCAAGTTCTTAAACTGCCCGCAGGCAGGGTCAAACAAAACCTTGCAGGTTCCTGTTTCTCCGTTTCTATTTTTAACCACCGAAATTTCCATGATTCCTTGGTCGGGAGTATCGGGGTGGTAAACCTCATCTCGATACAAGGTAACAATTGTGTCGCAGTCCTGCTCTATGTCTCCAGAGTCTTTAATCTGAGCCATTGACGGGCGCTTATTACTTTGCTTTTCACTCTCCCGATTGATCTGCATTAAAGCGACAACTGGAACGTTAAAGTCCTTGGCGATATCGCACAGCGCCCCAGCGATCGCTCCTACGTCCTGTGCCCGATTGCCTGCACTACGATTGCCTAACTTTTGGATATAGTCCAGCACGACTAATCCTAACTGAGGATTGGGATTATCTTTACTGCGTAGTTTTAAAAGCATTTTTGTTAGCTCGGAGCGCATCCTAATTGGGGTAAGCGAACCGCCAGGAATATCGTTAATAAAGATGGTGTTTCCGATAGTTTCTGTTAGCCTTTCAACGGCTTTAATGTAGTCTTCAATGCGGTTGACGGGAATTTGTCGTCGGACAATATTTTTGAGATCGATCTCCGATTCGAGGGACTCAAATCTCTGAGTTAGTCTAACCCCAGACATTTCGGCAGAGAAAAACACGACGGGTTGCTGGAATTTTCTAGCGACATGATTGGCTAGCCAAATGCCCATCCAAGTTTTTCCGACCGATGGACGCGCGGCAATTCCGGTCAGTTCTCCGCGTTCTAGGGTAATCATTTCATCGAGATCCAACAGTCCGGTATCAAAGCCAGAAACTTGTTGGTCTTGCATGGAGAAGGATTCGACCAACCAATCGTTGAGAGGTTTGGTTTCGTACTGGCTGTCATAACTGGAGGTAGCTTGAAAAATCAAGTTTTGTGCTTTCTCTTGTACTGTGTCAAGCTCGGAGCTAGTGTCATATCCTAGTTCAATTATTTCATGCCCAGCACTAATCAGCTTGCGCCGCCAGTATTTATCCATCACTAACTCGGCGTAACGGTCGATATTGACAGCCGATACGGTGCGGTCTAATAACTGAATTAATTTAAAAGACCCGCCTACCCCCTCAAGTAAGGAGCGCTCGCTCAGCCAGGTCATAACGCTCATTAAGTCAGTCGGCTTTCCTCGCTCGTAAAGCGCTAGTGCAGCTTGATAAATTTGTTGGTGACTGTTGAGATAATAGGCTTGAGGAACGATTCGGTCAACAATTCGACCGATCGCTTGCGGGTCAAGTAGAATCCCTCCGAGAATGCCCTCTTCAGCCTCGATACTTTCTGGGGGTAGCTTATTATCAAACACGTTTCATTGCCTTCAAAATGAGTTTGTTGATCGTTTCGGGATCGGCAAAAACCGTTTCCGAAGGGGATTTCTCTTTGGCAGCCTGGGTTTTGCTCGAACGGGCGATCGCTTGGAGCGTTTCGAGTTCTTGTCGATATCGGCGGATTAGGTCGTGGTGATTGTTCTCGATGACTCGGCTTGGGTAGGTGGGGTAGGCTGGTAGTCCGTCCCCACAACGCTTGTACGCCCACTCCAAATAAGATTTTGCATCTGGCAAGGCATCAAGAACTTTTTGATACTGGGGCGAGAATCGTCCGTCTTTTTGTAAATTTTTGTTAAGCGGCGCGGCGGAATTTAGCTCCAATTCAGAATCTTTTTGTTTTTTCAGCAATTGTTGAGAGGATTCTTGTTTTTTAGTTGTCAATTCTGAAGAATCTTTGACTTCAAAATCTTTTTGTTTTTCTAGCAGTTGTTGAAAAGACTCTTGTTTCTTAGCTGTCAATTCTGAAGAATTTTCGACTTCCGGTTTTTTTTCTTCAGTTAAATTTAAATTCTCTCTCTCGCCCTCTTCTGAGAGAGTCTTAATATTCTTATTAATCTTATAGATCTTAGAGTTTTGAAATTCTGATTTGGTGGGCGTTTCAGCCTCCGCATGGTGTCTGACGATCCACTGTGGTGTCTGACGATCCACTGTGGTGTCTGACGATCCACTGTGGTGCGTGGAGATCTCTTGTGGTGTCTCATCGCACCGTGGTGTCTCATCGCACCATAAACCTTTGGGGTTAACCTTTGCTTCTACCTTTATTAGTTCTAGGTCAACGAACCCTTTTCTATCTAGCTCTTTGAGCGCTCGGCTAACAGTTTGACGATGGACAGTTCGTTCAGGAGTTGATAGCTGTCGAGCTATCTCTGCGGCGGTAAGATCGAGGCTAGTTCCATAAGGAGCGAGAGTTCTGAGATAGTAAAGGACATCTCTCTGGGCTGGGGTAAGTTCCCGGCAGGCTCTCAGCCATTCTTCGTGCTGGAGGGGATAAAATTTCCCGTCAATTTTGGCTTGTGTCATATAATTGAATTACTAGTTAAGTTACTTCAACGAAAGCCTTGAGCCTCAACTCTTACCCAAGTTAGGGTATGGTTTTTTTAAGGGTAGTATTATGGTATTGTTCCTAATACTTTTAGGACTGTGGATATTTTTTAGAGTTCGGTTCTAGCTGATAGCAATATCGCAATTTTATTTAAAATAATTGCAAAAATGCAATTTTGCTTAAAGATTTTTAATATGAGCCGACACCAAGAAATTTTCGTAGAGTTATTCAAAGCTTCTGGATACACCGCCAAGCAAGTAGGCGGATGGTCTGGTTTGCATGAAAGTACACTAAGCCGCTTCATTAATGGGAAGTCGGACATGAAGGCTGGGGACTTTTTTGATTTGTTAGCTTGCTTCCCTGAAGAATTCCAGGAGCAGTTTTGGATTAGATTTCGTCATGTAAAAGGTGATTGGCGAAATCTAATCATGACTGCTAGCCCCAAAGACTTTGAAGAAATTTGTCGGCTAATGGGAGATTGGTGGGCAATTCATAGTAACTCCACTGATTTAGGTAAAACTAAAGTGGCTCTATGATTTATATGAGGTAGAACATTTCCAACTTCTGTCAGCACGGCTTCAGTCCCCCAAACTCTTTGCGGCATTTCGTCCAAGCGGCAGCAAAGACACTGCCTTTGAATGGAGTTCATTGCGTCGGTTTAACAAAGCTTCGATGAAAACTGCATCTAAAAATAGCCTTTCTCCAGCCATTGGCTATTTCTGGTGTTTTGGCGTGCCATACAAGTAACGATCGTGTTCAATCGACAAGTAGAAAGAAGCTTTAACACTTCCAACTAATGCCTCTAGCACGTCCCAAGCATCTCCTGTGGTGGCGGTGGATTGTTCCGTCTCAATAGTAATTACGTAGCGCTTGTTAGGTTCTAGCTCTAATGGATTATCTGGACGGAGAACCTGACCATCAAAAATAGCCGTTACTACTTGGCTCACGATTTTACCTTTTCTCAATGATTCGCTTAAACTTAGGGTATCAAAACTTTAATCATTTAAATTTAAGAAAATAAAACTAACTCCCCTAGAAAAGCCGATTATTTGGACGTGTAAGAAGTGTCTTGGAGCTTTTAGCCCGTGTCAAATCATTCAAAGCCCTGTCGAATTATCGCCCTATTCAATCAGGCAGGCGGCGTGGCTAAAACCACCCTCACTATGAATCTGGGCTACCATCTCGCCCAAAGAGAAAATCGCGTCCTGCTGGTAGACATGGACCCTCAAGCCTCCTTGACCATTTTTATGGGATTAGTACCAGAGGAATTGCCAGCAACTCTCTACGAAGCCGTCGTCGAAGAAAAACCCCTTTACATCGTCGAAGAAATTCACGGCATGGACATAGCTCCTACCAACCAAGACTTGCGGATAGCCGAAATGCAGTTAGTGGGGGCAGAACTGCGCGACTTTCGCCTCAAACAAGCCATCGAGCCAATCGAAAGCGATTATGACTTCATCCTCATCGATTGTCCTCCCAGCTTAGGCATCTTGAGCTATATTTCCTTGGTGGCGGCAACTCATCTCCTAGTGCCCGTTCAAACCCAATTCAAAGCCTTTGAAGGCACTAACTTACTCTTGGATACCTACGCCAGAGTCAAAACTAAAGTTAATCGCCATCTGGCGATCGCAGGTTTCGTCCCCACCATTTATGCTTCTAGCAACTCTCAAGACGTTCGCGCCTTGGCAGCTATTCAAGAACAGTTATCCCTCGAAGGAACTATCTCTCCCCCTATCCCGCGTGCTACTGCCTTCGCCGATGCGTCTGAAAACCGAGTGCCGCTCGCTCTTTATCAGGCCAAACATCCCGCCGTGGCTATTCTTGAAGAAATCGCGCAAAGTTTGGAGGAAATGAAATGAAAAGCAAAACCGAGCGTCCCTTTGGCGGGCAAATCAGGAAACGTCCTTTAGATCCTCTCTTAGGAGAAGAACCCGCAACGGGGAATCAGTCTTTGACTCTAGCACAAATTCAACTTCCCGCCTCTCAACCCCGCCGCTACTTTGACGAAAATGCTTTAAGCGAGCTAGTCTCCTCCGTCAAACAACACGGGATTCTTCAGCCCCTCTTGGTGCGCCCCTTAAAGGGAAAAAAATACGAGTTAGTTGCTGGAGAACGGCGCTATCGAGCGGCAAAAGAGGTGGGACTGACTGAAGTCCCCGTCGTCATTCGAGAATTAGATAACAACGAAGCCTTACAACTTTCTCTCATTGAGAATTTGCAACGAGAAGATCTCAACCCAGTGGAAGAAACCGAAGGCATTCTGCAACTGCTTTCGCTGCGCCTTTCTCATCCAGTTTCTGAGATCGTTTCTTTACTGTATCGACTCAACAACGAACAGACTGGGAAGGTTAACCACAACGTTGTGGTTAATGAGGAAATGACACAAATCCAAGAAATTTTTGAATCTCTAGGAAGAATGCAGTGGCAATCCTTTGTCAAGCATCGCTTGCCGCTCCTCAAATTGCCCCATGAGATTTTTGAAGCCCTTCAAACGGGAAAAATCGCTTATACCAAAGCGCTCTCTATCGCCAAAATCAAAAACGAATCAGAGCGAAAAGCACTCTTAGATGAAGCGATCGCTCTTGACCTCTCCCTCAATCAAATTAAAGAAAAAATTCAGCTTCTTAACGCTCAGTCCCAGTCGAAGTTTGAACAGGAGCAGCAACTGTCGAACCGACTTACCCAACTGACTCGAAAACTCAAGAAAGCGCGGATTGGAGCGAACCCTCAAAAACGTCAGCAACTAGAAGACCTTTTAGGTCAAATAGAGGCGTTGCTGGAGTCAGAGCAAGAAGCTAACAATTGACGGACTTCGCGAGAGCATTTATTAGTCGCTTGAAGAAGTGCGGACAAACTTGCCGGGGACGCTCGGCAGGAAATCTTAACGAAATTCAGCCGCTTGCTCTCCGAGCGTTCCCGTGCCAAGTTTTAGGTCAGTCGGTCGGATTAAGAGATAGAAGAATAGCCTTAAGCTTTCTCCCGACCGACTGACCGACCGCACTTCCGTATCGGCAAGACAACGCAGTCAGTTACAAGTACGAATGTGCTAGCATTCCCCTAAGACAGACAAGCTCTTCTAAAGCTTGACAGAGGGCATTCGTACTCTTGCATTATCATGTTAGAGCTTCCAAAACTGATTCAGATTGTGAAAGCCTGGTTAGAATACATCCGCTTGGAAGAAATGACCAGTGCAGAAGTTGAAAAAGGCAGGGGCAACTATCAAAAAGTGTTTGATAGCGGGGTGCGACTGGCTAATAATAAACTGCTCCTCGATAGCTCTTTATTCGAGCCACTCCAGCAGCAATATCTTTCTCTAAAACAACGAGGTCAGGAACGCGAGTTTCAAATCGCCGTAGCTGGGCCTCAAATTTATTGGGTGCAGGGGAAGGGAAAAGAGCAAAAGCTGAAGTATCTTCCACTCTTTACTATCGACATTTCAGACATTTTTCAAGGCAACTATCGCCAATTAGGATGGGACTTAACCGAATTCGAGTTCCAGCCCGTAATGATGAATTTGATGCGCCTTTATAAATTAGAAGAAGAACAAGCAGAATCCCTCATCATCACAGAAGGGATTTTCAGATTTCTAGAGGATACCTTTAAAAAGAAATTCTCGACTTTACAAGCTTTCATCAACCAAATTGACTTGCCCGACAACTACAAAACTACTCGTAGTGTCTATCTAGTCCGCTACAACTTTGTCCCCTACAACGCTCAGTTAAAGCAAGACCTGCGAGAAATTCTACAACAACTCCAGCAAAATCCCTGCCAGAGTAACTGGTTGAGGAAAGAGCGCCCAGCCTTTCAATATCTATATGATTTTCCCCCACCCCCTCGCCATGACGTGATGTTTTGGGGAGCCTTTCCCACGCATCCCCCCGACGAAGCTCAAGCCAAAGTCCTCAAACACGTCCAAGAAAATTGTTTAACCGCGCTTTGGGGCGCACCAGGAACCGGAAAAACGGAAACCGGAGAACATTTAGTTGCCCTGCCAGTCGTGCAGCGAGCTAGGCAGATTCTCCGAACGGGTAAAGATGAAAATCATTTAATCGTCTTCGCTAGCACCAACAACAGTGCCATCCATAAATTTCAGACGCGATTGGATGTTGAAGGGCTTCCGACACAGTTGTACCTGAGTGGCGGCAACCAAAATATTATCAGGCTCCAAACCCTTCCCCAACTGCTCAAAAAGATTGGGGAATTACGAACCACCAAATTTGACCCTCACGCTTACGAGCAAGCCAAACTAGCATTTATAGAAACCGAAAGAGAACTCCAACACCTAATAGACACTGAGCCAAGCAACCAACACCAACGAGCCATCGAAACTCAAAACTTAGAGCAACTAGAGGCAGAAATCCAAACTCTTAATGACGAAATCGCTGCAACGACCCAAAAGTTACAAACGCTTCAGCAACAGCTATCCAACCAGCCAGACTATTCCCATTTTCCCCTCGACGATTACCAACAAATTCAAGTCTTGCTAGAAGAGACTTGGCAATCCTTACCCCGCGACGATGACTCCAGATTTCAACGATTCCTTGACTGGCTAGGAGGCGTTACTGACGAAGGGATTTTTGAGGCTTTAGGTCAAAGCATTAACATCTTCGTTCTCCGCACGCTCGCTACTCCCTTTCCCTTTCAACCGCCTTCCAACCGCGCCCAACTGCTCGAAGCGAGAAAACAAGTTTCCCAACAGATTCAGTTAGTACAAGAATGGAACGATCTCAATCAATTTTTAAAACAAACAGAATACCGACTGAATCAATTAGAGCGCTCAGTCGCTGCTCTCACGACCGATCGGGAACAAATCCAAGCAAAACTGGATAGTTACCCAACTGAAGATTTCTATAGTCGCTTTTATCGAGACGATCGCGGAAGCCAAGTACAATTATTCCAACGCGCTTTTACCTTTCTTCAGCTAGAAGCTCTCCGTCGTTCCGATGAAGTAATTAGGGCATTAGAAACGTATGGAAGTGCCTTAAGCTCTGATGGCGATGCTTTACTAAAGCTAGAGAATGACGGTCAAACGATTTACCGCGATTTAAGCTTAGTTTTTCCCGTCATCACCACAAGCTTGCATTCCCTTCGCAATATGTTTCCTCACTTGCAACCGAACCTTATCAAGCTAGCACTGGTAGATGAAGCAGGTACAACGTTAGTCCACCAACTCTTTCCCTTATTAGTGCGCTCGCAGCAAGCCGTTGTCGCCGGAGACCCTCAACAAATCGAACCCATAATCAACCTATGCGACGATGCTATCAGGCAATATCGTCTTTCTGCTTTTCTCGACCAAGGATTGAGCGACAAAGACTACTATCGCTATGCCCCGACTGCCAAGTACACTGCCACAGCTTATCATAGAGCCGCCGGAGCAACGGGTCAAGAAGGGGATTTAGGGACGGGAATTGTCTTGAGGAATCATTATCGTTCCCCCGCAGCGATTATCAGTTTTTGCAGTCCCAATTATCCTGATGGGTTGATAATCCATACCCCAGATAAGCCTTCCAAGCTAGGAACGAATTTAATAGCCTATCACGTCGAGGGCAGTCACATCGAACAGGCGAATCCGGCTGAGATAGATGGCATTGTAGCAGCGATTGAATTTCTGCTTCAACATGGCTATAGCATTCCCCATTTAGGAGTGATGTCCCCGTATCTGAGTCAAGCTAACGCTTTAAAGGCGCGACTGAGAGGAATCTGGAGAGACTTTAACCACGACGACATTGGAACGGTTCACAAATATGTGGGAGGACAGAAAAAGGCAATTCTCTTTTCTCCCTACCAATGCCTTGCCGACCATAGCTTTTGGTTTATTAACCGCAAACCCAATCTGCTCAATACCGCCGTCAGTCGGGCAGAAGAACTGTTTGTTGTCGTTGGGAATCTTCAAGAGTTAGAGAAGGCAGGAGGCGAGACGGCACGGTTGATTCAGCATATTCGCACTTGGGGAAAAATTTACTTGACTCCGAGCGAGTTTTCTGTGAATGGTTTTCGGGCATCGGCTCCAACGTCGAACCGAAAACCGAAAAACGTCAAGCAATTACCGTGAAATTGTTGAGTACAGAATAATGTCTATCGACAAGAAAGAATTAATTCGTCGCATATCTAACCGAGTAGGCAAGGAAACTGGCACAGTAGAAGAGGTCGTTGATGCTACCTTCAATGAAATTTATCAATCTCTCAAACAAGGCGAGAGTGTCAACCTACGCGATTTTGGGACGTTTTACGTGCGAGTCGAGAGAGAAAGCTGGGCGTTCAAATTCAATCCCTCCCAACGGCTGCGGAAGTTGTTTGGCTGGTCATCGACTTATAAAGGCGATCTATAGTCAGATTTGTCTTGAAAAATTTTCTGAACAGACCTGTGAAAGCTTTTCTATTTCTTGACTTGGTGGTATAAAGCGCTCGCTAACTGCCTTCAAAAAGTTCTTCATCACGAAGAATTTTTCCCCGCTTCTCCCAGATTTGACATCTCTTACAAAACTTCGATAGACTGAAAGCAACTTGACATTTCTTACATATTGCGGACAATGCCAGCCATTACTGAAGCCGTAGAATCTTTAGAAACCTTACTACATGACTTGCAGCCCGATGAAGTAGAGCTTGTAGCCAGTACCCTCAAACGACTCCAAAAGGGCGTAGCTTCCTCGCCAGAAGATGCTCTTATAGAAGCTTTAGCAGGTCGCACCTATAGCCGAGAGGAAAAAATCCAGCTAGAGTTAGAATCGCTGTTTCGTTACTTCGAGCGGCGCAGACAATTACTAGAAGGAGCCTTAACTGCTGCCCAAGTCGCTAAGTTACTGGGAACATCGCGGCAGACCCCTCACGACCGGATGAAGAGTCAGACTTTATTGGGAGTGTTAGATAGGGGAGCCTATCGCTTTCCTGTTATTCAGTTCGACCCAGAAGCCCCCGATGGAGTTATCGACGGATTGCCAGAAGTGTTGAAAGTGCTAGAAGTTTCTGACTTGGCAAAACTAAGCTGGCTGGTGCGTCCCAACCCCATTCTCGACGGTCTAACTCCCGTGCAAGCCCTCAAAAAGGGACTCAAAGAGAGGGTAATTGCGGAAGCTCGCGGAGTGGGAATTCTATAGATGGTACTTCTTGACCCGCCGCCGCCTAAGTTTCCTCCATCTCCCTCCTTTCACCTTTTAGATGCTGGCAGTCAGATTGTTCGGATCTTTAATCCCAACAAGTATCAAACTCAAGCCTTAACTTTCCGCTTTTTCGGCCCGATTCATCGCTTTGACCATCACAGAGGAGCGAGGAGTCAAGACCTGTGACCCAGGGAAAGGAGACAAATCAAGAGGAGGAGGTTGACGTTGAGGACGAGGGGCTTTAACAACTCCAAGATCGCGATTTTCTGGAGCCGTCAAATAAGCAACCAAATTGGTGGAAATCCCTTGCTCGATTGCTTGAGTGAAATGATAAATGCTACGAAAAACCATCTCTTTTTACATTTTACGTTTATTTATGCCTATCTACTTACATAGAGTGGGTTTTAGCTCAAGCATCTGGAGGTTCAGTTGAATTAACTGAGCTTCTAAGTGAAGAGGCGATCTCTCTTTTAGTTTCCCGACTGGCAACTCCTCTACAAATAGAGCAATATTTGACCTTAGCTTTTGAAGAAGCTTATTCGATTGGCTCTAAACCCGTTACGGCTGAAGTGATTGAAACGGTCTTAGCTGTTGGACTTGATGACTTAAAACCCCATTTAACTCGCAATGGCTACAATGCCAAGGTTTTGGCAGAGTTATTAAATGTGCGTCCGGTCTATGTTCGCTCTTTCCTGCACGGTCAGTTGCCGCTCCTAACGGTCTCAAGATCTTAGAGAAAAAATGCTCAAAGTTGGAATTCCCATCTAAACGGTTATATTTGCAATTATTGTGAGCCGAAATATCTGTTTGCAAGCCTGTTTGCAGATAATGTGAGTCCAAAGCCTTCCTTATTTGCAATTATTGTGAGCCGAAAAATCCCTTGTTTGCAAGCCGAGGCGATTATGTTTGCAAGCCACTACAGATAAAAAGCACTGCCCCAAAATAGGTGTTGAGAAGTGGTCTTCTCGCAATCTATTTCTGTTGGGTCAACTTTTAGGAGATGATAGTAGGAAGAGAACTACGGTTTAGCTCGTGAGTCCCGACGCGATCGCTCCCTTTCCAGACCCCAATACTTTGCTATTAGCCGCGCCTCTGCCATTAACCCTACATCCGGCAGAGGTATATTTGGCATCTTTAGGAGTTGGGAGTCGGCGCACCATGCGAGAAGCCCTCAACGCGATCGCATCTTTACTAACTAACGGAACTAGCGATGCAAGCACCTTAGACTGGGCGGCGTTGCGCTACCAGCACACGGCGGCGGTGCGTTCCGTCCTCATGGATAAATACAGTCCGGCAATGGCGAATAAGATGCTCTGTGCCCTGCGGCGGACGCTAACGGAAGCCCGTCGGCTGGGGTTGATGAGTTCGGAAGACTGCGATAAAGCCGTAGATCTTGCCTCAGTGCGGGGAAGTTCTTTGCTGCGGGGACGGTCTTTGAGTTCTTCTGAGATTGCCGCATTGATGGACGCTTGTACCTCTGACCCAACCAATACGGGAATTCGCGATGCAGCGCTGTTGAGCCTTTTAATGGTGGGGTTGCGACGCTCTGAAGTAGTGAACCTCGACAATTCCGATTTTAACCCCCGCACTAGAGCGCTGACGATAAGGGGGGCTAAAGGAAAAAAAGACAGAAGTAATTACCTGCCAGAAGGCGGGGTTAGAGCGGTCAAAGACTGGTTAAAAGTAAGGGGAAACGAGCCTGGCCCCTTATTATATCCGTTGACTAAAGCGAAATGTATCATCCCTCGACGCATGAGCGAGCAGGGGGTGATGGCGGCTTTGCAGAGAAGGGGATCGATAGCAGGAATTGCCCCCTTTTCTCCCCACGATTTGAGAAGAACTTTCATCAGCGACCTCTTAGATGCGGGGGTAGATTTGGTTACAGTTTCCCAGTTAGCGGGTCATGCTTCTCCTTCTACTACGTCCAAGTACGATAGGAGAGGGGAAGCGGCGAAGAAACGGGCGATCGATTTGCTCAATGTTCCTTATAATGGGCGAGCGCGACCCAAATCAAAGAATTCATCCTGAGTGTTTGTAAGTTCTGGATGATAGAAATGAATTGTCAGAGTTAGATATCTAAAAGCTTTATCTGGCAAAGGTTATAGCAAAGCGCGTACATTTTTGCCCGACGACTCATTTCACCCCAGATCGCCATATTTAGACATCTACAAGCAACCTTGCTTTCCTCAGTAAGAATTTCAACACCGATTCTTCTTTAGTAATAATATCCGCTCTGCCTTCCATTCCTAATTGCAGCGAACATCGATCGTTTCCCTTACCAAGTGTCAGGTTGGCGGGCGAGATGGTCACTTCATAAAAAGCCTCAGCTTTACTCGCTCCTTGAGAAGAATCGTTAGCCGGGTCATTGTTTTGCGCTCTAATCGTATCGGGGGAAATTTGTTTGACAGTGCCTTTGAGGGTGCCGTAATCGGTATAAGAACAAGCAGATACCCGCATCTGTACGATCTGACCTTGTTTGAGTTTACCCATGTCAGAAGGCGATACAGCAGCTTTAATCTCTAAAGGAGCATTACTGGGGACGATTTGAGCTACTTCTTCTCCTGGCTGTACGGTTTGCTCGCTGTTGCGCAGCTTGAGTTGAGAAATCGTCCCATCAGATGTGGCTGTAATCGTTGTTTGCCTCAGATCGATTTTGACTTGTTGAAGTTCGCGCCGATCTTGTTGTAACTGTTTGTTGGCTTCAATCTGCTGTTGAACGAGCGCTTCTTTTTCTCGCTGGAGAGACGCGAGCGCGGCTCGTCCCGAATTTTCTTCTTGAGCGATACGTCGTTCGGCGATCGCTATTTCAGCGCGATTGGGGTGGAGAGAAACGCTTGCGCGTTGCAGACTGGCTTTGGTGGCTGCTAGCTCTTGTTCTTGCTGCCTGACTGCTAGTTCGGCTTCTGCCACCTGGTCTTTAGAAATAGCTCCTTCTTGCTCGACCATTCGATATCGCGCTGCTTTGACTTTAACGGCACTTAACGTTGCTTCTGTGGCTTTTAGTTTGGCTTGAATTTCTCTGATTTCAGTCGCGGCAGTAGTTTGCTTATCTTGATAGTTGCGGCGACTGCCAGCAAATTCGGCTTGAGCAGCAGTAACAGTAGCCCGATTGCGATCGCCTTCTGCGACAATTTGACTATCTATTGGCTAATCTGAGCATTAAATTTTTCTAGCTGCAATCGTTGTTGCCCGATGCGATCTTGTAGTTGATTTTGTTTGGTTAACAAGCTGGAATCATCGATAGTTGCAAGAATTTCTCCTTTTCTAACAACTTGTCCGCCTTTGACCAAAATTTTCTTCACGCGACCTTGAGTAGACGCTTGTACGATACGCAATTCTCCTGCTGGACGAACGGTAGCTTGGGCTTGTACCGTGGTTTTATATTTGAGGATGGCGGAGACGGGAACCGCCGCCACCAAAGCAATGACCACTGACATGCCGCCAAAGACAAGCCAATTACTAATCGATGGCAGAAAATCATTCACTTGCACGGTAGGCAAGACAGGTGGAATAGTCTCGTCTAGCTTGGGCGCGATGGCTGAATCATCATCTGTTTGCTCGTCGGGTTGGGCGACGAGAATTTTCTCCAATAGCCCTAATATTTAGAATCTCAATATGAATACTCTTAATCGCTCCAGAAAATTTGGCAAGTTCTACAAAATACGCTAGTCTGTTTCTGTACCAGAGAGCAACTAAAAAGATTTATTTTTTCTAAAAACAAATGAGTGAAACTCTTTACGATGCGATCGCATTATTTCAAAATCAATAAAACGCGATCGCGATCTTGTATTGTATTCAAGCTTTGATTACTACTAGTAAGTTAAACCGTAGTGAATTCGCTTCCTCCAAAGATTGTAGTTTCATTTGGAGTAAGAGTGACAGTGTTTTCAAATTGAAAAGGAATAACCCCTGGTGAGGCATCTAATGTAACAGTTAGTGAGTCTAGCACCTCAGAAAGTTCTAGATTAGCATCAGTTAATAATGCCTTGCCTAAATTGTTGTTTACGACTTCAAAAGAGTCCTTGGAATTAGAATAGTTTGTGAGATAATCTTCAATAAAATTCCCAAGGGGGATAACATCTTTAAAAGCACTTGGGTCAATTCCATCGATATAATCCAAGTTGACGGCGACATCAGCAACACTAGCACCATCAATAGGAAGCGAAATATCTTCTAATTGAAATGAGACGATCTCGTTAGTATCGCCATTGGTTGTGCGGGTAATTGTGGTGTCAAATTGGAAAGGAATAATTTTGGGTTCCACATCCAGATTAACGCTTAATGAGTCTAACACTCCAGAAAGCCCTATATTGCTATCATTCAGTAGCCCTTGAGTAAGGTCGCGATTGAGGACTTCATAAAATCCTGCTTCTACTGGATAATTTGCCAAGAAATCTTCAATGTAATTACTGATGAGTCCAATCTCTTTGAAAGCACTTGAGTCAATTCCATCAACATAATCTAAATTAACAGTAATATCGGTAACTATACCGCCATCAATGGGAGATGTAACGTCTTCTAATTGAAATGAAACCACATCGTTTATATCGCCATTGGGAGTACGAGTAGTTGTGTTGTCAAATTGAAAAGGAATAATAGCTGGTGCAACGTCAAGATTTACACTTAGAGAGTCTAACACCTCAGAAAGACCCAGATTAGGATCGCTTAGTAGTTCCTCAGTAAGATTGCGATTGATGACTTCAAAAAAATCATTGGGATTATTAGGATAATTAGTTAGATATTCTTCAACTCGGTCGGCTATCATTCCGACTTCTTTAAAGTCACTAGGGTCTACTCCATTAATATAATCAAGGGTAATAGTGACATCCGCATTTTCTTTATTGGTAACGTCAAGCTGGATGTCTTTTAACTCAAACGAGACAATATCGTTTAGATCTCCATCTGAGGTACGAGTGTTAGTATTATCAAATGGGAAAGGAATAATTTTTGGCGACACATCCAAGTTAACACTCAATGAGTCCAAAACTTTAGAAAGCTTTAGCTTGGAATCGTTTAACAATTCTTCGGTAAGATTGCGATTGATAACTTCAAAAAAGTCATTAGGATCGTTGGGATAATTAGTTAGGTAATCTTCGATCTTATTAGCAATAGAGACAACATTTTTTAATCTCTTTGGGTTCAGCCCATCGATGTAATCCAAGTTAACTGTAACATCAGCAACTTCGTTATTCTCCACTTGAAGTTGAATATCTTCTAACTTAAACGAAACTAAGTTAGTTCTGCTACCAAAATTGGATTTCCGATCTTGTCCTAAAATACTAGCTGAGTCGATGTCCGAGATATTGTGAACGCCAGGAATATCGTTTGAATTGGGGAATGTTACTTTTGACATGATATTTTTCTTTAAGTTTTTATGCTACAGTTAGCATCTCAATAACTCAAAGAATAAACAACCTATAAATCTCATATTTTTCTAGGCAAAACTCATATGAAACCTCATAAATCTCATACTACATACTCTAAAAAAGCAGATTTTATAATAAAAACCACAATTTGTCCATAAGCGATCGCAAATCTTAATTTGTGTTGAAAATAAACGCAATTGGCTCTACGCAATTGTAAAGCCAATTAATTGAGGGAAATATATCAATTGATTTTGAATATAAAACTAACGATCGCACTTATAAAAAAGCACAAAAAAATGCGATCGCTACTCTTGAAACCTTCAATAAGAAAAGCGATCGCGCTTTATAAATAAGCTCAGAATTAACCGAGAAAATGCGATCGCTGTTTGATAATAGATTGCTGATTCTAATTCAAGCTGAGCTAGCAGAGAGCGTTTGCTACTAGAACTCTATGACAAACCCTTATGCTTGAATAAATGATGCAGTAGTTGTTAGCTGGTCTTCGGTAACACCAAAAACCCTTGCAATGAGGTCGCCTTCAAAACCAATCTGTGTATATGCTGTGGAGGTTCCCGAAGCGGGAATGGTAACTAGGTCGATGGCATTCACATCATTAACTTGAATTTTATCTTTCCCAACTTCAAAACTCTGAATCTCAGCGTCGTCGGATAAACCGTCATCTTCATAGAAATTGCCTTGTTTATCTCCCAGAACAAAAACATCGTTTTCACTACCACCAGTTAAGGTATCCTGTTCTCCGAAACCAGGATTTTTCGATCTAGGGTTTACACCAACCAAAACCTCTGCACCTTCGCCGCCAAATAGCGAGTCGTTTCCCACTACCTCCAAATAGCAAGTCACTTTCCTTCGTCGCCAAATAGCGAGTCGTTTCCCTCGCCGCCAAATAGCGAGTCGTTTCCCACGTTATCTTCAGGTAGAGGAGCCTGACCATCTCCAGTTAATATGTCGTCTCCCCCTAATCCACTAATAAGATCGGAACCCAATAATCCCACCATTTGATCGCTACCCATTGTTCCAGCTAGGTCATCAGCTTGCTCTGTGCCTGGGAAAAATAGGCTAGAACTGTTTATTGCAAAAGGATCGGTGTTAGGTAAAAATATGCTTTCAGAGCGTTGAATATCGATTTTGCCTCGATTGAAATCTGGATCGAGATTTAGTGAGCTACCATTTCCTTGCAAGATTGTATTAAGAGAAACAAGAGGAAATTCCCTGTTTAAAAGACTGGGATTGTTTAACTCAGTTAAAGATTTAAACCCTTGAGTACCGCGATCTTGGTTAAATCCTTCACCCTCAAGTAAGTCTTGGAAGAAATCGATAGCATAATTGTGAGACCTCGTACCGAATGGGTCACTAAAGGAACTAGTAAAAGCTTGTCCGCCGTTGATGTAGACATCGATCGCATTGGCACTATCGCCATTACTAATTGGATTTCTAGTGCCGTAAGTCCTACTAGTATGAATGACGCTCACGCGCTCTGCATCAGTTGCATCTAATTGTTCGGGAGAGATATAAGATCCAAACCGTACATTGGTCTCAAAGGAGGGTCTAGCAGGATCGAGTCCAACAATATTATCAATCTTGCTTGAAGTTCTGTTTCTCAGTTTACTTCCCGCCCAACCAGAAGCTTGAGCGCCCAAACTGTGACCGATTAGAGTTGTACTTTGAGGATTTATATCGCTTGTTTCGATAAAATTGGCTATTTTCTCCCCAACAGTTTGTGTATTTGCCGCAGCCTGCTCATAGTTAGTCGCACTAGGTGGAATGAGAATCGGATTTATAAGTGGAGCATCCCAACTAACAAGAATTACGTTCGCATCACCTTGCTGTTGTACGATAGAATTACCCATATCTTTCTGCCAATCTTGTGGGTTTTTGGCTGTACCCCTAAGACCGTGAGTGATAAAGTAAGTCGGGGCATTCGGATCGAATTGTGGATTATTTTGTGGATTATTGGGATCTATTCTTGTGAATTTTCCCGGACGCTCTACTAAAGTAAAGTTGGTTGTTGTGTCCCTTGGTCTGACCGTTCCAGATTCTCGAATCGTGTCATCATATACGACGGGAAAATGATCGGAGGGAAATTGATTAGTATTGGCACTAGGTAGCTGATTCAGGACTGTCCCTTGCCGATTCTGCAACGTTTGTGAAGTAAATAAATAATCTAAAGTAGAACTGGGATTGACTGTTCTAGCATTAAAGGTTGTGGCATTAGGAGGAGCAAATTGCTCGTTAAATTCTGGGAAAGCTACATTTACATTTCCTACTGGATTGTTTGCTGTAGCAACGTCTCTGTTGAAATCACCTAAGATATATAGTGGTTGTTCGAGATCTACATTCTGATTATTTTGAATTGCATCCAGCAACTGCTCTGCATCATTGTTAACATTAGTACCACTACCCGCCTTAGCGTGTACCGTAAAGTAATATTTCCCATCAACTTCTACTCCAAGGGCTGGTCGTCCGTTAACACCTGGATTATCAGAACTATTATTGGGATTTTCAATGCGAATCGGTTGTGTATTCTCAGGTTGATTTCTTAGAACTATCGCTAAGTTTTTATCGAATCCTCCAAAACCACCTCGCGTCCAATATATCTGATAGTTCCCATCATCGCCTTCTCGCGTAAAGTTATACTTTACGATCAGAGGATCTGGTGTCTCTAACCTTTCAACGTCTCCTATCTGTGCTAGCCGAGTTTCTAACAATTGACCAGCTTCTTGAATCCCCATAATCTCAATTGGAGCCTGACCTTGACCTGGATTCTCCATTGCGTCAAAAACATCACCCCAGGTATTATTTCCATCGTTGGTAGCACCATTGATATTCCAAGTCGCGATGGGTCGAAACTCTACAGTTGTTTCTCGTCCATTTAAAAGCACTGTATAAGAATCGTTTTGATAAACCACATCAGAGAAAACGTTATCTCCCTTAGTCCCCTCAGCAAATCGCTCGGCGTAGGCTGTTCCCTCATCAAATGGTTTTCCCTTGGCGGTGGTGTCTTTGCTTCCGTTCAACTGCACGTCCCACCAGTGACCTAGTTCTTGCTCGATACTGCTTTTAATCGCTGCTGTCTCTAAGCTGTCTGAGAGCAAAATCGTCTGACTTTCTCGGTCAAAAGCTGCATCGCGAGTACGCCCTTGCGCGTCGGTCAACACTTGTGGAGAAACAAATTTTACTTTTGGGCGCAGTGTACCGTCGGCAAACTTATCGCGCAGATTAGCTAAATCTTCTGACGAAGCAATATTATTGCCAAACACATCAGCAAATAAACTTTCTAAGTCTTCCGATGTTGAGAACTTTTTCTTTAGCTCCTCTGCATGGTTGTTTAAAATAACTTCTGCAACTCTTTCCTGCTGAGATTGGCTGTTTTTGTGCATGAGATTTTGGGTGTCTTGAGATTGCAACATATTGTTATCTCCTTGCTAGTGAATTGTTGAAGAAGGCAAGCATGACACTTGCACTGCGATCGCTTGCTGCTTTAAAGACCGCTATCCCTTAAAATAGAACTGAGCCGTTATAATGCTCTAAAAGTAGATTTTTTCAGCAATTTTAAGGATTTACTGGTAGATGACTCTTACTGTTAACTCTGCTTTCATCCTCCCAAAGACTTAAACGATCCACAACCTATAAATCTCATATAAGTTGAGAGAAAACCTCATATAAAACCTCATATAAAACCTCATACCAACCTCATAAATCTCATATATCGCGCTTTGCGATCGCACAAACCGAGTATTATTAATGGGTTGTCCCCTCAGACTCCCAACATGAAACGCAGAAGTTTTTTGACCTCTCCAGCTATCTGTGCCGCTAATGCAGGGATGCTTGCTGCTTGTAGTCAACAACAACCCGTTGATTCCTCTATTTCTAGTCTGCCGACAATTCACTGGCGCATGGCAACAAGTTGGACTCCCTCTCTCGATATTATGTTTGGAAGTGCAGAAATGGTTTGTCAGCGAGTCAACGCTATGACGGACGGGCGCTTTAGCATTACTCCCTATCCATCTGGCGAAATTGTTGCACCTTTAGAAGTGTTGGATGCCGTTAGTAAAGAAACAGTTGAATGCGGCTATACCAGCAGTCTCTTCTATATCAAACAACAGTCGGCTCTGGCATTTGCCGCCGGAGTTCCCTTTGGACTTAGTTCTCAGCAGCAGAATACCTGGCTGTACGCAGCAGGAGGTCTGGAAACGATTCAAAATCTCTATGCCAACTTCGGCATAATTAATTTTCCTGGCGGAGATACAGGAGGACAGATGGGAGGCTGGTTTAACAAGAAAATTGAAACTATCGATAGTTTCAAAGGATTAAGAATGCGGATACCTGGTTTGGGTGGTGAAGTGATGGCGCGTCTCGGTGTAAAAGTCCAGACTTTACCCAGCACAGAGATTATGGCAGCTTTAACGCAAGGAAAAATTGATGCAGTTGAGTGGAATGTTCCTTATGATGAAGAAAAATTAGGTTTGCACAAAGCCGCACCTTTCTATTACTATCCTGGCTGGTGGGAACCATCTGGGACTTTAGATTTTTTGGTGAATCTTCAGCAATGGCAAAAGCTACCGATTGAATATCAGAAAATTTTTCAGACTGCGGCGGCTGAAGCCCATGTTAAAACACTGGCTAAATATAACGCAGTCAACGGTCAAGTTATGCAAAGATTCATTGCTAGCGGAACTCAGCTAATCCCTTACAGCCAAGAGATTTTGCAAAAGGCTAAGACAGTGACTTTTGCCATGTATGAAGAACTCGCACTCCAAAATAAAACCTTTCAGAAAGTATACGAACCCTGGAAAAAGTTTCACGAGAAAATCAACAACTGGAATCGTATGAACGCTTATAGTTTTACTGACTTTGCCTTTAACAACGTAGATTAGCTTTTTTAATAAAAATGCAAACAAACATATCTGTAGCATCGGGGAAAATTTGCTTTTCTACAATTTGATAGCTCGTATTTTCAATCTTATTTAAAATAGATTCTAGAGCTTTTCTATCCAAAAATGTCGAACGACCTAATTGCTCGAAATTTAAATAGTTCTGCGAGGAAAGATCGACTTTACTAATCAGATTAAATAAGACATAACCCGAACTACATCGAACCATTTTTCTAATAAAATATTCGACAAACTCTGAATAATTTCGGACTCGCGACACCAGAACGCCAAGAGCTATAACTATAGTAAACGATCGCTGTGGGATGAAGCGATCGCAAATAAAATTTTGAAGCTGAAATTCATACTCTGGATAATTACATCGAGCAAACTCTAGAAAATCTTCAACCAGATCGAGTCCTAGATAGCGATCTATTTTGACTTCAGGATAGCGTTTTTTCAGGAAAGGCAATAGCTCTGCTTTTCCACATCCAATATCTAAAATAGATACTGTCTCGCTAATAGAAACCCCTTCAAACAGAAGCGAGTGAAACTGAAAGTCTTTTTTATTGGTTCGTTGTCCGAGACTTTTAGCAGAATTGATTCCATCTTCTAAAAGTTTCTCCCGATAGCGAGAACGAATAATTAGCCCATCTTGTAACCATGCTTCAATCGAATTAGATTTCATTTCGATACAAATTGTTCTAAAATTTGGTTAAACTACTAGAATCTAGAAAAACTTTACC
Organism: Candidatus Altimarinota bacterium; assembly: GCA_012031035.1. Taxonomy (GTDB): domain Bacteria; phylum Cyanobacteriota; class Cyanobacteriia; order Cyanobacteriales; family Microcystaceae; genus Hydrococcus. The sequence goes on along the minus strand of JAAUUT010000092.1, from coordinate 1,854 downwards.
GTGCTGCCAGCCATGAAACGCAGAAGATTTTTAAGTAACGCGATCGCTGGCACGGCTAGTACGGTTTCTCTTAATGCTTGCCGTCAAGAAACCCCAGCCGTTTCCTCCTCTTCTCAATCCCCCTCAGTTCGCTGGCGCATGGCAACAAGCTGGTCAACATCCTTAGATATCATGTTTGGCGGTGCAGAAACGATCTGTCAAAGGGTCAGCGATATGACCGATAGAATTCGATATGCCAGAAAACATTTAAGAGTAAGTAGGCAGCGTAAAGAGTACGCTAAAAGATGTGCGTACTGCGTAATCCAATCTAACGATTTGGTTGCCTATGAAGACTTAAATGTCAAAGGCATGGTAAGAAATCGAAAGTTAGCTAAGTCTATAGCTGATGTTGCATGGTCTACTTTCCGTCAATGGTTAGAATACTTTGGCTACAAATATGGCAAGGTAACTGTTGCTGTACCTCCTCATAATACAAGCCAAAATTGTTCTAATTGTGGTGAGAAAGTGCAAAAATCTTTATCTACTCGAACGCATATTTGTCCTAGTTGCTTGTATGTAGAGGATAGAGATGTCAATGCAGCTATCAACATTTTGAGACTAGGACTCAGTACGACGGGGCACGTCGGATCTCAAGCTTGGGGAGAGGAAACCTCTACTTCGGTTGGTGAAAACCTGTCGGAGCAAGTTTCCTCCGTGAACCAAGAATCCCACGGAAAGGGCGTAAGCTCACCGTGCGGAGTGTCAACAATGGAATAAAATTAATGAACTAAGCCTTGCCAGCATCTTCGGTTAGATATGTAATAGAATTGACCTGCTTGAGACTTAAGATTGCTCATGGGACGCAGACTAATCCGCGATTTGAGTAAGAAATTTATCGCTCAGGAATTGTTTCCTATCTTTGACGGATTCGGCAATAAATTTAAAGATTTAAGTATTAGAAAAAAACTCAATCTGGGCTTTGGCGGATTAGTTTTGCTGACATTCTTGGTGGTGGGTCGCAGTTATCTCAGCAGTATCAGCGCGGTGAATGAGATTAAGCGAACGCAAGAATTGCGAGTGCCAATTGCCTTAAGTTCTGCCAATGCCAAAGCAAATTTGTTGCAGATGTCTTCTAATATTGGAGAATATTTGGCTACTGGCGAAGGAGAATATCGCGATCGCTACCAAGAGTCGCGACAGATTTTTGAAGCCGAATTAGCACGAATGGAAAAGCTGTCGCGAACTTCCTCATCAGCCGAAAATCAAGAACTCATTCAACAGTTGCGAACAACTTATGAGGAGTGGGTTGTCTTTCCCAATCGCCTGTTTGCTCTGCGAAATAACCTCCTCGATAACCAGCCAGCTTTGCGAATCTTGCAAGAAGAAGGAGAAGTCCCGATCGCGAAAATTATGGCTGATATTAATGCGATCGTCGCCGAACAGAAGCAGCGTCAGCCTACTAGCGACAACCTAAATCTCCTGGTCAATCTAACTGACTTACAGCGTTCTTTTGCCTTGCTCGTTTCGGCTTTAAATAGTTATTTAGTCACCCAAGACCCTTCTTTTCGTTACGAGTATGCCAAACACTTCCAGGAACACCAAACTGCATGGGAAAAAATCCAAGCACAGAGATCGTTGCTCGATCCTAACCAACAAGCAAAAATAGAAAATATCCAGCAAAATCGCCAGAAATTTTTGGCTTTACCGCAGAAAATTTTCGCGATCGTTGAAAGCGAAAACTATCGAAAGGATTTGTCTCTATTTCGTACAGAAACAGTTCCCAGAACTAGAACGATGTTATCTTTGCTGGAAAGATCGTCTCAAGCCAACAGCAAAGTCTGACTTCGGATTAAATAGAGGCAACCAGAGTTTAGT
>JAAUUT010000091.1 GCA_012031035.1 Candidatus Altimarinota bacterium | reverse complement strand
AGCAGAACGGATTAAAGCTATGGCCGAAAAATACACGCCTAGCCAAGCTACCAAAAAACACCACGGAGTGGCGACCGAAAAAGGAAGCGATCGCCACTCGCCCAGTCCCAAAACGCCTAAAGGCGATCGCCCACAACAAATTTTAGCCATTCACCACAAGCAAGAACGTCCAGAGCGTGCGAGTGTCGATCCCCAAAATTCGCCTCAAGCACTGGCCAGTCCTCCGCGTCCCCCCGTTAAACTGCAATCGCCTGCTTATATGGCTCCTGAAGCAGTCAGCGATTCCGAAAGCGAACCTTCTTTAGCAGTTGCTGAGCATTCGGAAACGATCGAGCAACCGCAAAAACCTCAACCCCCTAGAACAGAAGAACCAGCAAAAACCAAAGCTAAAGCAGAAGCCTCGCAACTGCTCCAAGCCCCTGCTCGTTTGGATCGAAGCCCAAACAAAGCTCCCCAAACAGCACCAACAACAAAAAGCTCTATCGCGACAGGGACACCGACAAAGCCGAGCGCATCGGGACTCACTCTCCCCTCTCTGGTGCAGGCTCCAAAAAAAGCAGACAGAGCAAGATTAGAATTAGATCCCCAAAAACCACGGGAAAAATTAATAGAAAAACCACAGGCGGCGCTCGCTGTTGAATTAAAGCGACCTCCGCAAAGACCCCCAGAGCGCAAAGTCGGAGGCGAAAGCGACGAGCCAGTTGAAGAAACTGAAACCACCGCAAGCGATACACCAGAGGAGGACGATGCTCTCGAACTATCCAAGAAACCCAAGCAAAAATTAAAACGACCCACACTGCCTCGAAGCGCCAAGAAACCAAGTTGGGAAGAAGAAGAAGAAGAAGAACGGGATGCTAATAAAACCAGCAAAGCTGGCACTAAAGGCAAGCGTCGCGCCGTTATTATCGACGAAGATGATGTAGATCTTGACGAACTCGCAACAACCGTAATTCCAGCGGCTGTCAGCCTGTCGATCGCTCGTCCTCCCAAACCTACTTCTGGGCAACCAGCCATCGTTGTTAGTGCCGCTAAAGCCAAAAAACCAACCCCCAAAGCAGAAGGCGGTACGGCTAAAACAAAAACAGAACGGAGAGAGCGTAAAGAAGCGGCTCAGAAGGCAGAAAAAGTCGTTTTAACTGGCAGCCTAACACTCAGAGAATTAGCTCAACTGTTGGTCGTTCCAGAAACCGAAATTATCAAGCATCTCTTCTTTAAAGGAATTCCCGTTAATATTACCCAAACCCTCGAACTCGAAACGGCGCGTTTGGTAGCCGAAGAACTGGGCGTAGAAGTAGAAACCTCTACCCAAGAAGCTTTAGCGGCTAAAAATACTGAAATGCTCGACGTGGGAGATCTCGAAAATCTTCAACGCCGTCCGCCCGTTGTTACCATCATGGGTCACGTCGATCACGGCAAAACTACCCTACTCGACTCGATTCGCAAAACCAAAGTGGCACAAGGCGAAGCTGGCGGTATTACCCAGCATATTGGCGCTTATCACGTCGATATCGAACACAACGGGAAAGAAGAACAGATCGTTTTCTTAGATACTCCCGGTCACGAAGCCTTCACCGCTATGCGGGCAAGAGGAGCAAAAGTGACAGATATTGCCATTCTTGTCGTAGCGGCAGATGATGGCGTACAACCGCAAACGAGAGAAGCGATTTATCACGCCAAAGCCGCGCAAGTACCTATCATCGTAGCCATTAACAAAGTTGACAAAGTTGACTCCAATCCCGATCGCGTCAAGCAAGAACTTTCAGAATTAGAACTGGTTCCAGAAGAATGGGGCGGCGAAACGATTATGGTACCCGTAAGCGCGCTCAAAGGAGACAATCTCGACGGCTTACTGGAGATGATTCTCTTAGTTTCAGAACTCGAAGAACTCTCGGCTAATCCCAATCGCTCAGCTAAAGGAACGGTAATCGAAGCTCACCTCGATCGCACCAGAGGGCCAGTCGCAACTTTGTTGGTACAAAATGGAACGCTGCGAGTAGGCGATATTATCGTCGCTGGCTCGGTATTCGGGAAAATTCGCGCCATGATCGACGATCGCGGCGAGAAAGTCGAAGCAGCTACTCCTTCATTCGCGGTAGAAATTCTCGGACTCAACGACGTACCCGCCGCCGGAGACGAATTCGATGCTTTCGAGAATGAGAAAGAAGCTCGTATTCTCGCTGAATCGCGATCGGATGAAAAACGTCAGTCTCGCCTACAACAAGCCATGTCGGCTCGTCGAGTAACCCTGGCGAACCTCTCGGCTCAAGCTCAAGAAGGCGAACTCAAAGAACTCAATCTCATCCTCAAAGCAGACGTTCAAGGCTCTGTCGAAGCGATTTTAGGGGCACTCCAGCAACTTCCGCAAAAAGAAGTACAAATTCGCGTTTTATTAGCCGCTCCTGGCGAAGTGACCGAAACCGATGTAGCGCTGGCAGCCGCTAGCGGAGCCGTTATTATTGGGTTCAATACAACCTTAGCAAGCGGTGCAAGGGGCGCAGCCGACCAAGAAGGAGTCGATATACGCGAATACGACATCATCTACAAACTTCTAGATGACGTGCAAGGCGCGATGGAAGGTCTGCTCGAACCAGAAGAAATTGAATCTCCTCTAGGACAAGCAGAAGTCCGAGCCGTTTTCCCATCGGGACGCGGATCGGTAGCGGGTTGTTACGTTCAGTCGGGTAAAGTGGTTCGCAACCGCTTCGCCAGAGTCCGTCGCGGCGACCAAGTAATCTACGAAGGAACGATAGATTCGCTGAAACGCTTTAGCGAGGATTCTAGAGAAGTGGCAGCAGGCTACGAATGCGGTATTGGGATTGCCAAGTTCAACGACTGGAAGCCAAGCGATACGATTGAAGCCTACGAAAAAATCATGAAACGTCGCACGCTAAGTCAGTAATCAGTTATCAGTGAAATGCTAATAACCGTTTGCCGATTGACCTAGCCTCTTTCCCCCCCTTCTTTTACCTGTTGATAAGTTGATCGGGGGGAAAAAGGGCTTAAGTTTTTTGAGGTTAATCTCTTTCTTGATTTCATAATTCATCATTCATCATTCATAATTCAGATGAATTTTCGCTTTGAACCGTTTTTGTGGATTCATTTATCAGGAATCGCGATCGCCCCTCTACTCTTACAAGTCGTCTGGCTGGGTTTAGCAGTAGGCGATCCCCTGCCTTATGTCTGGCTCGAACTGTTCCTTCTAGTAGCGATCGGTATCGTGCCTATTTTTTGGATGCAGTGGCAACGTCCTTTTGAAATCTTTAGCCTCTTGCTATTGGCGGTCAAACCCGAAAAATTGACCCCTCAGCAGCTACAGATCTTGAGCCTGTTTAAAACTGGCAAACAAAGATTGTTAAGCCTTATCGTCGCGCTAGGGATGGTCTGGGTGCTGTGGCAACTTTATCGACTCGCTCCCCTTGCGGCGATCGCTGCTTCTTTTTTACCTCAGTGGCGCATTCTTGGCTTGTTAATTGCTGCTTTTGCTTTTGCGGCAAGTAATCTATTCGTGCAAGTGCCTGTAAGCGTTTTAGGGGTATTATTAACCGGCGATAAAAAATTTAACGTTACCACTCCTTATCCGATGGCGCAAATTTCTCAACAATTTACGATTCCTGGTTTTAAAGTTGAGAAGATTTTGCCGCCGATAACAACCCAATAGTCGTTTAGGGTTAAATGAAACTTAATGTCGAAATAAAAGGAAAAGGTTACCCTATTCTCTGCTTGCACGGTCATCCAGGCTCGGCACAAAGCTTATCGGTATTTACTAATCGTTTATCAAATCGCTTTCAAACGATCGCCCCAGATCTTCGAGGCTATGGTAAAAGTCGCCCTAACGGGCACTTTGAGATGCGCGACCATTTAACCGATTTAACCGCCCTTCTTGACCGATTAAGCATCGATCGTTGCTTGCTGTTAGGCTGGTCTTTAGGCGGCATTCTTGCCCTAGAATTAGCGATTGACAATCCCCAACGATTTAGCGGTTTGATTTTAATCGCCTCGGCTGCTTATCCAAGAGGCAATCATCCTCCCATAACCTGGCAGGATTTATTGTTTACTGGAGTCGCTGGTATTATCAACTACTTTAATCCTGGATGGCAATGGAATATCGAAGTATTCGGGACGCGATCGCTTTTTCGCTACCTCATGCACCAACAAACGCCCCAAGCTTATCGGTATGTTGCTTCTGATGGAGTGGCTGCTTATCTACAAACTTCTAATGCTGCCCAAAAAGCCCTTTTTCGAGCATTGCGATCGCGATACAATCGTTTGGAGGATTTGAAAAGTATAGATATTCCCTGTCTCGTTTTAGCTGGAGGCGAAGATCGGCATATCACCGCCCAGTCTAGTTTAGAAACTGCTCAGCACCTTAAAAATTGCCAGTGGCAATGCTATCCGAATACAGCCCATTTATTTCCCTGGGAAATTCCCTCTCAAGTCCTCAAAGATGTAGATGATTGGCTCGAAATTAATCCTCAAGCAATTAGTTAGTAACCCAAGTTGCTAGTTATAATTTCTAGCTTTCTCGATCTTCCTTGCTCCCCTTAATAAGGAGGATTTAGGGAAATCCATAACTAAAATATCTATAACTAACAACTTGAGTTGATACAGAGTTTTGATGCGATCGCCAAAACTAGTATTAACCTGTCTGAGACAAGAGATGGGCTGAGGGAAATCGAGTTTTATTAGTCGAGCGGGGACAAAAAGATTAAGAAGCCGTACCGCTAAGCGTTATAACCCTTTGAAATTTCCGTTGAAGTTCTTCTTTTTCATCAAAAATTGTCAAATTGACTGGTTTAGCTCGCTCTATTGTCACAGAAATCCCTTGGGCATTTTCTTGTTGCAAATCTTCAACGTAGCCGCCATGAGCTTTTTGGGCTTCTTTATAACTTAAGAACGGGCCAAAATAGTAGGTGCATCTGGGATAATCGGTAACGATTTCTACCCAGTAAGCCAATCCTAAAAAATTGAGAATCCAAAGCAAAATGTCTTTCATTACTTTCCTCGGTTTTGCTCGGTTTAAAATCTTTATATTAACGGTGCTTTTCAATTCTTAACAAACTTTTATATACTAAGTGCCTTTTTTTGTTATACCTTCTAAGTTAGATTTTGGGAAGTATCTGAGGCAACAGATTCAGGTTTTTCAGCTTGAATTACTAGCTTGTCCGACCAACGTCGGCGAAAAATTTCATAGAGAGAGATTGCGGCAGCGACGGAAGCATTTAGGCTAGGTGTTTTTCCAACCAGTGGGACCGTTACCAGCACGTCGCAAGAGCGTTGTACGAGTAAGCTTAATCCTTCTCCTTCGGAGCCAATAACTAATCCTATCGCGCCTTGCCAATCAATACTGTTACTGTGTAACGGTTTGCCAACTCCAGCAGTAGTGCCATAAATCCAAAACCCTGCCTGTTTTAATTCTTCTAAGGCGCGAGTGAGATTGACGACTCTGGCAACCGGAAAATGTTCGATCGCGCCTGCGGCTACCTTCATCACCGTAGAGGATATTCCTGCTGCTCGTCGTTGGGGAATAATGAGTCCCTGCGCTCCCAAAGCTTCAGCCGAGCGAATAATTGCGCCTAAGTTATGGGGATCTTCGATCCCATCGGCAATAACGATAACAGGGTCAGTATTACTCGCTTTTGCTCGCTCGATCAAATCGGCTAGCTCGATATAATCATGAGGAGCCACTTGAGCGGCAATGCCTTGATGCGTACCACCGCGAGTAATTTGATTGAGGCGGACGGGTTCTACTTCATCAATAACCGCTCCTTTGGCTTTGGCATTTTGAAGTAGCGTTAGAAAACGGGGATCGTAGCGTAATTTAGAAATAATCCAAACGCGGTTGAGTTGGCGATCGCCCTCTAGAGCAGCCAGAACCGCATGGCGACCATAAATCAAATCGTTGGCTTCTTCTTCCTCTTGAGTAGGAGCTATGGGCGAGCGATCGCGAGTTTTCTCTAAGCGATCTTTGGTAGGGAGCGTGCGACGATTAGGAGAATTGTTGCGATCGCGATCGCCGTCATGGGACAGACGACGAGGCTTGCTAGAGCGCGAGTCTGCTTTACGCGGCCCAGGTTCGCGCGATTGGCGTTTCTTTGGAGGCATTTTTTTATCGAAATAAAATTTTAAAAAATTAATCTAAATCTAATCGAGCTAACAATTCATTTAAGCGCGTTGGATTTTGGAGATATAAATAGCCAATTAAAGTTTCTAATCCAGTGGCTTGTCCGTAGAGTTCTGGCGACAAACGGCGGGGTTTTCCCGTCGCGGCATTGCGTCCGCGCCTGAAAATTTCTTTTTCTTCCTCGCTCAGGTGAGGCTCTAGCGCTTGCCAACAAGCGGCTTGACTCTCGGCTCGAACGCAATCTACCACGCGATCGTGGTAATCTGCAAGCCGTTTGGGAGGCAGTAAATAGCGAGTTCGCACGTATAATTCATAAACGGCATCGCCAAGATAAGCTAGCGTGAGTGGCGATAATTGACCGATCTGGTAAACGCGATCGCCGTCGCTACAGTCAATTTTCAGGCAAATTTCTGTCCGCTCCCGTACTAATGAGGCGAACGATTGGCTGGCTGCATTTTGCTTGGGCTGCGGCAAATTACCTCTTGTGTTCGACTGAGTGTTTCGAGATTTGGATTTTCCCTTCTGCCTTTTCGTGCTAGTTTAGCTATTTGGCGATATTCGCGATCGCTGTATCTACCGAAGGTTGAAGAGACAGAAAACTTTCGAGACGAACGAGTTTTACCGTCTGAGTAACGCGGGGATTAGTAACTACTTGAAGGCTACCTCCATTGGTTTTTGCTTGTTTGACAAGCTGCACTAAAGCGCCCAAACCGGAACTATCAATAAAATCGATTTGCGAGAGGACTAAGATAACGTTGTTGGGGCCTTCATCGATACAGGTTCCGAGGACTTTGCGAAAAGTTGGTTCGGAAAAAGCATCTAGCAAACCCGTCAGACGAAAGATTTGATAATTGTCTTTGACTTCGCGAGTTCCTCTCAAACTAACGGTCAAGTTTAATTGCTCTGGAATAGCTTCCTCCTTATTTTCCTGTAGCTAACAAGTCAATGTTATAGTATAGCGTAGTCTGAAATGTCAGTTATTAATTCTCAATTTGGAATTTAACTTATCCGTTTTTCTCTCATTAATTTAACGAAATTCTCGAATAAATAATCCGCGTCGTGAGGGCCGGGGCTGGCTTCCGGGTGATACTGCACCGAAAAGAAAGGTAGAGATTTATGGCGCAATCCCGCCACGGTGCGATCGTTTAAATTCAGGTGCGTAATTTCAACTTCTGGATTTAAGGTATCGGCATTAACCGCAAATCCGTGATTTTGGCTGGTGATTTCTACCTGTTGTTGATGCAAACCCGCAGGTTGATTTAAGCCTCGATGTCCGAATTTTAGTTTAAAGGTCTGCGCTCCTAGCGATAATCCTAGAATTTGGTGTCCCATACAAATCCCAAAAGTAGGTTTCCCCTGTTCGAGAAGCGCTTTAGTAATTGCAATGCCATCCGTATTCGCTGCTGGATCTCCAGGCCCGTTGGACAAAAAGATTCCATCGGGATTGTACTTGAGAACTTCTTCAACTGGCGTACTAGCAGGAACGACAATGACGCGACAGCCATAGCTAGCTAAACGGCGTAAGATATTGCGCTTAATTCCAAAATCAATCGCGACAACTGTTAAGTTTTCTTTCTCTTGGGTGCTATTGACGGGACGGAATTCCCAATGAGAAGCGGTCGAATCAGACCATTCGTAGACTTCTTTGGTCGTGACCTCTTTAACCAGGTTCAACCCTGCCATACTTGGTGCATCTTGTACTAGGCGCAGTAGTTCTTGTGGGTCGAGGATTTCGCTGGAAATACCGCCATTCATTGCGCCCACCGAACGAATCTTGCGCGTAATAGCGCGAGTATCCACTCCATAGATACCAGGGATGTTGTGTTCGATGAGATAGTCGGGTAAGGATTTTTTGGCACGCCAGTTACTAGGGCGGTGAGTAATGTTGCGAGCAACAACCGCTTTTATGTGTGGGCGTTCCGATTCTTCGTCGTCTGGGTTGACTCCCACGTTACCTAATTCGGGATAGGTAAAGGCAACAATTTGACCGCAGTAGCTGGGATCGGTCAAAACTTCTTGATAGCCAGTCATTCCGGTGTTAAAGACGACTTCTCCCACTGTCGTACCCATAGCGCCAAATGACCATCCTTGATAATAACTTCCGTCAGCAAGAACTAATAGGGCAGATCGAGTATCTATAATTGGCATAATCTTTGAATTTAATCGATAATAAGCTACGACGATCTTTTAGTGCAAGCGATAGACTAGAATAGATAGCCGACTCTATCTAGTTATAAGTTTGTCAAAGCTGGCAAGCTTTTTTAGATCGAGGTTGATTTTACCAGATCGCAACCAACTCAAACAGGCAGAGGCTGAATCCCCAAAGGGCTAATAAATCGTATGAGTCCAAGAAAATTAACTGAAGAGGATAAACAAGAAATTCTTAATCTTTATCGGCAAACCGAGGAGACGACTTCAACGTTAGCCGATCGCTTTGGAGTCAGTAGCTCTACGATTAGTCGTTTTCTCAAGGGGTTCTTGTCGCATGCAGAATACGAGGATTTGATTCAGCAAAAACGCTTGGCAAGAACGCCAGGTGGGAAGGTCGCAAATCGCGATTACCCAGAGGATAGCGGGCAAGCCGATTACCCTCCGGGCAGCGACAAAGCCGATGACGCTCCGCGTACCGCCAAGGGCGATCGCAATGAAGCAGAAAACAACTTAGTATTAGAAGTACCAGCAATCCCAGAATTCCCAGAAAAAGAAAAAGAACTTCTGCCATCTCTTCCTAAACTAAGAGACAGTTTTCCGGAAGAAGATAAAACTGCTGCGCTACAAGAATGGACGATTTCAGCGCCACCAACTGACGTTTTTTTTAATAGCGAAACCCTCGCACCCGTTAGTGAAGTTGCCGCGATTGAAGAGATTATCGGAGAATTAAAAGTCGATCTTAAAGAAAGTGACGACGAAGATGACGACGAGGATTACGAAGACTGGGAAGAGGATGACGAAGAAGAAATAGAGGCTGTCTATACGCCTTCTATCTCAACAAAAGCGAAAATTCAAGTATTACCGCTTTCATCGGCTTCTTTTCCAAAAACTTGTTATTTAGTCATCGATCGCGCTGCTGAGTTAATTACTCGACCTCTTAAGGATTTTGCCGATCTCGGTAAAATTCCAACTGAGGAATTTCAACAAAAAACACTCCCCGTTTTTGATAATCACCGAGTCGCAAGGCGTTTTCCAATCGTTCTCAGCGAGTGATCAAAGTACCCGACGGTCGTATGCTTCAGAAAACTCGTACTTATCTATATGCAAAAGGAATTACTCGTCTGTTGTTAGACGGACAAATTTATTCTTTGTTATCTCCGTAAAAGGGATAAGCGAACAATTCCCCATACGACCAAGCCTGCGGCTATGGTCGCAGTACCCTTGTAGCAATTATGATGGTGACTGGAATATCGGGATATGAGGATATCTACCGTCTAAATTGCGCTAGCCATACGTTTCTTGGACAAACTACGCCTACACCAATCTCCTACAAAAATTAAGAATTTATACTTAAAATTTTTATTAACATACAGATATAAAAATGTCGTCATCCGATTGAATTACAATAGATTATTAACGTTTTTAAGAATAAGTATTACTTTTTGATTTAACTTTTTAACAAAAAATTAAGAATTTTAACGCGATCGCCTTATTTTATCTCAAATGCAGAAAATAGAATTAGAATTCAGAACAGTGCAACTCATTTAAATTTGTCTGAACATCAAAATAAAACTCTTCTCATTTGTAGATCTGGTATAAAACGAGAAGGAATTAATTAGTAATTTAGTATGCTCGTTGATTTTGCTGATATAAAAGCAATTTCAACCGTTTTAAAAAGTGGCTTTTTTTCTTAAATTTTTTATTGACAGATAAAAAGAAAATTAAGAGCCAAGAACGAATGAAAATCAGTCATCTACTACGACTTTACGAACAAGGAAATAAAGAATTTGGCGGAATCGATCTTAGAGGAATGCAATTAAGTAGAGTTACGCTAATTGCAGTCGATCTGACAAATGCGGATTTAATGGGAACCGATTTAAGTCGAGCTTTTTTAACTAAATCTAACTTCAGCAAAGCAAGTCTTAATTGGGCTAATTTAATGTTTGCTAAACTCTCTGAAGCTTGGCTAATAGAAGCCGATTTAACGAAGGCAAATCTAAGCGGCGCTTTTATGGTAAGAGCCAATCTTCAAGGCGCTAAATTAAGCGGTGCTAATTTATGTCATACCAATTTAAGAGGGGCTAACTTAGGGAAAGCAAATCTGTGTGGAGCTAATCTATATCGTATTAACTTGCGAGAAGCTAATTTAAGCAATGTTAATTTTAAATGGGCTAATCTGCAAGAAGCTCGAATGTCTGGCGCGATTTTAGAAAAAGCGTCTTTTCATGGAGCAAATTTGGGACATACTTTTCTCAAGGATGTCGATTTAAGTCATGCCGATTTACAGGGAGTTAATCTCGGCGAAGCAAAAATGAGTGAAAGCAATCTGAGAGGCGCTAATTTAAGAATGGCAAATTTGCGAGGCGCTCATTTACGCAATGTAGATTTAAGGGGAGCGGACTTAACGGGTGCTAACTTAAATCAAGCGGATTTAGATGGGGCAAATTTAACGGATGCTGTCTTAGATGGGGCAAATTTACAAAAAGCTAATTTTGATGGCACTCAACTGAGCGATGCTTTATTAGAAGAAAATCCAACGAGAAACTATCCTCTCGGTCTGAGTTGGCAAAACTTGGGAGTAATTGTTTAATGTCCCAGAAATTATTGCTTTACCCATTGTTTCTGGATCTGACTTCTATTTGAATTGGATTGGCGAAAACGTTAGGGAAAGGTAATTTAGAATAGATATGAAGTCCCTCAAAATGTTAGGAGCCTATGGAAATCTCAGAACTCAAACGAGAAATTGAAACAATCGGTTCGCGCCTGGGGAAAACCCAGGACTATCTTTGACCTCCCCGCACTCAACGCCAAAATTCAAGACTTAGAACAGCTAGCCGCTCAACCCGATTTTTGGGAGCGTCAAGAGACAGCACAAACAACGCTTCAGGAACTCAACGACCTTAAATCCAACTTAGAACAATACCAGCAATGGCAGGCTAAATTAGAAGATACCAAAGCCATTGCCGAACTCCTAGAACTAGAAGCAGACGAAACGCTGGTAACAGAAGCCCAAACCAATCTAACTCATCTGGTTCAAGAACTCGATCGCTGGGAACTACAGCAACTCTTATCAGGCCCTTACGACGCCAAAGGAGCCGTACTAACCATTAACGCGGGGGCTGGCGGAACCGACGCTCAGGATTGGGCAGAAATGTTGCTAAGAATGTATACTCGTTGGGGAGAGCAGCAGGGATATAAAGTTAGCGTCAGTGACATCTCTGAGGGGGATGAAGCTGGGATAAAATCAGTTACTCTCGAATTTGAAGGTCGTTATGCTTACGGCTATTTAAAAGGCGAAAAAGGCACTCATCGATTGGTTCGCATTTCTCCGTTCAACGCTAACGGCAAACGACAAACTAGCTTTGCTGGGGTGGAAGTGATGCCAATTTTGGGAGAAGAAGCAATTAAGGTCGATATTCCCGAAAAAGACCTGGAAATTACCACCTCTCGCGCGGTGGCAAAGGCGGCCAAAATGTTAATAAAGTAGAAACCGCCGTTCGCGTCGTCCACCTTCCCACGGGGATCGCCGTTCGCTGTACGGAGGAGCGATCGCAGCTTCAAAATAAAGAAAAAGCCCTTGCCCTTCTTAAGGCAAAATTGTTAGTAGTCCTCCAAGAACAACGGGCACAAGCGATCGCCCAAATTCGAGGCGATATGGTAGAAGCTGCTTGGGGCAACCAAATTCGTAACTATGTTTTCCATCCCTATCAGATGGTTAAGGATTTGCGTACCAACCTCGAAACCAGCGATGTCAACGCCGTTATGGATGGCGATCTCAATGCTTTTATCGAAGCCTATCTGCATCAATCCACTATTGGAGAATGACGCTGTTAGCTGAAATTCTTGTTTCAATCTTTACACTAGATTGACTTGCGATTGCTTTACTTTTAGCAATAAACTGTTACATTGAAAGCAGTTAGTAGTGTGTTGCCTATTAACTACTGGTCTTTCAACTCAGTCATTCTATGAGCGAGTCCTCTACACCAAATCCCGTACCAAGCGAAACAAAACCCGAACCGAGTTATGTCAAACTCGCCATGCGTAACATGGTGCGAAAGAAAGGGATCTCCCTGAAACACTTTTTTCTAACTACCGTCGGTTTACTAGGCTTTTTAATCGGGATGTCTTACCTAACCCGCTATTGGGTACTCTGTTATTAGCGATTTCGGATTGTTGATAACTAAATATCGGTTTACTGACCTTTTTATATCGGTATGCCTTACTTAACCCCCTAATCGGTTCATCTTTATCAGCGATTTCTAGTCACTGATAACTGATGTACAGACGCGATTTATCGCGTCTCTAGCAATAACTGATAACTGAAATGTCATCTTCTCTTAAACCATCGATAACAGTTGAGGTAAATTTTCAAGACGCTTTTTTTGCCCCCTCGTCTGCTGATTGTCCCATCACAGCAAATGACTGGACAGAGTGGTGTCAAGCTTGGCTGGATGCCATGTCTGACGAGATTCCACAAGCCAATACTTACGAGTTATCGCTGCGCCTAACCACAGATGAAGAAATCCAAACCTTAAACGATCGCTACCGGAATCGAAATCAGCCTACAGACGTATTAGCATTTGCGGCTTTAGAGGTAGAATTGCCGCAACTACCAGAGGAATTTTCCGAATTAGAGCCTTTGTATCTTGGAGATATTATCATATCTGTGGAAACTGCCAAGCAGCAGGCAAAGCAGCAAGGACATTCCCTAACAGTAGAGTTGGCATGGTTAACATCTCATGGGTTGCTTCACTTGTTAGGGTGGGATCACCCCGACGATAGCACCCTAGCGGCAATGCTTGCTCGGCAAGAAAAACTATTAAAAATTATCGGGTTTTTATCCCAAGATTGATAATGTAATTGTTTGATATAGACAGATTCTAAAAAAAAAATTATACTTATTATGAGAAGACAAAAAATTATGAAAGCAAATTACAAAATGACACAATCTACAGATGCAAACGCACTAGATTCGATGTATTTTCCTTCTCCATTAAACGCTAAAGTAACTGCAACCCCTCCTTTTAATCCCTATGAATTAGGCGATTCTTCCAGACGAAAACTCGCATGGCAAATAGCCCCCAATTTACTTATTAGCTTCCGCTATGCTTGGGCTGGAGTTTGCTATGCTTTCGTAACTCAACGCAACTTTCGCATTCATACGGGAATAGCGATCGCGGCTGTTAGTGTGGGTTTAGTCCTTAAGGTTACACCAGTCGAAATGTCGATTTTGGCATTAACTTGTGCCCTAGTTATGGTACTAGAGCTATTAAATACCGCACTTGAATCAGTAGTCGATCTAGCAGTCGGGCAATCATATCACGAACTTGCTAAAATTGCTAAAGACTGTGCTGCGGGTGCAGTTTTGATTTCTGCGATGGCCGCTTTATTAGTAGCCAGTTTCGTCCTCTTTCCCCCGCTATTGGCAGTCATCCGATAATTAATTCGGTTAAATCGCGCTAAAAAGGCAGCTTGGCTTTGATTCTCGTTATTGATAATTACGACAGTTTTACTTATAACTTAGTTCAATATTTGGGAGAACTGGGCGCAGAATTACCAGTTGCCGCAGATATTCAAGTTTATCGCAACGATCGCATCGATCTCGACACCATCCGCAAGCTTCAACCCGATGGGATCGTTATCTCTCCCGGCCCTGGCTATCCTAAAGATGCAGGCATTTCTCTAGAAATTATCGAACAACTTGGTTCGTCAGTACCAATTTTGGGCGTTTGTTTGGGACATCAAAGCATCGGTCAAGTTTTTGGTGGTAACATTGTCCCGGCCCCCGTGTTGATGCACGGCAAAACTTCCGAAATTCAACATGAAAATATAGGGGTTTTTCAAGGGTTAAAGAATCCCTTCAGCGCAACTCGCTATCATAGTTTAGTCGTCGATCGCGAAACGATTCCAGATGTATTAGAAATTACAGCTTGGGTTGAGGATGGTACGATTATGGGACTCCGCCACCGAGATTATCCCCACATTCAAGGCGTTCAGTTTCACCCAGAAAGTATTTTAACTGAATCGGGCAAGCAGTTGTTGAGGAATTTTCTTAAGTCTTTGGGTTAATTTTCCTCCCAAAAAAGATAAAAAACAGCTAGTTGGTTGGGTTGAGGCACGAAACCCAACATTTTCAAGACTGTTTATACTGACGGGGTGACAACAAGGCTAAAAAGCTTGCTGTACAATGTTCATGGCTCTTAACCTTTTCTGATAAAATGGCAGCTTATTAAGATTAAGTCTCATCAATCCATTGAGCTATTTGTAGTTAAAAATTCCCTAATGGGATCGCATTAGGGAATTTCTCTGAAGAAATAACGAGCGCGATCGCTTACAGTACAATAGTTACAGAAATTAGAAATGGCAAAGGGTTTCGGAGAGTGACAGAAGAGGGTTATGTCAGATTAGTCAACATGTCAGTTCGTTCCTAGTGTCCGCTAAAGCTAAAACTCTGAAACTATCACTATATTTGCTATGTTAGTGATGCCAGGAGGCGGAATTGAACCGCCGACACGAGGATTTTCAGTCCTCTGCTCTACCAACTGAGCTATCCCGGCAACTTTTTAAGCCTTATCTAAGTTAGCAAAATTAACAGTTTATTGCAAGCCTTCAACGAAAATTTATTTTTTGGTATACATGAATATATGCTCAGACATGATAACATAAAGATAGAGTCAGTTACATAAAGGAGATAACTATGTCAACAGTAACTTCTATGAAATGTGCTTGCGATACTTGTTTGTGTATCGTTACGTTAGAAGATGCGATAGAAAAAAATAATAAGTATTACTGCTGCGAGGCTTGTGCTAACGGTCACATTAACGCACAAGGTTGTGGTCACAAGGGCTGTACTTGCAATTAATAACCTTAAGTCTAAGTGTAGATTCAGAGACAAATTCTTAGAATTTAATCTTATAGCGTTTCTCTGAATCCTACTTTTCTAGTCATTTACTATTTAATTTAACAAATGTCAGTACGACTTCCAGAACAAGATCGTTCTACTGCTCCTACCTGTAGCAAGCCTCATCCAGTAGAACTAAAAACCGTTGCTTGTCTTCAAAACTCAATTCTCGATACAGAAAAAGCGCAACGGATGGCAGAGTTTTTTAGTTTACTCGGAGATCCTAACCGTTTACGAATTCTTTCACTCTTAGCGCAGCAAGAACTTTGTGTTTGCGATCTTGCAGCTATTTTGAACATGAGCGAGTCAGCAGTTTCTCATCAATTGCGAACCCTACGTGCTACG
The DNA here is from genome assembly GCA_012031035.1 of Candidatus Altimarinota bacterium. GTDB lineage: Bacteria > Cyanobacteriota > Cyanobacteriia > Cyanobacteriales > Microcystaceae > Hydrococcus. The sequence goes on along the minus strand of JAAUUT010000091.1, from coordinate 10,772 downwards.
AGGATTGTAGGATATCATAAAGTCGGACGAAAAGTATTTTATCATCTTTGCGACCATCACATACTCGATCTTTATCGTTCGGTTGTCGAACACTTAGATGAAGTAGCTAGCGAAGAAGAATAACTTAATTGATTATTATCATTAGTTAGTTTAATGGCAGGAATTCTAATTGGAATTAGTTTTAGGTTTCAAGAATCCTATCTATGCCTCTGTGTTTCTACAAAATCACAAAAAACGACTCAAATCAAACTCTTCATCTGTTGATTCTTCTTGAACTCTTTGACTACTTAAAATTAATAATAATCTATCAGTATAGTCAACTGCACCCCGCAACTCATCTCGTAACTTTTCTAATCCTCCGTTAGCATATTCTTCAAAAATTTGTATTCTTTCTTCTTCTGCAATAGCATCATGAGTTGAGAGAATTTTTTGTATTTTTAGTTTCTGCGATCGCGAGTAATCGAATTACTGGGTCATATCCTCTAGAAATAAAAACTTCTAAGCTAATTGGTGCGGGTTCAGTATTAGAAATAACTCCTAAAGGAACTCTTTTTTGGTACTTTGCTCCTAAAGTTGCTGAAAATACTATCGCATCAGCATAGGTTTGAAATGGGCCTCTAGCACCATTAAAATCGACTAATGCTTTCACTAATTCTGCTTTATCTTTAGCAATTCTAATTCTTGGGAGAGCCATTTTTTTATCTCGTATTAGAGATGAAATTGCGTTGCGGAGGACGTGAATTTATCGATTTCCGGCAAATCCAGATTTCTTACGTTGTAGCGACTGCTGTCGCGCGGCGATAGAGAAAGGAACCCAAAAGTGAAATAGATTATGATTTTCTTTAAAAACTAATTATATGATGAAATCTCTAAAAATTGTTGTTTGAGATATTGCGATCGCGCTCCATTTTTACTCTTTATTAGACTCGACTTCACCCATAGCCTAAAATTAGTTAAATGCCTTTGACGTGGAAATCTCTTTTAGAGGTGGTAGGAATGACAAATCAAAGAGCATTAAATTGACTTATTTTCGCTTGTGAAAGATTTTTGAGCTTAGTCCTATCGTTCCAATCGCTAATAGACCCAGTAAACGATTTGGTTCTGGAACAGGAGTAGATTTTACTTCGTTTATATTAGAATTAGTGCTTTGGAAAATGATGGGATTATTATTATCAAAAAAAGCTATTAGGTAAATTTTGAAAAGGAATTGTTGTTTCAATCTCATCAAGAAACTCATTAAAATCAAAATCAAGCGAGTTATCCCAATTCCCATCAATTTCGCGGATAACAATGTCGTCTAGTTTTGTACTGAATTTAAGATCGACCAAGAAAAAATCAATAACTGTTTGATGATTTTCTTGTTTGACTCGATTGCGATTTCCTAAAATATCGGCTTCTTGTCTGAGAGATTGATTGATATCTGGAAGAATATTGGTAATGCGATCGCTTAATAGATTGCTCAGATCGAAATCGGGTAAAATATTACTATTTTTCTCGTTACTAGCTACTGTTTTCAGTTCGGGATCTAAATAAAAAACATCGAAAATATTTTGATTGCCGATCTGAGTAACTCGATTATTTTTACCGAAAAGTTGTGCGGATTGAGTAATTGATTGGTCGATCTCTAAACTATTTTCGCCAAACTCATCGATAAATTCTAATATTTCAGAATTAAGAAAATTTTTGATGAGATTATTTTTGGTGCGATCGCTACTTAACTTTAGATCGACATCAAACAAAAATAAATCGAGACTTGTTTGATGATTAATTTGAGTAACTCGGTTATCGTTGCCTTTAACTGAAGCAATTTGAGTGCTATTTTGAATTGTCGCTGAATTAGCCGGAGTAACAAAGTTAGTTAAACCGATCGATGTAGCGATAATAAAACCAATCTTATTAATGTGAGAGTGCATTAGAATTTTCTATACTTAATGATAAATTTTAAGGTGTATTATGCTTGGTTAATACACCTATAGATTTTTAGAAAAAAGGTTATCTAGTTTCGATAAAAATATCGCTTTCATCTTCATCTTCTTCTAGATAAATATCGCGATCGCGAAATCTTCGATTACGAGATCTATCTTCGATAATAGAAACTTTATCGCCATCTCCATCTACATAGTAGAGATCGCCATCTTCATCTTCTTCTAAATAGACTCGCTTGCCATCCTCATCTTCAAAATAAGTGTTACCGTTTCTATCTTCTTCGAGATCGACTTTATTACCATATTTATCTCTCAGACAGGGATCGCCATTGTCATCTTCTGCAAGATAAACTCGTTCGGCACGAGCGATAATAGAAGGAATGTTTTGTGCGATCGCAGGCAAACTCGAAACTAAGCTGAGTAGCAAGATACTGCTGAAAAATAAAAGTTTTTTCATTATTTTCCCACTCATAATCAAAACTGTTGTAATTTCACAGTATTGCGATCGAGATGATATGTCAGTCCCAGAGAAAATGGAAATTGATAGTTAGTTCCATTCAAATCTATTTGTTGAAGTGGAAAATAGTAGAAATAAGTAGAAAGAAGGCGAAAGGTACTAATATGAATTCACTTTTATCTTGCGACCAATACTTATTTTAGGGAAAGGGGTAAAGGGGAAATTTTCATCCATTTTTCCTCTCTCCCTAAAAAATCTTTTTCTCACTTGACTATCTGTGGCCAACATTTAAGGATTTTATAGAAGACTTTGCGATCGCGTTTAGATGGGAGTTATCTTTCTCGCTATATCAAAACTAGCATCGTTATTGTGAAGTACATCTACCTTCGGTTATGTATCTCATCTAAAAAAGAATTACTATATATTGAGTTCGCTAATAACTTTAAATTTTATATCGTTAATCGATAGATCGTTGGGAGATAAAAACAATGGCTGATTATTTCTCTTTTCAAATATATCTTCAAAATAGTCACCCATTCTACACTCAACATGATACCAAGACAACGCCATAAAATATCGTTTTGTCCATTCTCTTAATGAAGCAGCTTCATCATCAGCACTCGATTCTAAAGGAACCCACCCTAAATCTGGAACGTAAAATTGCAACCACACATGATTAAAATCTGGCGATAAAAATAGCGATTTTGCGCCTGGCTGTATTTTATATATAGGAACTTTATAATTACCGCATCTTCTCGCTGGAATATTATTTAATCTAAATAAAGATAAAAAAACATTTAAGTATTCTCCACAGGAACCTTGACCACTTTTTAAAACGGCTTCAGTTCCATCATTATAAGCATCCATTACATAGGTAACTTTTCTATAAATATAATCTCTAATTGCTTTAGCTTTTGCTAATACATTATTTTGCTGTTCTTCTGAAACATTTTTAATCGCTCTTTTAGCTGCTTTGATAACGTAAGGACTCTCTAAATCGAGTTTTGGTTCGTTTTGTAGACATTTAGAGTAACGCTGTAATTCTTCTTTGGAAATATCTCTAACCTCTTCCTCTTTAACCCAATATTTAATACTTTGAAGCTTAATTAATGCTTTCCAACCAAAAATACTTCTTTCCGTTGCTAGATCGATTTCATCAATTGAAAAACAGCTACTTTTCGGTTTTCTTCCTCAGTAATTTCTTCGATCTTCATCGGTAAATTCCCAATGGGTTGAAGTGATAATAATTTTTGACGATCGCTATCCATGGGAATAGAAATTTTCCAGTCAAGATTTATAACTTTTCTATATTCTTGTGCGATTTCAGGTAAGGCGTGAAGTTTTCTAATATAGGACATTTCTATCAAAAAGCCATTTGATAAGACAGCCTTTTTTTCGCGATCGCTCTGATAAATCAAAGGATAAATAAAATTATCTCGAATCGCTGTATCGATCTTTAATTTAAATTCGCTATTGCCAGTATCGTAAACTTCAAAACTCGGTCTAGAATAAGCTACATATAAAATATCTTTACCAACTTTTTCGTTATAAACAACTGTTATCCCCGTTGGATTTTCAAATGGGGTCAATATTGCATCTATAATCTCACATTTTTCCAAATTAAAAACATATACTGTCTGCTCTTTGGCATCAATGATTAATAAATTATCTTGCCAATAACATAGATCGTCAACCGAACTAATTCCGGGTGAGGTTCCTATACTTTCAACTTCTTGAGTATTTATATTGTAAGAAAAAATATGATTGTCTTCAGTAATTAAATAAATTATCCTATTTTCATTAATAGCGATTCCTTGGAAACTCAAACAATCAAAAATCTGAGTTACAAGATAGGGTTCCAACTTATCTTTTTGCGAATGATATTCAGCTTTATATATCTGATTTTTATAGACAAAATAAAGAAAATTATCTAAATAACAAATGCTATCAACCCCAGCAAAATCGTTAACATTATATTGTTTTTGAAATGTTTCAATTTCAGATAGCAGATCGACTTCAGTTAAGATTCCTTTATTGCGATCGCAAAGTAAAACTTTATTGGCTCCAACGCTAGTTATTCCTGAAACACCTTCAAAGAAAAAAGGCCTATAAGCATTAATCCAATCAGCTTTTTGATATTCTTCCGACATATTTTTTTACTCAATTCAAGATTTGATAATTCATCATTCATAAAGCTTCATCACCTCAGTTATTGCCATGCGAGATTGAACCCCAAGCGTTAGAGGAGAAATATGTCCTCGACTGAGATGGTCTACTGCTGCACAAGCAATCATCGCTGCATTATCCGTACACAAATTGAGAGGAGGATACTGAACATTAAGATTGTGCTTTTGTGCAGCTTCTTGTAAATATTGTCTCAAAGCACTATTTGCCGCCACGCCACCTGCTGCAACAATGGTTTTTAAACCATAATCGATCGCGCAAGTAATTGTCCTTTTGACAAGCGATCGCGCCACAGTTTCCTGAAAACTCGCAGCTAGGTCATTAATCGGTAGCGATTGCTTGTTTTCTGTCTCTAGCTTCTGTACCAGCCGTAAAACTGCTGTTTTCAAACCGCTAAAACTCGAATCGTAGGGATGATATCCCCCTTCTGGGAGAGATAATTTCCCTTCCGGTAAGCTAAACGCTTGCGGATTGCCTGTTTTAGCCGCGCGATCGATAGCTGGGCCGCCAGGATACCCCAAACCCAACAACCGCGCTACTTTATCAAACGCTTCTCCCGCCGCATCATCGCGAGTCGATCCCAGCATTTCATAAACGCCACAATCCTTAACATAAATTAAACTCGTGTGACCGCCAGACACCAAAAGACACAAAAATGGCGGTTGTAAGTCGCGATCGCTTAAATAAGTCGCATAAATGTGACCCTCAAGATGGTGTACGCCAATAAACGGTTTCTGGTGTAAGATTGCTAGGGTTTTTGCTGCCGTTACTCCCACCATTAAAGCACCAATTAATCCTGGCGCAACCGTCGCCGCAACGCCATCGATCTCTCCCCAATTTAACTTAGCTTCTTGCAAAGCTTGAGTAATACAAGGATTAATCGCCTGTAAATGCTGGCGCGAGGCTACTTCTGGCACGACTCCCCCATAGGTTCGGTGAATGTCGATTTGAGAAGCAACAATACTACTTAAGATGTAACGATTTTTTACAATTGCAACGGCAGTTTCGTCACAACTTGTTTCGATTGCTAAAACCGAGGTCATTTTCTGATAGCTTGATACAAAAGACTACTTTTTGTAATTTAAACTTTACTCGACACATTTGTCAGAGTAAGATTTTTTTCGTCGTACAACCGATTTTTCGTACATAAAACTCAAGTCTTTTGTTACAAAAGGAAACAATTCTTATGAAGCAATTGTTAGCTTTAATTTTGACCGTTACTTTGTGGTTTAATTTTGCCCCTTTCGCTTTAGCTGATGGGGGCTGTTGCTGGATTGGCTCCCTGTTCTGAAACGCCTGCTTTTCAGCAGAAAGCTAAGAACTTTCGCAATACCACTGACGATCCTCAGTCAGGACAAAAACGTGCAGAACGTTATGCTCAAGCTGTTTGCGGCCCAGAAGGCTATCCCCATCTAATTGTAGATGGTCGCTGGGATCACATGGGCGATTTCTTTATTCCTAGCATTCTCTTCCTCTATATTACTGGTTGGATCGGTTGGGCAGGTCGCGCTTACCTAATCGCTGTCAGAGATGACAAAGATGCAGAAATGAAAGAGATCGTTATCGATGTTCCTTTGGCACTCAAACAGATGGTTGCTTCTGCTGCCTGGCCGCTATTGGCAATCAAAGAATACCTTTCTGGCGAATTGACTGCCAAAGATACCGAAATCCCAGTCTCTCCTCGTTAATTCATCATTCAAAATCGGAATTGTCCGATCGCAATACCTTGTTTGGAGAATAGTTTATGGCAAAGTTTCTTTCTTTAGCTCCAGTTTTACTCTTTTTGTGGTTAGCCGAAACAGCAGTCTGGATGATTGTGTTTAATTACAAATTTCCCGATTTACTTTTCCATCCTCTAAGTTAAGTCAAAAAAGTTAGATTTTTGTCTAACACTAAACTCGCGATCGCATTAGCAACCGCGAGTTTTTCTGTTTATTTACGAAGAAAAATGTCAAAAATTAGCAAATTTTTTAGTTTGTTTTTTTGTTTAACATCTTTACTTGTAATTCTAGGCGATCGCGCTATAACATCTCCTGTGCGATCGCCTATCCAACAAAATTCGGAAAATACTCCTATTAATTCGCAAAATAAAACTGTCTTTTTTATTGATTTTAGTTCGCCACGAACAGTTTAAGAGGATCGCTAACCCGATAAACTGATTATCTTGTGAATAATCAGTAGCATCTAACCCATGAGCAACGAAAGCGAATACATCAAAGAAACGGCAGCGACAAGAGTAAGAGTTCTCAGCGAAGCGCTGCCGTATATTCAACAATTTGCAGGTCGCACTATCGTCATCAAATATGGCGGTGCGGCGATGAAAGATAGTTCGCTCAAAGATAAAGTCATCCGCGACATCGTTTTTCTCTCCAGCGTCGGCGTGCGTCCTGTCGTCGTCCACGGCGGCGGCCCAGAAATTAATGTCTGGTTAGATAAACTCGGCATCGAACCTCAATTTAAAGACGGTCTGCGAGTAACCGATGCTGCCACAATGGAAGTAGTTGAGATGGTTTTGGTCGGACGAGTCAATAAAGAACTCGTGTCCCTTATCAATCAGGCAGGAGGGTCAGCAGTCGGTCTTTGCGGTAAAGATGCTCATCTAGTGACAGCACGACCCGTCGGACAAGAAGGCATTGGGTTTGTCGGCGAAGTGAATAGCATTGATGGTAGATTAGTCGAATCACTCGTGAAAAACGGCTATATTCCCGTAATTTCGAGCGTGGCTGCCGACGAAACCGGACAAGCTTATAATATTAATGCCGATACCGTAGCAGGAGAAATTGCCGCCGCATTAGGAGCCGAAAAATTGATTTTATTGACTGATACGGCAGGAATTTTAAAAGATTATCAAGATCCATCAACATTGATTACCCGACTCAATATTCAACAGGCAAGAGATTTGATTGGTCAGGGAATTGTCGCAGGCGGCATGATCCCCAAAGTAAATTGTTGCGTGCGATCGCTCGCGCAAGGCGTTCGGGCAGCACATATTCTCGATGGTCGCCTGCCACACTCTTTATTGCTGGAAATCTTTACTGACGAAGGGATTGGTTCGATGATCGTGGCATCGGGATATATGCAATAAAAGTAGTAATTTCCGTACATAAGCCCAAAAAGACTTGCAAAAAGAATGGTTCTTAGGTAAAAATATATATTAAGTGCTTCAATGTCTAATAAAAACAAACTGAGACATTTAGTAGATCCTTTACAAAATTAAGAAGCATTACTCAAAAAAACATTTACACAATTTAGTGAGATTGCAAGTTTAAAGAGTTTATGACTAATCAAGTCGCTCATCCGATGTTGAAGTTTCAGCGTAAGTTGTCTTCACTTGTAACGTCAAAAGCGGTTAAACCAACCGATCCGCTATGGAAACTTGCCCTACTCTATGGCGACGATTGGAATTTTTGGAAAAAGAACTTCAAGATTTTGGTTTTACCGTCCAAGATCCAGTTAGCGAAGTTCTTTTAGTAGAAGCTTGGGATGAAGAATAACATCAGTGCAAGTATCCTTGTCGCTATCCAAAGGGCTATCGCCTGTCAGCTATCAGCTTTTAGTCGATAGCTGTTTTAAACAATTTCCTAATGCCTCGGATAATTCTTTTGCTGTTTGGTAGCGCTCCTGCCACGCTGATTGACAAGCTTTTGTAATTACTTGAGCTACCTGGGGAGGAATGTTAGGGATCCCGCTAACATCAAAATTCCACTCTCCTCCCAAACGACGGTAGTATTTGAGAGGAGCTTCGCCAGTCAGCAAAAAAAGGAGAGTAGCACCGAGCGCGTATAAATCGGATTGGGGGCAGGGTCTTCCTCGACTTTGTTCGGGCGCGCTATATCCTTGCGCCCCAATGCGTGTCTCCTGTGGCGTACCGATTTCTTTGACTGCCCCAAAATCTAAGAGCATGATACAGTTATCAACTTTGCGTAACATCAAGTTAGCTGGTTTGACATCGCGATGGACTAAAGGCGGTTTTAAAGTATGAAGATAAGCCAAAATATTGCAAGCCTGAATTAACCAAGTTAGCGCTTGTTCTGGCGTAGCAGGGCCTTGTTCATGGATGCGTTGTTCTAAATTCTGACCGTGGATTAATTCCATTGCCAGATATTTTTTGGCATTTTCCACAAAAAAATCGTAATATTTGGGAATACCAGAACAATTAAGCGATTTTAGGATACGAGCTTCTCTTTCAAAAAGTTCCCTAGCTTTAGCGATCTGTGCAATATCGGCATTCATTTCTTTGAGAACCAGCAGCAAAGGCGTTCCCGTTGTCGTTCCCGTCTTATCCCAAGCTAGATAAGTCGTTCCCATGCCGCCTCGTCCGAGTACCCGCAACACTTGATAGTGACGAATAAAATTTTGTTGTTTGACCAGAGGTTGGCCGCAATGTATGCAAAACAAATTCGTTTGTGGGTTTCCCAGATGGGTGCAAACTTCGACGGGCGTTTTTGGAAAATTCGCGTCAGTAGATTGAGTGTGAAATTGTAGTAGGGGGCCATCGGGGGCTAATTGAAGAAAGTCTTTATCTTGAATAATTGCCTGAGAAATCAGCCTGCCATTAACAAAAGTACCATTACTGCCATAGCCGATCGCCAGCCACTCCACACCAGAAGACGATTCATCCGCAGGTTTAAGTTCTAGATGATGCCGCGAGACGGCGGGAAACTTGGCCAAAATAACATCGTTGTCTCTCTGACGACCGATGCGAATAATCGAGCGATCGCATAAATTCCATTTTTCCAAAGGTTGATGAGTTTCAGGATGGAGAAGAGTTAAAGTCACCATAAAATCAGTTATCAGTTATTGCTAGAGACGCGATATATCGCGTCTGTACATCAGTTATCAGTAGGGGCATATGGCGTGCGCCCTCCCAATTATTAGGAGAAAAGAATAGATATTCGCTCAAAAGCCAGGGGTGTTGCTGTATGCTTTTCGCAGAGTGTAAGTTCGCCCCTTTAAAAGCCCCGTCCCATAAAACGAGCGGCTTTTGATTTCTACCTTTAAAAACACTAATTACCAATTTCCGCTACCGAGATAGGGGCGTAGTTTCATTCTGATCAGAATAGCAGTAATGTTGTCGTGCCCGTTATGTTGATTGGCCAAATCGATCAACTTGCGTAACCCCTTGTCTAAGCTGCTACTAGAACTAATTAGAGGAGTTAAGTAAGTTTGCCAGTGGTTTTCGACCAAAGCATTATCAGAAAGTCCGTCCGAACATAACAGAAACAAACTATCTTCCTGAAGCTCTAAAAAATGAACGTCTGGTTTAATAAATTTGCTTCCATGAGGGCCTAAAGCTTGGGTCAACTGATAGGCATCGGGGCGAGCATAAGCAATCTCAGGAGCGACTCCGCCTTGAATCGCTCTTTGACCGACTTCGTGATCGATGGTTAACTGTTCTAAGCCTCCTTTGCGCGTGACGCGATAGATGCGACTGTCGCCGACATGAGCAAACGCCACTTTGGTATCTTGTACCAAAGCCATCACTAACGTCGTACCCATGCGTCCGTTACCGGAACGTGAATTTTTTTGATTGATGTTAAAAATGGTTTCATTGGTGAGCAGGATGCCTTTTTCTATCGTTTCGCGATCGGGAAGATCGTCGTGCCAATTGGCAATAAAATATCGTTGTAGGGTTTCAACTGCCATCGCGCTAGCAACTTCTCCGGCGGCGTGTCCGCCCATTCCATCGCAGACAATGTATAAACCGCGAGCTTGATATTTTTTGCCTCGACTGCTCAATTGTTTTTTGACCTGCGATCGCATTCCGAAATAATCTTCGTTATGATGTCGAGAGCGACCGCGATCGGTATATCCCCCATCAGTCAGACTTAACAACTCCATTGGTAAAACGGCAGTCGATAAATCTTCTCCTTCGCTTGCTCCTCTAGTGGACATCGGGCCGCTATCAAAGCTATCTTCAGGTTCTACAGGAGGCATGTTAACGAGCTTTTCTGTAGTAGGTTCGTCAGCAGAGGAAGCTTTTTGAGGAGGATTTTCGTCGGCAGCAACCGCGATTGCGCTCTGCGTAGCAGCAAAGCTGCTTGCGGTTGTTTTTGCCTCCATCTGTTGTTTCTGAGAAAGATGGACTAACTTGAGTCGCAGTTCGGCTATGTTTTCGATAGTGCCACTTTCAAGTTGGTCTAAAGTGAGTCAGAAGTTCAAATTTTCTAACTTAGATTTTCTAACAACTTTTCCATGTTTCCCAA
>JAAUUT010000219.1 GCA_012031035.1 Candidatus Altimarinota bacterium | reverse complement strand
TCTTGGGGATATTTTTACTGTTAACAATTCTTTTAAATAGTTTATTGATAAGACGAATAATTATCGTACCTATTCAAAAAAATTGTAAGGGTGTTAAAAAAAAATTGAAGGGGGGAGAAGATTCGGCTCGATTTGAATATTTCTCGCGAGACGAAATTGGAGTTTTGGTAACATCTCTCAATCGAATGAAAGATAGTTTAGAGCTAGCGAATGAACTATTAGAAGAATCAGAAAATATAAAGATTTAAATTATGAAACAAATTAAGTTAGAGTTAATTTTGCTCTCGACGCTGGTCTTTGGTGTAGGACAAGGCTTAATCGGATCGCGTTCGCTCGATTCTGCAATTGCATCGATGCAATCGTTGGGTCAACAACTGCAAGTTGAAAAAGACCAAAATCAATTGTCCATCTCGTTTGCTAAATCCTTTTCAGAAGGATTAGCCGCAGTGGAAATAGATGGAAAATGGGGATATATCGATCGCAACGGTACAATAACAATCGCTCCTCAATTCGACTATGCGGGTCATTTTGAGGTGGAGGGATTAGCAACAGCCGCATCTCAAGGACGATACGGATATATTGATAAAAAAGGAAGTTGGGCGATTGCGCCAATTTTCGATCTGGGCGATCGATTTAACGATGGATTGGCAATGGTTATTGTCAACGGGAAATATGGCTTCATCAATACCAAAGGGGAATTTATTATTCCCATAAAATTTAAAAGAGCCGATCGTTTCAGTGAAGGACTGGCGGCGGCTTCCCTCAACGGACAAAAATGGGGTTATTTAGATAAAAAAGGAAAATGGGCTATTCCTCCTCAGTTTGAGAAAGCGCAGCGTTTTCAAGAGGGTCGGGGTCTTATCAAAATTAATGGAAAGTATGGATATATCGATGTCCAAGGAAATGAAACTATCTCTCCTCAGTTTGAAAAGGCTCTTCCTTTTTCTGAAAGATTGGCACTGGTATCAAAAGGCAATCGGTATGGATATATAGATAAGAATGGCAATCTGAGCATTCCCCTAAAATTCCAATCGGCTCAGAGTTTTGGGGAAGGTAAAGCGCAAATCTTGGTTCGGGGGAAGTGGGGGTATATCGACACTGGTGGGAATGAAGCGATCGCTCCTCAATTTCTGCTAGCTCATGAGTTCGAGGAAAATCTAGCCTCAGTGACAAAGGAAGGAGAGAGATGGGGCTATATAGACCTACAAGGGAATGAAGCGATCTCGCCTAAGTTTGAGTATGCTACCCCTTTCTCTGAAGGGCTAGCCGCAGTGCAACTAATTGGGGGAGATTGGGCGTATGTCAATCGGCTTGGAAAAATTTTGACAATTGGAGGTATTAGTGAATAAAGAAAATAAAACCGACTTAATTTTGTCTGTAAGTATTGGCGTACTTGTAGCGTTACTATTATTTGGAGTATCTTGGTTTAACGCTCGTAAGCCTTTGCTTTCTTCAAATACTAGTTTCTCATCTGAAAATTTAATCTTACAAAAAGAAATAAACTCTCTTAAAAATCAAGACCGACAACAGACACAACCTCTAAAAATAGATCGCTCCTCTGAGCAAACTATTCTAAGGTTACTGGGCGATGGTTTTAGCGGATATTCTACTTTTAGAGATAAAAGTTTTACCAATGCTTTATCTGAAGTAGGTATCACACTCAATTATCAAAATGAACCCGACCAAAAGAAACGCGCTCAGTTATTAGTCGAGGGAAAAGCCGATCTTGTCGTAACCGATTTAAGCCAATTCCTGCAACACATGACAACAGAAGGAAAAGTTGTTGGTTTAATAGATCGCAGTAACGGAGCGGATGCCATTGTTCTTGCCCCAGAAATTAAATCGCTAGAAGATTTAAAACAATTAATCGCTAAACTCCAGAAGTTAGGGAAAAGACCGAAAATTAGCTACGCGAGCAATACGCCAAGCGAACATCTTGCCGAAGTTCTAGACGATAAATTTGAGAGTTTTAAATTATCGGAATTTGAGTGGCAAGATGTTGCGGACGCTCGCGATGCTTGGACGCAATTGCAAGATCCTCATAGCGGTGTAAAGGTAGCGGTTTTATGGGAACCATATATATCGATAGCTCGCCAACTTGGTTACAATGTAGTGTTATCGAGTCGAGATATACCTGCGATCGTTGATGTAATAGTTGCTTCTAAGCAAGCGATTGAGTCTCGACCTGAAATGATTCATGATTTTTTAGGAGCTTATTATCGTAGAGTCGATCTCGCCAATCAAGATAGCGATCTCTTAATTTCTCAGATTGCCCAGGATGCACGAATAAGTCTCTCAGATGCCCAAAGAATAAAAGAGGGGATTAATTTCTTTTCTTCTGTGGAAGCCCAACAGTGGATGAACGACGGAACGCTACGCAAGCGGATTGCTTCAACGGCGGCTCTCCTCGTACTGAATGGCAAATTACAAAAACGTCCAGAAAATTTTAGTGACTTGTACGAGCCAAAGTTTGTCGAAGAAGCCGTTAAGAACACTCAAGCTTTAATAGCGTTGGTTCGCGCCGACAATCCCTCTCTTGCCGAGCGACTAGCGGGTTCTCTTCAACCGAGCGCTCGCCAATCGACAACCCAAGGATTTGCAGGAGAAGCGATTGGAAATTTACAACTTAAAGGAGAAATACAGTTCGCCATCAACTCGGCAAGCCTCACCCAAACAGGAGAAAAAACGATCTCTAATGTCGCAAAAGAGCTTCAAGAGTTTAACCCACAAACAGTTGCCATTCGAGTAATTGGATATACTTCGGAGACGGGTGATGCCGTTTTTAACGAAGGTTTGAGCGAACGTAGGGCACAAACAGTAGTTGATGCTCTTAAAAAAGCAGGAGTCCGGTTGCCAATCGTTGCTCTTGGAAAAGGATCGTCATTCCCCTTGCCTAATATCCCGCCCCAAGATCGTCGCAACCAACGAACGAAAATTCAGTTAGAAAAAAGGTAATAAAATCATTAATATATGTTTTTAAACTTCTTTGACCAATTAACTCTCTTAGAGGCTTACCCTCAATTACCAGGAGATCCCCCACAAGAGATTCCTTTCTTGGTTTGGTTGTTGGAAAATCCTGATAGTCCTCTGCCATTGCCCGCAAAAATCTCTTTAAAGAATCACGATTATGTACACGTAATCCTAGACTTGGATCTCTCTTGTCAAAGCGAAGCTTTTATTGTTGGCTTCACGATGGGGAACGATAGCCAAACCAACGAGTTTTTTATCAATTTTTTTAAATTTGTTGCTCGGTTTTTATATCCTGGAAAATATCGCTTTTCATCTGAAGATCTTCAATATTTTGAAGAAGGCTTGATTTTTGGACGAGAATTGCCGTCTAAAAATTTAAACTCTTATATCTTTGAAAGTTTACAAGAAGATAGCCTTGAAAAAATTCGAGAAAAATTAAAGATAAACTTCAACAAATTAAAGCAATTACTGAATTTCTAAAAAATAACGTTCTGCGCTCGATAAAAATGTTTTATTTTAAGAGTATGCGCTTCAAGAATTGTTGTGTCTATACAATTATATCGTTGATAGAGATATGACAATTTTAAAAAAAAGAAAAGAACTAAATTTATTAGATAGTTTTTTAAGTCAACGCCTCCAAAAAAAACTTAATTTAGTTATCAAAGATTATTTTTCTTCTCTCAACCAAAACAAACGTAAAGTTCAAAATGAAGTTTTTCAAATTCTTGTTCGCGCTTGTCCGCCGACGCAAGGGTTGTTTAAAAAAGATTTTTGGTTGGTGCTGAGTCAGAATGTAAATTTTCTGTGGACTCTAATTGTTAGCGTTTTGCTAGTTATTATAATTTTTTTTTTCAAGCTTTTCTGAAATTAAAAAATTTTGATTAGCGGTTCGTTGGTATTATCTTATTTAGTTTTCCAATTTAAAATAGAGCTTGAGGATTATACTTTTAATCAATGGATTAGTTTAATTGCCAAAGCCAAGCAAGCAGAATAATAGAATTTTGTAAATGTAAACAACCCCTCCCTTGCTAACGCGGAGGAAGGGGCTTTCGGAGTCAGCCGAGAGCTAAGTGTTTACTAGAGCATAGAGTCGGAATATGGCACAGACGTATAAATATTTCCCTAGTTTGTACCTCTCTAAGTTCACTGATTATGGACGTTGCGTAATGGCAAGCACATCTTTATTCCGATGCTCGTAGGGACTTTTTACTTTAACGAGGTTTATCACTATCGTGAATCCAAGAGTACCAGTACAAAACCCAGACGGAAGTGCAGCTATGCCAGCTAAGGCTAGTCGTGCTAGACGTTGGGTAAGAGACGGCAAGGCAGTGGGTAAATGGAATGATTTGGGCATCTACTATGTTCAATTAATCCAAGAGCCATCAGGCAGAAAAACACAGCCTGTAGTTTGCGGTATAGACCCAGGGAAATCCTATTCAGGTTTTGGCATCCAATCAGCTAAAGCGACTCTATTTCGCGGTCATGCTGTATTACCCTTTAAACGAGTCAAAGAACGTCTTGGGGCTGCTGTCATCAAGAAGAGTAAGGTAATCAAGAATCTTCGAGGTCGTGCTTTGCAGCGTAGAGCTAGACGCGGACGCAGGATTAACCGCAACTTACCTTTTGCTCAAAGATGTCATAGGCAAAAACGGTTTAATAACCGCACTCAATTCAAATTGCCACCATCAATACGAGCTTCGCGGTTAATGGAGATTCGCATAGTTAAAGAGTTATGCGCTATTTTCCCTGTCAGTAAGATTGTGTATGAAGTAATCAAAGCCGATGTAGATCTAACATCAGGTCGTAAGTCCGCACGAGCGGGGAAAGGGTTTTCTTCAGTGATGGCTGCTCAATACTGGTGTATAGAACAACTACAGCAGCTTGCTCCTGTCAAGAAAATGTCTGGCTGGCAAAAAGATGGGAATGGCACTAGTCAAATCAGGAAGTATCTTGGCTTGTTTAAAGATAAGCACAACAAGAAAAATCCTGTACCAGAAACTCATGCAGTAGATGTCGTAGCATTGGCAGCTAGCGAGTTTATTGGCTTTAAGCCATTTTATCTTAGTAATAGTCGCGGTCATGATTGGAAGGGTATGGTAGCTATAACTGATTCAGTTTTCAGAATTATTACTCGCCCTGAATATTTCCGTCGAGCCTTACATTTTGATAATTCACAAAAAGGTGGAATTAGAAAGCGCAAAGGTGGCACTATTACACCATTTGGCTTCCGAGGAGGCGATTATGTCGAAGGAGTCAAAGCAGGAGTTACTTATCGAGGATGGATAGGTGGCTATACCAACACTAATAAGTATAGATACTTAAGCATCTATGACGTTAATTGGAAACGACTTGGGCAGTTTATTTTGTCTCAAGTCAAGTTATTACGGAGAGCGAATAAGTTATGTATTGCCTAACGGCACACTATTCCTCCCTAGCCTACTTTGTTGAAGCTAGGGACTCCCATGAAAAATGTTGAGAATTTGTTTGAGCTTCGGCTCGATACCGCAGAGATCTATCAAGAATGGAGGCGAATTCTTATTGAATACTCAATTATAGGAGTAAACGTACATGATGCTAGGCTTGTCGCTGCCATGTTAGC
>JAAUUT010000218.1 GCA_012031035.1 Candidatus Altimarinota bacterium | reverse complement strand
AATGAAGGCGTTTTTGATTTTTAACCAAGCCTTTTGAGCTAGAAGTCCTAGAAAAGCCATTGAAAATCACCTTCGTCGCAAGAGTGCTAAGAAAATTGGTTATCTTGAAAAGCGATATATTTCCAAAAACAGCCTACTGGAGAAGAAAAAGAATATGGCCCTTATATTTATTTTAGAAAAAGGGATGAAGATAAAAAACTATGCAGTATTTATTTAGGTAGAGAAGAACCTTGGCTGCAAAAGTTGTTTGAACTTACAGAGGAAACCACCGAACTATAGTTCTAATTGTCAAAATTTCTCAGTATTTTTAGTTTATTTTTTATATATATTGTTTTAATATAAAGAAGCATTGGGGATTGCCCTAGGGGCAGCGACAAAGCCTATCGCTCTCCAGGCAGCAGCAAAGCCAATCGAGATCGCTTAATTTGATAGTTCGCTAAAATACCTTAAAACCTGCATTACTGAGTAATCCCTGTAGACTGTAAAAGAATCGATAACTATCTTCAACGCGCGATCGCATGATGGCATTGCCATACAGGGCGATTGCGACAACAACAAGCGGTAGCTGGAACTTTGTAATGGCTTTATTCAAAAGGCTAACAAGTTGGATTGTTGCCTCAAACCAAATCTCTATTAAAGGTCTTCCTGACTTGGGCTGGCGTTTGCTAGTTGCCTATCTGATGGCGATCGCAACTATTTTAGGAACATCGGCGACAACTTTGTATCTTTTTTTTGAGCGTAATCTCAACGAACAGTTAAATCATCAATTGTTGACGCTAGCACAAGCAGCTATTCCAAGTTTGGAAATGGTAAAAATCGAAGGTCGTCAAAGTTTAGATAAAGATTTACCTTGGCAACACCTTTTCTCTGACCGAGAACAAGGTTTAGAATGGTTTGATAGCGATGGAAAGCTTGTGACGAAAGAAGGTGTGACTGTTCCAAACACCTCCTCGATTGACGTTTTTTTGTCTTCTCGCTCGAATAGAGATATTCCGATTTTTGAGCAAGAACAGCAAATCCGAAGCGTGACGATTGCTGTATATGCTAAGGAAGCCAACAAAAATGTATTGCGATTGGAAGGCTATATTCGAGCTAGTGAGACAACTCGATATTACTCGACTATACTTGCGCGATTGCATTTAAAGTTGTGGATAGCAGGAGTAATAGCCTTATTATTGATTAGTCTGAGCAGCATTTATCTTACTCAACAAGCTCTCGTTCCTACTAAAAACACCCTAGAGCGACTCAAGCAACTCACGGCTGAAGCCTCTCTCGAACTCCGCAATCCGCTTGCAAGAATTAGTGTTGCCAGCGATGTCATGCTTTCTCATGCCGAACAATTTCAAGCCTCAGATACTAGAAAACTGGAAATGATTAGTACGGCAGCCAAACAAATGAAGCGGCTGCTAGAAGAACTGCTTTTCCTAGTTCGTACTAATATAGGGGTTTTAGCCCATGAGATGGAGCGATCGCCCCTTTCCCTGACTCAATTACTACAAGAACTAGCCGAACATTTCGATCCTGTTGCTCAAATTAAAGGGATTGTTTTACGAGCCGAATTAAAGACAGAAATAACTGTCAAGGGCGATGTAAATCAACTGAATCGTCTATTTTCTAATCTTATTGGCAATGCGATAAAATATACCGAGCCTGGGGGGAAAGTAACTGTTTCTGGGGAATATTTACGAGGATGGGCCTGTGTTTCTGTGGAAGATACTGGCTATGGTATTGCGCCAGAAGCTTTACCTTTTGTCTTTCAGCGATTTTGGCGATCGAAAGATCCTAAAGCTCGTCAGCAAGAGGGATTGGGGTTAGGATTAGCTATCTCAATGGCGATCGCGCAGCAACATGGCGGTAAAATTACGGTTGAGAGTCAGTTAGGAGTTGGTAGTTGTTTTCGGGTGCATCTTCCTTTGAATTAGGAATTAGGAATTATGAATTATGAAAATTTGGAGTTCTATTGAATGATGAATTATGAATGATGAATTATGAAAATTTGGAGTTCAGGAGTAAAAAACTTCTTTGTCTTCCTGGTAACTGGTAACTGGTAACTGGTAACTGATTACTGATTACTGATTACTGGTCACTGATAAGGCTTGTCCGCCCGTTTGCGTCCAGGCTTGAATGACGGCTTCACAGCGTAAGGGATTGGGTTCTGCGATCGCACAATCACAATCAAGGCGATCGACTAATAATAGCAAAGCCGGATCGAGCAAATAGGAGAAAAGTACAGTTTCGCCGCCATTAGTATAAAGTTCTAACGAGTTTTCTACCATTTTCGCAGAATATTTAAGTCAAGATCTTGATAGGAACTAAATACTGTCAAAGCCGACTTAACTTTTGTACTGAGAGTTTTGAAATGCCAATCTGCTGTTTTCGGAAACGCGATCGCCAGAGCAATCTGTTGTGGCAATCGACTGAGAAACTGAGGTGAATCAGTTTCTCCACAGTAAAGCCAATGCCGTCCCAACTGCCACCAGCTTCCAGGTTGAACGACCTTTGATTGGCTCGATGTTTCGGGTTGAATGGGTGTTTTCTCTGTGACTTGCGGTTGCTCGAATGGTGCGGGTTCTGGGGTAGGAGCGTCGGATGCTAACGGTTCCTTAACTCTTTTGCGCACCTCACGAGCAGTTGAGTCTGATAAAAATTGTTTTTCTGGTTCTGTTTTTGTATGCTTGAGTGTCGCAGGAGTAGAAAACTTTTGTTTGATTTCTTTGGCAGTTGTGTAAGTTATGTATTCCCCTGAATCAGCACGAATAAGGGCTTCTTCTTTGGCTATTTCTGGCGTTGAAGGAGCGGCTAATTCATATAAGGCAGAAGGAGCAAAGTTGTCCAAATTTTGGACATCTGCAAAGCGTTTAGCAACATTTTCAAAAGAGTTAGCAGTAGATTTTCCCCAGTTAAATTCAGCCTCTATCCATTGTCTGTAATAACCGTATCCCAAACGTTTTTTTACTTCAAGCAATTTCTGCCGATCTTGACGATCCCTTCGGCAGTCTGCTTCATCAGTGCTTTGATTTCCTCGGTTTGCTCTCGCACAAACCATGAAGTACCTGTATCCAGGTTTGAGTAATCAAATTTTGTCGTTGATGAATTGTTCGCTGATAAGACAGAGGGCATAATAAATCCTAAAATCTATAATTTTTCAAATTCAAAGTTATTTTTCTTGATTGAAAAAAAATATTTTTTATTAGCATAAACTTTTTATCTAATGACTTGCATCCTGTTTATGAAAGATTTTTGGAATAAAACCCAGTTTATCGACATATTTTGTGAGCAAAATACTGCGATTCCCCCTCGAAGTTCATAAATTATTTATGAGTCAAATTAATTATTGTGTTAATATGAAATATATATTTGCTCAATTAAGTTGTGAGCCAAGAAAGTCTAGATGGCAAACTCAAATCACTCATTTGTGAGCTAAAAGTCATTAAAATTCTTTATGTAAATTTTTATGTAAATTTTGCAACTTAGTTTCTCAGGAAAAAAGTAGCGTAGATAATAGTTCTAGTCTCCAATTCGTCACTTTGTTAAGTTACTGTCATAGATGTTAATCCGACCAATAAAGGTTAGCGAATTTTTAAAATTATCGGGGAACTCGATAGTGTGTGGAACAACCTAAAAAAAATAGCTTGGAACTGGCGAGGCGTTGTCTTTACAGTGCCTAGCGCAACTGGGCTAATTATTGCCATTCGCTTGATAGGTTGGTTACAACCCTTGGAATGGACGACGTTAGATTTATTTTTTCGGCTTCGACCTTTGGAACCAAGGGACGAGCGAATCGTGATTGTTGGCATGGAAGAAAAAGACATCCAAAAGCTCAAACAATGGCCAATTAGCGATCGCGATTTAGCAAGACTGATAACAAAAATTAAAGAACAAAAGCCTAGAGTTATTGGTTTGGATATTTACCGAGATATTCCCGTAGAACCGGGACATGAAGAATTACTTGAAGTTTTTAAAACGACTCCTAATCTCATCGGTATTGAAAAAGTCATTGGCGACCAATTCTATTCGACCATTAACCCGCCTCCCGTTTTAGAAAAGTTGGGACAGGTTAGCAGCAGCGATATCATCCTCGATGGCGATGGCGTTCTTCGTCGTGCTTTTTTATTTCCGATGGCTCCAGGTAAAGAAAATTTGCCGAGCTTGGGGCTGGCAGTTGCTTTAAAATATTTAGAAAAAGATAATACTGTGCCCGTTGCCTCTGACGATGGCGGCTGGATGAAATTAAAAAAGACTGTTTTTTATCCCTTTAATAGCAATGACGGCGGTTATAGAAATGCAGATGCAGGAGGATATCAAATACTACTCAATTATCGAGGTTCGGCTCAGAGTTTTCAAAAAATTTCGTTTACAGATGTTTTAGAAGGTCATTTCGACCCTAATTTGATGCGCGATCGCATTATTTTGGTAGGATCGCAAGCAACCAGCATCAAAGACTACTTCTCAACCCCTCACAGTCAAAGTTTATCAATAACGCCTGCACTCACTTTTGGGGTAGAAATTCAGGCAAATCTTGCCAGCCAAATTTTGAGTACCGTATTAAACAATCGCCCTCTCATCAAAGTTTTGCCAGACTATTTAGAAGATCTCTGGATCGCTCTATGGGTCGTTATTCCGGCAATTTGGGCGTGGAAATGGCGAAAAACCAAAAATCTGCTAAAACTAGGCGTGGCGATCGTGATTGGAACTTCGGTTACGATCGTGTTACTAATCGGGATTAGTTACATTGCTTTTTTAAATAGTTGGTGGCTTCCTCTAGCGCCTACTTTACTTGCCCTTGGTTGTTCGTCAGTTTTAGTAACAAATTTCGTTTATATCAGCCAACTGCAAGAATATAATCTTTACCTAGAACACGAGGTAGAGTCTCGTATTCAAGATTTAAGAAAAACTTATCGAGAACTGAGAGCCGCTCAAGATAAAATCTTGGTTAAAGAAAAATTAGCGGCTTTGGGAACGCTTGTAGCTGGGGTGTCCCACGAACTGAAAAATCCGCTCCACTTTATCCAAAACTTTGCTAGTTTATCTGTTAATTTAGCCAACGAGTTACGAGAAACTATTAGAGATCGCGATCGATGTTGTGAAGTAGAAGTTTTTGAAAATATTCATGAGATTTCTTCTAATTTATCGGAAAATTTAGTCGAAATTAAAGACCATAGCAAACGGGCAAACGCGATCGTGCAAACAATGTTGCCTCATCCCGATGGGGTTGCATCCGATCGCACTCCAACCGATATCAATGCTTTACTAGATTCTACTATCAAACTCGTTCTTTATAGCCAACAAGGTAAATATACAAACTTCCCCATTAATTTAGAGAAAAATTACGATCGCTCTATCCCTCAAATAGAAATTTTCGATCGCGAACTTAGCCGCTCTTTAATTAACATTCTCGATAATGCTTATTATGCCGTGTATCAAAAAGCTCAACTAATAGATTCAAATTTTCGTCCGCTCATTTTAGTAGAAACCGAAAACCTAAAAGAATCGGTTAAGATCGTCATCCAAGATAACGGAGCGGGAATCCCAGAAGATATTATTGGTAAAATTTTTCGATCCTTTTTTTACTACCAAGCCACAAAGAGAAGGTACGGGATTGGGTCTATCAATGCTCACGATCTCATCGTCATAAAAATCGCGGCGCGATCGAATTAG